>DATBSS010000489.1:0-7990 GCA_036559665.1 Myxococcaceae bacterium
ATCTTCTCGCAGGTTTGCCTCGTCTATCCGAAGCCGTCG
This sequence comes from Myxococcaceae bacterium, assembly GCA_036559665.1. Lineage (GTDB taxonomy): Bacteria > Myxococcota > Myxococcia > Myxococcales > Myxococcaceae > DASRBA01. The sequence goes on from DATBSS010000489.1 coordinate 40, forward strand.
CCGCCCCGGAGCGACGGAGGACACTGAGGCGAAATTCCGTCGCACCGCCGCAAAGTCCTTACAACCACAGGGAGAACCGGCGCCCGGCTTCGCCCGACAACCTGGCGTGCAAGTCACCGCCGCCGCCTCCGCTCCCCGCCCTCAGCCCGAACAGGCCCGCCCGGCCCAGGCCGGCGCCAGCTCCGCGCCGCTGGTGTCCAAGCCCATCCGCGACACCTTCGAGGCTGCCCCGGCCAAGACCCCCGGGCCGCCGCGCTACGAGATCTCCCAGGGCCACACCCTCTCCAAGGCGGAGCTGGCGCAGATCTCGAAGTCCAACCCGGAGCTGGCGCGGTCCATCGGCGAGGCGCAGACGAGCTACTCCTCGCTGCTGGCCAAGGGCGCCAAGCTGATCGCCACGACCAGTACGGGCAACGGCGGCAAGCCCGTGCTGACCGTCGTCCCGCCCTCCCTCGCCAACAACACCGACCCGACGAAGTCGTACCAGACGCAGATCCACTACCACGGCATGCGCGGCCGGGCGTCGCAGCCCAACGCGTCCAGCCCGGTGACCAAGCGGATCGCCGAATCGTTCAACCAGCAACCGCCCACCGTGTTCGTCCTCCCCGAGTGGAAGCAGGAGAACGACTGGTCCAACGTGAAGAACACCGGGACCACCGCCTCCGACGCGCTGCAGGGCGTCGCTGGCCAGCGCGGCCGCACCACCGTCTCCGGCCACTCACTGGGCCGCGCCGCCATCGAATCGGCCATCCGCAACGGCGGCCTGAAGACGGACCGCCTGGACGTCCAGGACGGCTTCTACAAGACGTCGGCGGTGGGGCCGCAGCTGGTCCACCAGTGGATGAAGCAGAACCCGCAGGCGGACGTCCGCGTCCTGCTCACCACCACCGCCATGAGCGACAAGAAGACCATCCAGCGCCAGGCGCCGCTGCCGGACCGCATCTTCGTGGACCAGTCCCGCAAGCAGGACCACTACGACGCGGAGCTCAAGCCCTGGTGAGCGCGCGCGGTTCTCGGGAAGCCTTCCCGGCCCCCCCTCGTTCTGTTGCGGGTTTCTAGCCGGCTCGCTTCCGCAGGAAGCCGTCGAAGCGTTCGAACGCCTCCGGTGCCGCGGCCCGGCCCAGGCCCACCCGGAAGTTCCCGCCCGGCAGCCCGAACAGCGAACCGGGGACGATCAGCACGCCCGTCTCGCGCACCAGCGCGTCCGCCAGCGCCTCCACCGTCCCGCCGCCCAGCCACTCCGGGAAGCACAGCGTGCCGCCCCGCGGCGGGATCCACCGGAACCGCTCCGCCCACGTCCCGAAGAACGCGTCCGCCGCGCGCCGCCCGGCCGCGAACAGCCGCCCGCTCCGCTCCAGGACCTGCTCCCGCGCGCGCAGCGCCATCAGGGCCAGCACCTCGCTCGGCGCGCTGGAGCAGATGCTCAGGTAGTCCTTGAACGCGGCCACCCGCTCCAGGAGCTCCCGGTCGTGCGTGGCGATCCACCCCACGCGCAACCCCGCCAGCCCGAAGGACTTGGACATCACGCCCAGGCTCACCGCCCGCCGGTCCACCTCCACCGCCGCCGGAAGCCGCTGGGCGCCGCCGTGCTCCATCCAGCGGTACACCTCGTCCGAGAACAGGCGGACGCCCCGGTCCCGCACCAGCTTCACCGCCGCGTCGAACCACGCCTGGTCGGGGAGCGCGCCGGTCGGGTTGTGGGGGAAGTTCCAGACCACCAGCCGCGTCGAGGGCCGGATCGCCCGCTCCAGCTCCGCCAGGTCCAGCCGCCACGCGCCGCCCTCCGCCCGGAGGGGAAGCGCGGTGACCTCCGCGCCGGCGGACCGGGCCACCTCCAGCAGCGACGTGTACGCCGGCACCGGCGCCACCGCGTGGTCGCCCGCGCCCAGCGCCACCGAGAAGACCGCGAAGATGGCCTCCTCGGCGCCGGTGAAGGTCATCACCTCCGCCTCGGATACGCCCTGGTAGAGCGACGCGATCTCCTTCCGGAGCAGCGGGAGCCCCAGCGACTCCGTGTACCCGAGCTTGAGGTCGCGCCAGAGGGCGGCGCACTCCGCGTCCGCCATGGCCAGAAGCTCGTCCATCCGCATCCCCTCCACGTCGGACGACCCGAGGAGGTGCGTGGCGGTGAACTCCCACCGCGCGAAGAACCGCTCCAGCGGAAAGGGCTCCGGCTTCACGGCGCGCTCGCCACCCGGTCGGGGAAGAGGAAGTCCCGCCGCGCCAGCTCCGAGGCCAGCGCCGCTTCCGAGTAGAACGCCTTCAAGCACCCCGCCGACGCCAGGTCCGGGTTGCGCGCGAGGAACGCGTCGAAGCCTTCGCCCGCGGGGGCGTCCGCCAGCCGCGCGCGCATCAGGAGCAGGAAGGCCACGGTGATGGTCTGGTGATACTTCGCGGCCGCGCCCTTGGCACGCGCGAAGCGGCGGAGGTCCATGCCGAAGCGCTCGATCGCCTCGCCCAGCGGCAGCTGCGACAGGTACAGGCGCGCCACCCGGAGGTGCGAGCGGTGCGGAAACTCCCCCGGCCCCCGAAGCAGGAACACCCGCAGCGCCTGGCCGTCCTCCGGGTCCTCCGCGCGCACCGCCCGCGGCGGCCAGAGCGCGGCGATGGCGATGGCGGCCGCGGCGGGCACGTACGCCAGCTCCCCGCGGGCGGCGTGGGCCAAGAGCGCCACTGCCATCACCGCCAGCAACCCCGCGTCCGCCCAGCGTGGCGCCCGCGGCCAGGCGTACAGCACCGCGAAGAGGACCTCCGCCCCCGCCAGGACCTGGACGTGCCGGTCCGGGCCCAGCAGCGCGCGCGCGGACGCCGCCACCAGGAACATCCCCGCCGCCGCCCGCAGCCAGGGCCTCATCGCTCCCTCATCCGGTGGCTGGCGGAGGCGCCCAGCTCCAGCCCGTAGACCTTCTTCAACTCGGCGATCTTGGCCAGCGTCTCCTTGGAGAAGGGCGCCTTCCCTTCGAAGGCGTGGAGCACCACGCCCTCCAGCAGGTCCCCCAGGGTGAGGTCCAGGTACTCCGCCAGCCCCTTGAGCACCTTGAGCAGGCGCTTCTCCATCCGGATCCCGGTCTGGACCCGCTCCACCACGATCGAGTCGCCTTCGTGTCTTGGCATGATGGTACATTGGTACCAAAATACCAAGGCACGCGCAAGCTGGCCCGCCGTTCAGGGCACGGTGCACACCAGGGCCGTCCCCGTGTCGGCGCAGGTGTACCCGGTCCGGCAGTCCTCGTTCCGGGTGCAGATCAGGCGGCAGCTCCCGGAGCCCGGGCCGGAGCCCCTCCAGCACGCGGACCCGTGGGGGCAACCGTTGTCGTTGCCGCAATTCACGGAGCAGTAACCTCCCGGCGCGTTGCCGCCCTGCAGGCACTCCGCGCCGCCGCAGTCGCCGTTCGTGGTGCAGGCGTCTCCGACGGTCGGCCCGCAGGCCCACAGCGACAGGACCAACCCAACTCCCAGTGCATTCCAGAGCGCTCTCATGGTGAACGTTCCCTCCAGCCTCCGCTTCACTACCGCGGTACCGCGCCGCGCCATATCGTGACCCACCCGGTCCATCCACCGGGCGCGCGAGGAGGGGGCATGGAGGTCACCGGCGGCTCATTCCTGTTCCAGGAGGTGGGCTCGACCCGGGCGTCGTTCCCGGAGGACTTCACCGAGGAGCAGCGGCTCTTCCACAAGACCGCGCTCCAGTTCAGCCGGGAGCAGATCCTCCCCCGCGCGCAGGAGCTGGAGAAGAGGAAGGACCCGGCGGTGCTCAGGGGCCTGCTCCGCAAGGCGGGCGAGCTGGGGCTCCTGGCCGTCGACCTCCCCACCGCCCACGGTGGGCTGGCGCTGGACAAGACCACCTCCGCGCTGGTGAGCGAGGCGCAGTCGCTGATGGGGTCGTGGTCCGTCACCATCGGGGCGCACGTGGGCATCGGCACGCTCCCCATCGCCTGGTTCGGGACGCCGGCGCAGAAGGCGCGGTACCTCCCCAGAGCCGCCAGCGGCGAGTGGATCGGCGCCTACGCGCTCACCGAGACCGGCTCCGGCTCCGACGCGCTGGGGGCCAAGACCCGCGCGGTGAAGAGCCCGGACGGGGCGCAGTGGATCCTGGACGGCTCCAAGCAGTTCATCACCAACGCCGCCCTCGCCGACTTCTTCGTCGTCTTCGCCAAGGTGGACGCGGAGAAGTTCACCGCCTTCATCGTGGACCGCGACGCCCCAGGCCTCACCATCGGCCCCGAAGAGCACAAGATGGGCATCCGCGGCTCCTCCACCTGCCCGCTCACCTTCGAGGACTGCCGCATCCCGGCCGGGAACGTGCTGGGGGAGATCGGCAAGGGCCATAAGATCGCCTTCAACATCCTCAACCTGGGCCGGCTCAAGCTGGGGGCCGGCGTCATTGGCGGGATGAAGGCCCAGGTGGAGAACGCGCTCCGCTACGCCCAGGAGCGGAAGCAGTTCGGCAAGGCCATCCTCCAGTTCCCGCTCATCCGGGAGAAGTTCGCCCGCATGGCGTCGCTCGGGTACGCGATGGAGTCCATGGTGTACCGGACCACCGGGCTCGTCGACCGGGCGCTCTCCGCGGCGGACCCGGCGGCGCCGGACTACGACCAGCGGACCATTGAAGCCATTGAAGAATTCGCCATCGAGGCCAGCATCAACAAGGTGTTCGGCTCCGAGGCGCTGTGGCTGATCGTGGACGAGGCGGTGCAGGTCCACGGCGGCTACGGCTTCATCGAGGAGTTCCCGGTGGAGCGCGCCGCCCGCGACGTGCGCATCAACCGCATCTACGAAGGCACCAACGAGATCAACCGGATGCTGGTGACCGGGATGCTGCTCAAGCGTGCGGTGAAGGGACAGCTCCCACTCTTCGCCGTCGCCGCACAGGTGGCGGAGGAGCTGGAGAAGGGGACCTTCCCGCGCTCGGGCGGGAGCGACGCGCTGGCCCCCGAATCCCTGGCCTGCGAGCACCTCAAGCGCCTGGCCATCTACGCCCTCAAGGTAGGCGCCGAGGCCTGGGGCCCGGAGATCGAGCAGCACCAGGAGGTCCTGGCCGCCGTGGCGGACGTGGTGACGGACGCCTTCGCCCTGGAGTCCATGGTGGTGCGCGCCCGCCAGGCCGCCCGCGGCGGCGAGCCGGACGGGGTGGCGGTGGCCCTGGCCCGCCTGTTCGCGGTGGAGGCCCGCACCCGCTCGATGGCCGCGGCGCGCAAGGCCCTCTGCGCCGCCTCCCGCGGCCCCGACCTGGGGCGTCACCTGGAGTGTGTGTCCAAACTGGCTCCCTACACCCCCTACGACCCTGCCGCGCTGCGGGAAGCGGTTTTGGCGCGGATGGAGGAGATCGGCGGATATCCGGTGGCTCCGAGCTCGCCCTGATTCCCCGCGCGGGCTATATGCTCGCTGGATGCAAAACCTCCATCACGAGGGCCTGGAGATCAGGGTCGACCTCGGGACTCCGGGGCGGATCGGGTTCGTCTGGAACGGGCGCGCCACCAGCAAGGAGCCCGGGAAGGTCCTCACCCCGTTCTTCGACCGCGCGCTGTCCCTGGCGATGGAGACGGGGAGCTGGATCGAGATGCATTTCGAGGACCTGGAGCACTTCAACTCCTCGACCATCGCGGCGGTCATCCAGTTCATCAACTCCGCTCACAGCCGCCACGTCGACGTGGTGATGCACTACGACCAGTCGCAGAAGTGGCAGCAGCTCTCCTTCGACGCGCTCCGCCGGGCGCTGCGCCCGTTCGAGTCCATCTCCGGCAGCTCCATCAAGTTCATCCCCGTTCCTCCCAGGGCGAAGTGAGATCCGTCGTGGCCGACCGCCGCTTCGTCATCGACCTTCCCATCCGCGAGCGCTGGCAGGTGGTGGACGTGCTCCGCACCGCCGTCTACCAGTGCCTGGCGGTGGTGTTCGACGCGGACGCCTTCGCCGAGGTGGTGAGCATGGTGGTGGGCGAGCTGGTGGAGAACGCCCTCAAGCACGGCGCCTGGAACAGCGACGCCGAGCCGACGGGGGCTTCCGCCCGGCTCCGCATCTCCAGCGCGGCCGAGGGGGTGCGGATCGAGGTCTCCAACCCGCTCCCGCCGGGGGCGGACCCCAAGCCGATCCTCTCCATGCTGGACCGGATCCGCGCCGCCCCCACGCCGCAGGACGCCTACGTGGAGCGGCTGCGCGAGGTGGCTCGGGACGTGACCCTCCGCGGCGGCCTGGGGCTGATGCGCATCGCCTTCGAGGCCAACGCGTCGCTCACCGCGGTGGTGGCGGAGCGCCAGATCACCGTGCGCGCCGACGTGGCCGTGCCCCCCGAGGGAGTCGAGGGTGCCGAGGGGACCCAGGGCGCCGCCGCCGGCTGAGCCCGACGGACGCCGGCCAAGGGCCGGCCGCATCAGCGCCCCCTGGGTCCGGGGGCTGAGCAACTGCGCCTTCAGACGTGGCGCAACAGCACCAGGGTGATGTCGTCGTCCTGCTGGGCGGAGAAGCGGCGCACCTCGTCCAGCAGCCCCTGCAGGCAGACCTCCAGCGGCCGGGGGGCGAGCTGCGCGAAGGTCTCGACCAGCCGGTCCTGACCGTACATCTCCCCGGAGAGCGCGGTGGCCTCGGTGACGCCGTCGGTGAACAGCAGCATCACGTCGCCCTGGGCCATGGGCACCGGCAGGTCATCCACGATGCCGTCGGTGTCCTTCACCATGCCGATCCAGCAGCCGTTGGTGACCACCGTCTCCACCTGCGCGGTGGCGGCGCGCCACACCAGCAGGTCCTGGTGCTTGCCCGCCAGCACCACCTGGCCCTGGTCCAGGCGGATCACGTTCAGGGTCATGTACTTGTTGGTGTGGAGCCGGGAGATGTTCTCGTGGAGCACCCGGTTGACCGACCGGAACACCGACGAGGGCGCCAGGCCGTGCTGCTGGGTCACGGTGGAGAGGATGGAGGTCTGGGTCATCATCATCACCAGCCCGGACTCCACCCCGTGCCCCGAGACGTCGCCGATGTTCACCCAGTGCTCGCCGGTGGCGGTCTCGATCATGTCGTAGTAGTCGCCGCCCACCTCGGTGGCGGGCTGCATCACCGCCATCACCTCGTACGCGCCCAGCTGCCGGTTGCGCGGGAGCAGCGCGGTCTGGATCCGCTGGGCGACCTCCATTTCGCTCCACAGCCGGTCCCTGGCCGACTTGAGGTCCTTCCGCGACCGGTCCAGCCGCTCGTTGGCGTCCAGCAGCTCCGCCCGCAGGTGGTACTCCTGCGAGATCAGGCGGTGCTTGGTGTAGTTGATGGCCACCGCGATCACGCTGGTGGCGCCCATGAAGTACAGGTTGTTGACCAGGCTGGACGACTCGAACGGCCCGCCGAAGAGCGCGTCGTAGGCGATGTACATCGCCAGCACGATCAGCGCGTTCACCGCCGAGTGGATGGCCCGCCACGGCAGCAAGAGATTGACCGCCACGATGACCAGGTTCAACCCGGCGTAGTAGTCGGAGTTGAACCCGCCCAGGTCCCGGGTCATCTGGACGATCATCCCGCCGGTGATGGTGGAGAACACGTAGCCGTGCAGGTACGACCAGCGCGACGGCCGCGTCCGCCGGACGATGAAGTACTGCACCAGCACCGCCACCGTCACCCCCCCGCGGTACCAGGCGAAGGTGCGGAGCAGCTCCGGGGGCATCATGAAGATGTCCAGGATGAGGAACAGCGGGATGAGCGTGAACCCCAGCACCGTCAGGGTCGCCATCCAGGAGTGGATGAGCGCGTCCAGGTACGCTTCGAACGCCAGGCGCTGGACGGCGCGCGCGGGCGCGCGCTTCGCGGCGGTCAGCACCGCCGGCATGGCCGCCTCCGGAGTCGGCACGGAATAGCTGCGCGTCGTCATTGGCGGGAGTCGTACCCCACCCGGTCCAGCTGCAGGAACATCTGGCACTTCGTCTCCTCGAAGGAAAGCGTCATGTTCGCGCCCTCCAGCCCCTCCGCCAGCCC
>DATBSS010000490.1:0-4302 GCA_036559665.1 Myxococcaceae bacterium
AGACGATTGAGTCCCTGGACTTCGAGACAGTTCTTCCCAGACAAGTATCCCGTACGTTGGTGCGGAAAATACAAACTTTAAGTGCGTGGGCGCAGAAAATAGCAACTTCCCCTGGCCTTTCCAGGTGAGAGCCCGGAGGTACGGCGTTGATCGGAGTACCGCTCTACCGTCCTGGGGGAATCTCGCGCTGGCACGCTCGGCGTTCATGTTGTGAACACGTCGCGCCGATCCGCAACTCCGCCAACGCTTAGAACGCTCGCCAGCTGGCCGCCAGGGCCGTTCCCGGCGCCGTTCCGGCCGCCCGAGGGGTCAGCGCCGTCCCGAGTGCTGCCCCGTGAGGTACGCGGCAAGGTCGGCGGGGGCGATCCGGATGGCGTTGCCGACCCGGGCGTGCGGGAGCTCGCCGCGGTCGCACAAGCGGTACACCGTGTCCGGATGCCGGATGCCGACTTCGAATCCGAAGGCCGGGAGTTCGATTCCCCGGGCGCGCTCAGTTTGTTGAAATGACTGAGGTTGAGACGCTGGGAGGAAGCTTGGGCGCGCTGGGCGCACCCCTCTCCGGCCAACGCCACCGCCCTGCCCCACAACGCACCAAGGACCATTTATTCCGTGGATTTTCCGCGGACCCGTTCCAGCTCCGCGCTGGCGGCCTCCCACTGCGCCATTGCCCCCTCCAGGTCCGCCTTCGTCTGCCGGTTGGCGTCCATCAGCGGCTTGGCCTTGGCGAAGTCGTCGTACAGCGCCGGGTCCGCCAGCTTCTGCTCCTCCTCCTTCGCCCGGGCCTCCAGCTCCGCGATGCGCGCCTCCAGCTCCGCCACCTGCTTCTTGAGCGGCCCCTCCACCGCGCTCCGCCGCTGCCGCTCCTCCGCCTCCAGCCGCCGCCGCTCGCGCGCGTTCACCGGCCCATCGGCGCCCCGCCCGTCATCCTCGGCGCCGGAGGTCGCCGGGCCCGCCGCATCCGCCAGCCGCCGCTGCCGCTCCAGGTACTCGGCCAGGTTCCCCGGGTAGACGGTCACCCCGCCGTCCCGCACGTCCCACACGTGCGTGGCGAGCGCGTTCACGAACGCCTGGTGATGCGACACGAATACCAGCGTCCCGCCGTACCCTTTCAGGGCCTCGGTGAGCCGCTCGGCGGAGTCCAGGTCGAGGTGGTTGGTGGGCTCGTCCATCAGCAGGAGATTGGCCGGCCGGAGGAGCAGCTTCGCCAGCGACACGCGCGCGCGCTCGCCGCCGGAGAGCACGCCTACCCTCTTGTCCACGTCCTCCCCGGAGAACAGGAACGCGCCCAGGATGCTCCGCAGCTGCGGGTCGCCCATCGTCGGCGCGGTGTGCCGCAACTCCTCGATCACGGTGGCGGTCCGGTCCAGCGTCTCCGCGTGGTGCTGCGCGTAGTACCCGAACGCGACCGAGTGCCCGAGGACCACCTCGCCTGAGTCCGGCTCCAACTCCCCGGCGATCAGCTTGAGCAGCGTGGTCTTCCCCGCCCCGTTGGCGCCGATCACCGCCACCCGCTGGCCGCGCTCCACCGTGGCCTCCAGCCCCTGGTAGACCACCGTCTCGCCGAAGCGCTTGGAGATCCCCTGGAGCCGCACCACGTCCCGCCCGCTCCGCTCCACCTCCGGGAAGCGGAAGTGGACGGTGCCGCGCTCCTTCACCAGCTCCACCTGCTCCAGCTTCTCCAGCATCTTGGCGCGCGACTGCGCCTGGCGCGCCTTGGTGGCCTTGGCGCCGAAGCGCTCGATGAACGCCTCCAGCTCGGCGCGGCGGCGCTCCACCCGCTCGGCGCGGGCCCGGAGCTGCTCCAACTCCTCCGCCCGCTGCCGCTTGTACTCGTCGTAGTTGCCCGGGTACGCCCGCAGCCCCTCCACCTCCAGCGCCCAGACCTTGCCGATCTGGCGGTTCAGCAGCTCCCGGTCGTGGGAGATCAGGATCAGCGCGTGGCGCGACGCTCGCAAGAAGGCGTCGAACCAGATCAGCGTGGGGACGTCGAGGTGGTTGGTCGGCTCGTCCAGGAGCAGGAGATCTGGATCCTGGAGCAGCAGCCCGGCGAGCGCGGCGCGCATCCGCCACCCGCCGGACAGCTCCGCCACCGCGCGGTCCAGGTCCGTCCGCCGGAACCCCAGGCCCAGCACGATCTGCTCCGCGTGCCGCCGCCCGAAGCGCGACTCGAACTCGTCCACCTGTGCATGGAGGTCGGCGAGCTGTTCGGACAGCTCCATCTGCTCCGCCTCGTCCTTCGACGCCTCGAGCGCGCGCTGCGCCTGGTCCAGCTCCTCGAGCAGCGCGTCGCGCCCGGGGACGGAGCGCATCACGCTCTCGATCACCGTCCCCTCCGGCGCCGCCACCAGGTCCTGGGGCAGGTACCCCACCCGCGTCCCCTTGCGCCACGACAGCGACGCCGAGTCCGGCTGGAGCTGCCCGCCCAGGATCTTCATCAGCGACGACTTGCCGGTCCCGTTGGCGCCCACCAGCCCCACGCGGTCGTGCGGGCCCAGCGTGACCTCCACGCCGTCCAGCAGGACCTTGGGCCCATAGCGAAGCGAGATGTCCGTCCCGACCAGCAGGCTCACGGAGGTGCTCCACTACCACGGCGCGAGCGCTCGCCGCGCCAGCAAGCAAGCGCTTTGACCCCCGCGACGCTGACGCCGGGGCGGCCAGCGCCTATACTGCGCGCCGCTCATGCCGTCCCATCCCCCTTGCCCCCATTGCGGGAGCACCGCCGGCCCGGACCACCCGTGCCCCGCCCCGATGCTGGGCAAGGTGCTGGACGGGCGCTACCAGATCGAGAGCGTGCTGGGCCACGGCGGGATGGGGATGGTCTTCCTCGCCACCCAGACGGCGGTGAAGCGCCAGGTCGCGCTGAAGACGCTGCACCCGTCGCTGGCCGCCGCGCCCCAGTTCTTCGAACGCTTCCGCCGCGAGGCGGAGACGGCGTCCCGGCTCAACCACCCGAACATCATCACCATCTTCGACTTCGGCCGCGCCCAGGACGGCACCTGCTACTTCGTGATGGAGCTGGTGAACGGCCAGAGCCTGAAGCAGCTGGTGAAGGCCTCGGGCCCGCTCACGCTCCGCCGCGCGGTGGAGATCATCGAACAGTCGGCCCGCGGCCTCTCGCACGCGCACCAGATGGGCGTGGTCCACCGGGACATCAAGCCGCACAACATCCTCATCTCCACGGTCGACGGCAGCGACCACGTGAAGATCCTCGACTTCGGCCTGGTGAAGGCGCTGGAGACCGAGGAGGAGGAGCAGCTCACCTCCACCGGCCAGGTGCTGGGCACTCCGCAGTACATGCCGCCGGAGCAGGCAGGCGGCGAGACGGTGGACGCCCGGAGCGACCTCTACTCGCTGGGCGGCGTCTTCTACTTCACCCTCACCGGCGGCTCGCCGTGGGGCGCCAACACCGTCCGCAAGGCGCTCACCGCCGCGCTCACCCAGCCGCTCCAGCCGGTGAATACGCGCCGCCAGGGCGCGCCGGTCCCCAAGGGGATCGAAGAGTTCCTCCGCAAGGCGCTGCACAAGGAGAAGGAGGACCGGCAGCAGAGCTCGGAAGCGTTCCTGGACGAGCTCCACGGGGCGCTGCGCGGCGTGCCGGACGAGGTGATGGACGCGGTGCCCACCGGCGGCGGTACGGGGAACAAGGAGACCGGCAGCGGCTCCGAGTCGCGCGGGCGCGGAAACAACAAGTCGGCGCGCGGAGGGGCCCCGTCCTCCCGGAGCGGCCGCGGCCCCTCCAACGTGATCGTCGCCCCGGACCTGGACATCACCCGGCCCGGCGCCAAGGTCGCCAACCCGGGATCGCCTGGGCGCTACAACTCGCGCAGCGACGAGGGCCCCAGCACGGCCAAGAAGCTGGCCCTGCTCGCCATCCCGGTGGTGCTGTTCCTGGCCGGCGGCGCGGTGATCTTCGGCCTGCGCAAGGACGCCGGGACGGCGCAGGCCGCCACGCCGCCCCACACGACCGAGGTGATCTCGGTGGACCCGCCCAAGCCGCAGAAGACGGCCGACGTTGCGGTGCGGGTCACCAGCACGCCGCCCGGCGCCAGCGTCTTCCAGGGCAACACCTACTTCGGCACGACCCCCACGGGAGACCTCCGGCTCGAGCGCCATTTCCAGGTGCTGACCATCAAGCTGGAGGGGTACAACGTCGCCACCCGCAACCTGGACTTGGCCCGGATTGCCGACGACCGCCTCACCGTCGACGTCCCGCTGGAGCCGGTGGCCAAGGCCGCCACGCCAACCACCACCACGAACACCGCCAGCAAGACCGGAACGGGCAACAACAAGAAGAAGCCACCC
>DATBSS010000491.1:0-15572 GCA_036559665.1 Myxococcaceae bacterium
GATCCAGACACCGGCGCGATCCTCTGGACGCCCAGCTCCAGGAACACCGGGGTCAACCACGTGGTGCTGCGGGCGACCTCGGCGGACGGCACGGCGGACCAGCCGCTGGACATCACCATCGCGTGCCCGGAGCAGCAGAACCTGTCGCTCGGGTGCACCTGCAGCCAGGCGGGGGGCGCGTCGTGGATCGCCGTCGGGGCGGGGCTGATGCTGCTGGCGCGGCTGAAGCGGCGGCGCCGGCGGGCGCGTGGGTGAGCGGGTGGGCTACTCGCCCATCTTGGCCAGGCGACCGCGGTTGCCCAGGTATTCGCCCACGCCGCCGGCGATGGCGTTGGCGACGTCCGACTGGTAGGCGGGCGTGGAGAGGCGCTTCTCGTCATCCGGGTTGGAGACGAACGACGTCTCCACCAGGATGGCCGGCATCTTCGCGCCCAGCAGCACGTAGAACAGCGCCTGCTTGGTGCCCAGGTCCTCCACCCCCGGGTACTTCCCGGACAGCTCGCCCACCAGGCTCTTCTGGACCCGCTCCGCCAGGTGCGAGGACTCCTCGGTGTTCGCCTTGGTGGCCAGGTCCGCGAGGATGAACTGCAGGTCGGAGATGCCCTTCTCCGAGGAGGAGTTCTCGCGCGCAGCCAGCCGGATGGAGTACCGGTCGGAGGCGATGTTCAGCGAGTAGGTCTCCACCCCGCGCAGCGAAGCGGAGGCGGCGGAGTTGCAGTGGATGGAGATGAAGAGGTCGCCGCGGGCCTCGTTGGCCAGCGCGGCCCGCTTCTCCAGCGAGAGGAAGCGATCCGTGGCGCGGGTATGGACCACGTCCAGGCCCTGGGACTCCAGGATGTGGCCCAGCTTCTGGGCGATGGACAGCGCCACGTCCTTCTCCTGCACCCCGTGCGGGCCGACGGCGCCCGAGTCGTGGCCACCGTGCCCGGCGTCGATCACCACCCGGCGGACCTTGAGGCCCAGCTGTTCGGCGATGGTGATGTCCTTGTCGCGGCCGGCGTTGAGCTTGGCGAGCGAGTGCGCAGCCTGACTGGGAGTCGGGGGCGCCGGCTGCGGCGAGGCGGCGGTCGGACGGCCGTCGGGATCGAGGGAGACCTCGGCGGCCTTCTGGACCTCGACGAGCGAAGGCTTGGACTTCGCAACCTTGGGCTTCCCGGAAGGCTTCTCCGCGGCCTTGTCCGAAGGCTTCTCGGTGGCCTTCTCCGGCGCCTTGGCGACGACTGGCGCCGGGACCGGCGCAGGTGGCGCGGGCTCCGCGGATGCCTCCAGCCGCCCGCGGAGGGCGTGGATCTCCTTCCAGCAGTCGCCGCGGGGGATCTGCTTCTCCGCCTGGGCGAGGACCTGCTGCGCCTGCTCCGGCTGGTCCAGCCGCAGGGCGTAGATGCGCGCGAGCATCAGCGCAGCGTCGTCGGCGAGGCGGTGCTTCGGGTGCTTCTCCACGACGCGGCGGTAGTCGGCCACGGCTCGCTGGAGGTCTTCCGGGAGCATGGAAAGGTGGGACAGGTCGGACAGGAGCTCCGCGGAGGTGTAGAGCGCGTCCGGCGCCTTCTCTGCGTTCGGGTACGACTTCGCCACTGCCTCGAAGCGGTCGACCGCGGCCAGCCACTGGTGGCGGTACTGGCGCCGCTTGGGGTCCGCCTTCAGCGCGTAGTACGCGCGGCGCGCCTCCTCATAGACAGTGGAGGCCTTGCGGGCCTCGGCGCGGCCCACAGCGGCCGCCGGGAGCGAGGTGGCGAGGGCCAGGGCGAGGATGTGTCGGCGCATGGAGCTGTTACAGGCATGTGATCACCGCTTCCCCGGCCTCGCAATTTTTCCGCCCCTGCGCGGGCCACCCGTACACTGCCGCCTCCGTTGAAACCCGATCCGGCCTCGCTGCGTATCCAGGGCAGGGACGCCCGTGACGGCGGTGAGACCGGATTGTCTGCGGACACGGACGAAGCCCTGATGGCGAAGTTCATCGAGGGTGACCGCGGAGCGTTCGAGGTGCTGTTTCAGAGGTACAGCCAGCCGATCCACGGCTACCTGCTGAGGATGGTCGGCTCCGCGGCCCAGGCCGACGACCTGACCCAGCTCACCTTCCTCTCCGTGCTGCGGGCGAGGGACCGCTTCCGGCCCGGCGCCCTCTTCCGGCCCTGGGTGTACGCCATCGCCACCAACGCCGCGCGCGACCAGCACCGGCGCCGGCGCCCGGAGGAACCGCTGGAGCATGCGGAGGGCGAGGGGCACGAGCCGCTGGCCTCGGTGGATCCCCTCCAGCGCCAGGCGGTGCGCGACGCGCTGGCGAAGCTGCCGGAGAACCAGCGGGTGCCGATCGTCCTCCACCGCTTCGAAGGCCTCTCCTTCGCGGAGATCGCCGAGGCGGTGGGGGCCACCGAGACCGCGGTGAAGGTCCGCGCCCACCGGGGATACGAGAAGCTCCGCGAGTTGCTCGGCCACCTGGAGGCGGAGCGATGACGGACTGCCAGCGCCTCATGGGTGCCCTGGGACGGGGCGCTCTCCCGGAGGACCTGGCCGCCCACGCCGCCTCCTGCCCCCATTGCCGGGCCGCCGTCGCCGCCTACCGCGCGCTGGCCCCGCCCGCCGGCGGATCGGCGTCCCGGAGCCCGTCGTCGCTCTCCCCTGCCCTGGAGCGCGAGTTGTCCGAGGCGGCCGGAAAGCGCGCCCCCAGCCCGCTCCGGGGTCCCCTGCTGCTGGGCCTCCTCCAGGCGGCGGTGGCCATTGGCGCGATCGCGGCGCTGGGGAAGAGCGGATGGGTGCGGAACCAGGAGCCCCCGGCGGTGCTGGTCTCGCTGGCCATTGCCCTGGCGGCCTGCGCGGTGGGCGGGACGCTGGCGGCGGTGGCGCCCGGGTACCGGCAGCTCCGCACGGCGCTGTTCGCGCTGGCGACCGCCACCGCCGCGGTCCTCGGCGTGTGCGGCAACGGGCTCCCCGGCCAGCGCTCGTTCGCGTTCGACGGGGCGGTCTGCGCCTCGGTGGAGCTGGGATGCGCGGCCCTCCCGCTGGGCGTGGCGCTCTGGCTCCAGCGCCGCTTCGCCTTCGACCCGCTGCGGGCGGCGGCGGCCTCGCTGGCGGCGGCGGCGACGGGCGTGTTCGCGCTCCACCTGCATTGCCCCATCGGCGCCGCCAACCACCTCTACGCCTTCCACGTCGCGCCCTGGGTGGTGCTGGGCGGGCTGGGGTTGTGGCTCCGTTCGCGGATGGCCTCGCGCAGCTACGCGCCCTGAGGCCCGCGCGCGGCGGTATGGTCGCGGCCCTCATGCACAAGAGCCGCTTCGTCGCGCTGGTGATCGACTGCGAGAACGCCGACCTGGACGCCGCCTCCCGCTTCTGGAGCGGGGCGCTGGGGAAGAAGGTGAAGGCCACCGAGGGGAACTACGTCACCCTCGAGACGCGCCACACCGATCCGATCATCCTCCTCCAGAAGGTGAGCCACCCCAGCCGCGTCCACCTCGACATCGAGTCGGACGACGTCGAGGCGGAGGTGAAGCGGCTGGAGAAGCTGGGCGCCAAGCGCGTGCAGCAGATCCAGACCTGGTGGGTGATGGAGGCGCCCACCGGGCAGCGCTTCTGCGTGGTGAAGCCGCAGCGCGGGCCGCTGGGGGACGACGCGAACGTTTGGGAGTAGACGCGCGGCCCTGAGTGATTTATGTACATGGCATGTACATGGAGGGCCCCTGGTGAAGACCAACCTGCGCCACAAGCACCTCAAGCTGGACCAGACGAAGATCGACTTCGCCAAGAAGTACTTCGGCGTTGACTCCGAGACGGAAGCCATCGACCGGGCGCTGGCGATGCTGATGGAGGAAGAGCAGATCGTGACCCGGCTCAAGGCCCTGAAGGGCACGCTCAAGCGTGACCGGCGTCCATGGCCCTACCAGTAGTCGGGAAGGTGGTCCTCGACACGAACGTGTTCATCGACTACCTGCGCACCGGCGCGCACGAGCGCTGGGTCGTGGGGCAGATCGCGCGCACGGTCCGGTTCCTCTCCTCGGTGGTGCTTTCGGAGCTCCGCCTGGGAGCGGACACCCTCCCGCGCCGGCGGGCGGTGGATCTCCTCCGGAACGCCTTCCCGCCCGAGCGGATCGTCGCTCCCACGCCGGCGAGCTTCGACCGCGCAGGCACCATCTTCCGGGCGCTGTACCACCCGGGGACCGAGCCCAGGGATCGGCTCGGCCCCATGAACGACATCTTGATCGCCCTGACCGCCTGGCAGATGGGCGCGGGGGTCATCACCTCGAACGAGGGCGACTTCCAGCGGATCGCATCGGTCCTTCCGGGGTTTCTGGCGGTACTGAACCCGCTGACCTTCTGACCTGGGTCAGCTCGACTCCCGCTTCCACCGGTAGAGCAGGTTGAGCGCCTCCAGCGGCGTCGTGGTGTCCACGGTGAGCTCCTTCAGCTCCCGCAGGAGCGCCCGCTCCGCCTCCGACACCGCCGGCCCGGGGTCTCCCACGAACAACCCGAGTTGCCCCTCCGGTCCACGCCGCGCCACCTTGGAGCGGGAGAGCCGCGGCTTGCCGGCTTCATCCAGCTCCCCCGATTCGAGGTTGAGCAGGATCTCCCGCGCGCGCCCCACCACCTCCGGCGGGAGGCCGGCCAGGCGCGCCACCTCGATGCCGTAGGAGCGGCTGGCGCCGCCGGCGACCAGCTTGCGGAGGAAGACCACCTTCCCCTCGTGCTCCTTCACCGCGATGGTGGCGTTCCGGACGCGCGGCTTGTCGCGGGCCAGGTCCGTCAGCTCGTGGTAGTGCGTGGCGAAGAGCGTCCGCGCGCCCACCCGGTCGTGGAGCTGCTCCGCCACCGCCCAGGCGATGGAGAGGCCGTCGAAGGTGGAGGTGCCGCGGCCAATCTCGTCCAGCACCACCAGGCTCTTCCTCGTGGCGTGGTGGAGGATGTTCGCCGTCTCCGTCATCTCCACCATGAAGGTGGACTGGCCCTTGGCCAGGTTGTCGGACGCGCCCACGCGCGTGAAGATCCGGTCGCACAGCCCCACCCGCGCCCGCTTCGCCGGCACGAACGAGCCCGCCTGCGCCATCAGCACCGTGAGCGCCACCTGCCGCATCACCGTGCTCTTCCCCGCCATGTTGGGCCCGGTGATGACCAGGATCTGCGACTGTTGCCGGTCCAGCTGGACGTCGTTGGGGACGAAGCGTTCCCCGTCCAGCATCCGCTCCACCACCGGATGCCGTCCGGCCTCGATCTCCAGCGCCTCCGACTCGTCCACCTCCGGCCGGCAGTAGCCGTACTCCGCCGCCGCCCGCGCCAGCGAGACCAGCGCGTCGCAGGCCGCCACCGCGCCCGCCGCCGCCCGCAGGGCGGACGCCTGCCGGACCACCTCGCCGCGGAGCTGTTCGAACAGCTCGTACTCCAGGGCGCAGCGGCGCTCCTCGGCGGTGAGGACCTTCTCCTCGTACTCCTTCAGCTCCGGGGTGACGAACCGCTCCCCGTTGGCGGTGGTCTGCTTGCGGATGTAGTCGCTGGGCACCTTGTCCAGGTTCGGCCGCGTGACCTCCAGGTAGTAGCCGAACACCTTGTTGAAGCGGACCTTGAGCGAGGCGATGCCCGTCCGCTCCTTCTCCCGCGCCTCGATGGACAGGAGCACGTCCTTGCCGGAGGTAGAGAGGGCCACCAATTCGTCCAGGCCCTGGTGGAAGCCCGGCTTGATCAGCCCGCCCTCCTTGAGCGCCAGCGGCGGTTCGTCCACCACCGCCCGCCCCAGCAGCGCCTCCAGCTCCCCCAGCGCCGACAGCGGCGGGGCCAGCGAGCGCAGCAGCGCCGACTGCCGGTCTCCGAGTTGGGCCGCCAGCGCCGGCAGCACCTCCAGCGACCGCCCGAGCGACTTGAGGTCCCGCGCGTTCCCCGCGCCCAGCGTCAGCCGCCCGGTGAGCCGTTCGACGTCCGAGATCTCCTGCAACCGCTCCAGCAGCGACTGCCGGAGCGAGGTCTGAGCGGACAGCTCCTGCACCGCGTCCAGCCGGGCCTCGATCTCTCCCTTTGAGCACAGCGGCGTGAGCACCCATCGCTGGAGCTTCCGGGCGCCCATCCCGGTGGCGCAGCGGTCCAGTACCCCCAGCAGCGTCCCCCGCCGCCCTCCGTCCCGCATGGACCTGTGCAGCTCGAGATTGTGCCGGGTGCTCTCGTCCATCAGCAGCGCGCCGCCCGGCGGCAGCACCGCCAGCCGGTCCACGTGGGCGCCGCCGGTCTTCTGGGTGTCCTTGAGATAGCGGAGCGCCGCCGCCGCCGCGCCGCGGGCCAGCGGCAGCTCCTCCACGCCGAAGCCGGCGAGCGAGGCCACCTGGAAGTGCGCGCGCAGGTACGCGTCCGCCCGCTGGGGCGCAAAGCCGGCCGCCTCCACGGTGGTGAGCGAGGGCACCAGCGAGAGCCGCCCGCGGAGCGCCTCCAGGGCCTTGGACTGTGCCTGGTCCTCGGGCACCACCAGCTCCCGCACCGCCGCGCTGTCCAGCACCTCCGCCGCCTCTTCCGCAGTCTCCCGTTCGAAGGCCAGGAACTCCCCGGTGGAACCGTCCAGCAGCGCGCCGCCATACCCGCGCTCCCCGCACGACACCGCGGCGAGGAAGTTGTTGGAACGGCTGTCCAGCACCTCCTCGTCCAGCACCATCCCGGGCGTCACCACCCGGATCACCTCGCGCTTGACCAGCGTGCCCTTCCCCGCCTCCTCCACCTGGTCGCAGAGGGCGACCTTGAGGCCGCGCTCGATCAGCCGGGCGACGTAGCGGCGGGCGGCGTGGAACGGGACGCCGCACATGGGCACGCGGTCGGACCCCTTGGCGCGCGAGGTGAGCGCGATCTGGAGGATCTCCGACGCCTGCACCGCGTCGTCGAAGAACATCTCGTAGAAGTCGCCCAGCCGGAAGAAGAGGATGCAGCCGGGGTGCGCCGCCTTGGTCTCCAGGTACTGGCGCATCATCGGGGTCAGCGGCTCCGCCGACTCCGCGCCCTGCGCCGGGATCTGTTCGGCTGGCGTCGCCCCCATCCTTCGTCCGGCGCCGCTTCTACCCTCAAGGTCTGACATCTTCCAGGCATCGTGCCCCTTCGCAGGGGACTCGAAAAGACCTGAAACGACCATCGAGCCGATCACCCATGCTCGACACGGACCGGCGCCTTCCCGGTTCGGGCAGCGGACGCGCCCATGTCGAGCGAGGGCGAGGCCGGCCTACACGTTGCACAGGAGTCGCCAACCAATGCACGGCGAATGGGTACACTTTGGCCGCGTGCGTCTAGATGCTCCCCACGAGGCGCTTCCCACCAACCCCGACGCCGAGCCCCAACGGACCCGCGCGCCCCGGCCGTGGACGCGCCCGAGCCCCCGACGATGCTCGATTCGATGGACGCCGCCCGGCAGACGGAGCGCGAGCGGGGTGATCCAGGCGCTCGCGCAGTGCGGCGGCAACCAGACCCGGGCGGCCAAGCTCCTGGGCATCTCCCGCCGCACGCTCACCACCCGACTGAACGCGCTCGGCCTGCCGCGGCCGCGCAAGCGCCCCGGGTAGCGTCCGCGCCATGTCCTCCCCGACGACCGAGTGGGACGCCGAGGCGTACCACCAGATCTCCCTCCCGCAGCTCCAGTGGGGCCTCAAGGTCCTGGAACGCCTGCCGCTGCAAGGCGACGAGACGGTGCTGGACGCGGGGTGCGGCTCGGGCCGGCTCACGGAGCAGATCCTGGAGCGCCTGCCGCGCGGG
This sequence comes from Myxococcaceae bacterium, assembly GCA_036559665.1. GTDB lineage: Bacteria > Myxococcota > Myxococcia > Myxococcales > Myxococcaceae > DASRBA01. Next base: position 7,702 of record DATBSS010000491.1, read on the forward strand.
CGGCTGATCGCGCTGGACAGCTCGCAGAACATGCTGCGAGAGGCGAAGGCGGTGCTGCACCGTTTCGGCGACCGCGTCACCTTCCTCAAGGCGGACCTGGGCGCGCTGGAGCTGGACCGGGTGGCGGACGCGGCCTTCTCCAATGCCACCTTCCACTGGGTCCACGACCACGACGCGCTCTTCGCCGGCCTGCTCCGGGCGCTCAAGCCGGGCGGGCGGCTGGTCGCGCAGTGCGGCGGCGGCGCCAACCTCCACCTCATCCACGAGCGCGCCGCCGCCCTGGTACGCGAGCCACGCTTCGTCGGGCACTACGGAAACTGGAAGGACCCGTGGAACTTCGCCGGCGCCGAGGAGACCCTGGCGCGCCTGCAGCGCCTGGGCTTCGAGGAGCCCCGCGCCTGGCTGGAGGTGACCCCCACCCCGTTCCCGGACGCCCCCACCTTCCGCCGCTTCATCCAGGCGGTGGTGATGCGCGTCCACCTGGACTACCTGCCTGCCGAGGAGCTGAAGGCGCAGTTCCTGGACGCGCTCGTCCAGCAGGCCCAGGCCGACACCCCGCCGCTGGCGCTGGATTACGTGCGGCTGAACATCGACGCGCGGCGCCCGGCGTAGGGGCCAGGGACCTACGTCCCGTACTTGAACAGCGACTGTTGGTGGACGGTGAGGTCCACCCGATCCGCCCCGGCCTCTACCAGCACCTCGGCCATCGCCGGGTGGCAGGTGAAGGCCAGCACCTGGTGCGTCTGGGAGAGGTCTCGCAGGGCGCGGGCGGCGCCCTTGGCGCGCTCCAGGTCGAAGTTGACCATGACGTCGTCCAGCACCACCGGCACCGCGCCCCGGGCCTCGTGAAGCTCGGCGATGACCGCGAGCCGGAAGGCCAGGTAGAGCTGCTCGCGCGTGCCGCGGGAGAGCGCCTCCGCGGAGACCTCCTTGCCGTCGCGAGTGACGGCGAACAGCTGCGCCCCGTCCTCGCTGGCCTGCACCCGCCCGTACCGCCCGCTGGTGAGCACCCCCAGCCGCTCCCCGGCGAGCTGGAGGAGCCGGGGTTGGTGCTCCGCGTCGTACCGCTGCTTGGCACGCTCCAGCAGCTCCAGGGCCAGCCGGTCCACCGCGTAGCGCTCCGCGAGCGCGCTGGCGCGAGCAGCCAGCGCCTCCTCCTCCTGCCGCAGCTCGCGCGCCACGCCGTCCCGCTCCAGCGCCTGAATCTGTTGGCGACGCCGGCCCAGCTCGAGCGCGGCCGCCTTCCGCCGCCCATCCAATTCCTGGAGCCGGGCCCCCAGCTTCTGCGCGGCCGCCTCCAGCGCCGCGGGCCCGCCCAGCTCCCGCAGCCGGGCAAACGCCTGCTCCGGCGCCACGAAGGTGCCGGACCGGAGCTGGAGCTCCAGCTCGCGCAGCTGCGCCCGGAGCTGGGCGCGCGTCTCCGCCCTGGGGATCGCGCGCTGGAGGGCCTCCATGTCCTCGCAGCCCGCCGCGTCCAGGAGCACGTGCAGCTCCGCGCGCGCCTCCGCCTCCGCGCGCAGCAGCGGCGGGAGGGCTTCGCGCGCCTGCGCCAGCCGCTCCTCCGCCTCCGCCCGCGCCCGCCGCCGCGCCTCGGCCTCCAGGAGCCGCGCCTCCAGCGCCGCCGCCACCACATCCAGCGGGCCTTCTTCGCCCAGCCGCTCCGCCTCCGCCCTCAGCCGCTGCTCGACCGAGGCATGGTCGGCCGCTTCGGCCGTCACCGCGGCGTACCCTGCCCGGGCGTCGCGCAGCCGCTCCTGGGCGGCGGCCGCCTCGGTCCACAGGTCCAGCGCGCGCTCCAGGGAGACGGCCGGAGGGAGCCCCCGCTCCGCGAGCGCGGCCTGGATCCGCGCGTCGATCTCCTTCCGGGAAGCCTTCGCCGCCTCCACCGCCGCCACGGCCACCTCCCCGTCCGCCCGCGTGCGCCCGAGCGCCGACACCAGCTCCAGCCGCCGCGCCTCGAGCTGCGCGCGCATCTCCGACCGCTGGATCCCCTCCATGGCCGCCGCCGAGCATTCGGAGAGGGACTCGGTGGTGGAGGCCTCCAGCGTCAGGCCCAGCCGCTCGCAGGCGCTGGAGAGGCGCCGCTCCTGGACGTCCCGCGCGAAGGCGACCTTCCGGGCGCGATCCTCCAGCGCCTCCTGGGCCGCCCGCCTCCGCTCCTCCGACTCACCGTGCGCGGCGAGGGCCGCAGCCAGCCGCCCGGCCGACAGCCGCTGGAACCCGACGAGCAGCGCGGCCACCAGCGCCCCCGCGGCGGCACCCACCTCCCAGCCCGCCCACCGGGCCAGCGCCGCGCCGAGGCCACCACAGAGGGCCAGGGCCACCGCCAGCAGCCAACCCGGGAACCCCGACCCCGGCTCCGGCTGGGCACCGGCCATCTCGTGGAACCGCCGTTCGAGGTCGGCCTCCTCCGCCTGCACCCGGGACGCTTCCGCCCGCGCCGCCTTCACCTCCTCCACGTCCCGTAGCCGGGCGCGCCACGCGGCCACGGGCACCGCGGGCAACCGCTCCAGTTCCCGCTCCAGGGGCTCGCGCTCGGCCGCCAGCCGCTCCCGGTCCGACTCCGCCCGCCGCGCCTCGGCCTCCGCCGCCCGCAGCCAGGCGCGGGCCTCGTCCGAGGCGGCCTTCAGGTCCAGAAGCGGCGCCCGGGCGGCGGCGCCCAGCTCGCGCGAGAGCAGCGCCTCGGCCGTCCAGTCCAGCCCCAGCGCGTGCCGCGCGCGCGCCGCCTCCTCCGACCGCGCCGCGGCGGTCGCGGCCCGGGCCGGGAACGTCTCCCGCTGCGAGGCGCGCCGCGCCACGGCCTGGAGGGCGGCCTTCACCTCCGCCTCCCGGCCTTCCACGGGGAGCAGTGGCCCCGCGCGCGCCGCGGCCTCCTCGGCGGCCTGGAGTTGCTCCCGCGCGGAGGCGAGAGCGCGCGCGCATCCCTCCACGCGCACCTGCACTCCCTCGAGCGCAGCCCGAGCACCCTCCGGGACCCGCTCCAGCTCCAGCGGGAGCGCCGACAGCGCCTCCTGGGCCGCCTCCCAGGCCACCAGGGACTCCCGCGCGCGGCGGAGCCGCTCCACCTCCGACGCCTCGGCGCGCGCGGCCTCCAGCGCCTGGTCCAGCGCGGGCAGCTCCCGCTCCAGCCGGGCGATCTCCACCATCGACTCCCCGTGCTCGCGAGGCAGGTCCTGGAGCGAGGCCAGGCGCTGCCGCACCACGTCCAGCTCCCCCAGCGCGCGACTCAGCTCGCGGGCACGGGCGGTCTCGGACCAGAGCAGGTCGCACGACTCCTTCAGCTTCACGCGCGCGTCGCGGAACCGGAGCGCGCCGGCGACACCGGCGGAGAAGAGCGCCTCCGACACGGTGCCGCTCCTGGCCAGGTGCTCGAACGTAGAGAGCTCTGAAAGCCCGAAAGCGAAGACCTGGAAGTACAGCTCCCGATCGATGCCGCAAAGGGCGTCGGTCAGCCGCGCCTCCGGGATGGGTTCCCCCTTGGGCCCGCGCAACGTGAGCAACCCACTGTTTTTCTTCTTGTTTCCACCTTCCCGCCGCACCGACCAGGTCTCGGCGTTCACCCGGACCAGGAGCTCGCCACCGAAGGCACCGCGCTCTGGCTCGTACCGGGGAAGCGCGCCCCCCGTCCGCTCGAACCCGAAGAGCACGCCACGGATGAACCCCAGCAAGGTGCTCTTGCCGACCTCGTTGGGGCCGCAGAGCACGTTGAGCCGGGGCGACAGCTCGTGCTCCACGTCCTCCAGGCGCCCGAACCCGTCGATCCGGAGGCGCTCGATCTTCAGGCTCATGGAGTCCCGCCCTCCTCCAGCAGCTCGAGCGCCCGCTGCCGGGCCGCTTCAAGAATCGCCACCGCCCGCGCCGGGTCCGCCCCCAGCTTCGGCAGGCTGGCGCGCTGGAGCTGGAGATCCAGGGCCTTCATCTCGTCGGGCCAGGGCTGCCCGTCCGCCAGCAGCACCTCCGCCGACAGCCCGCCGCGGCGGCGGATGGCCTTCAGGTCCAGCACCGGCCGGGTGCGCTCCACCAGCCACTCCATGGCGATAGGCGGCGACCGGGCGGCCAGCGCCTCCCGCAGGTGGCGCTCCAGCTCCGCCATGGCCTCCCTCCCCGCCACCTCTGCGTGGAGCGGGCCCGCGCCGTCCAGCGTCACCCGCACCGCGTGCGCCTTCAGCTCCCGTCCCTCCGCGGCCGACGCGGCCTCGCACGCCTCGGTGACCTGGGCCACCACCCGGTCCGCGAGCGCGTCGATGGTGGTGGCCTGGGCGATGTCCACCGGCACCTCGTGCCAGCGCACCTGGTCCACGGGCACGAAGGTCCGCTTCGTCCGGGTGCCGTCCACGTCCACCACCACGCACCCCTTGGGTCCGGCCTCCTGGGGGTGCCGGCCCTGGGGATTCCCCGGGTACACCGCCACTCCGCCGCCGGGGAGCTCCGTCTCGCCGTGGTTGTGGACGTGGCCGAGCGCCCAGTAGTCCAGCCCGCGCTCGCCCAGGTCGTGGGGCGTGCAGGGGGCGTAGTTGGCGTGGCGGACGTGGCCGGGGAAGGCGCTCAGGTTGCAGTGGAGCGCGCCGATGGTCAGCTCCGGCCCCACCCGATGGAAGTGGTGGGACAGGTCCGAGGTCATCTTCTCCTGGGGGTAGGAGATCCCCTGGACGCGGCAGAGCACTGCATCCCCGCGCCGGACCTGGACCTCCTCCCAGTGCGCGCCGAAGACGTGGGCGGATGGGGGCAGCGCCAGGGCGCGCACGTCCTCCGTCAGGGGGTCGTGGTTGCCGTGGACGATGAAGGTGCGCACCCCACCCTGGTGGAGCCGCTCCACCGCCTTGCGCAGCTCCAGCCGCGCCCGGACGCTGCGGTCCCGCGCGTCGAACAGGTCCCCGGAGAGGACCAGGAGGGTCGCCTTCCGCTCCAGGCAGAGCGAGACGATGCGGTCCAGGGCCCCGAAGGTGGCGGCGCGCAGGAGGCCGGCCAAGGGTTCGGCGGCGGCCAGGGACCGGAGCGGGCTGTCCAGGTGGAGGTCGGCGGCGTGGACGAAGGTGAATCCCACACCCGCCTTCTACCCACTGGGACTGACAGTACTGACGGGTACTGACCACTCCCCCTGGCTCAGGCGGCCTGGGTGGCCCGCCGCGCCGCGACGTACGCCGCCGCCCCGAGCCCCAGCACCACCCCGAACAGCAGACTGGCGACCGTATCGATGACCTGGGACGTCGTAGCGGGGTGTAGCAGCGCCTGGAGCTGGCCGGCGAGCTCGAACGGCTTGCCGCCGCGTGCGTTCTTGAGCGCCGCGATGAGCGCGTTGATCAGGGCGGCGGCCAGGGTCCCCCCCAGGAACCCGGCGATGCCGGCGGTCACCGGCCCGCCGGAACCGGCCGGAGCGCCTCCGGCCGCCCCCTCGCGCTGGCGGTCCGCCTCCAGCGACGCGAGCGGGATCTCCCGGCTCCCCCAGGGGACGAACCGCTGGAGCATCACCAGGCCGGGGACGGCTGCCAACAGGGTGAGGACGAAGAAGTCGCGCCAGCCCAGCGCGTCCGCCAGGGTGCCCGCGATGGGACCGGCGATGGTGCGTCCCAGCCCGAAGATGCTGGAGAGCAGCGCGTACTGGGTGGCGGAGAACCGCTTCTCGGTCAGCCGCAGCAACAGCACGTTGAACACTCCGGTGCCCATGCCGGAGGTACCCGCCTCCACCGTCATCGCCACGTACATCCAGACGCGATCCCCGGGCGTCACGGCCACCGCGAGGTCCGGGCGCATCTGGGCGACGTATGCGTAGCCCAGGTTGGAGATGGCCTGCAGAAAGCCGAAGAACCAGAGCGAGCGGCCCACCCCGAGCGGCGCGGTGAGCACCCCGCCCAGGAACGTCCCGCCGATGGTGGCGAACAGGGTCACCACGCCGGTACCAACGCCTACGTCCGCGGGATCGAACCCGACCTGGAGGAGGAACGGCCGCTGGAGCGTCTGAGCCAGGTTGTCGGCCAGCTTGTAGAGCAGCAGGAAGCCGATGATCTGGAGCGCGCTTGGCCGCTGGGCGAACCCCACGAACGGGAGCCAGGCGGCCTCGCGCAGGGACCTGGGCGGCTCCGCCTGCTGCTCCGGCTCCGGCGCGAAGATCGTCACCGGCACCAGCGCCAGGTACACCGCTGCCTGGATGAGCAGCGTCCAGTTCCAGCCGATCAGCGGGCCGATGGAGATGGCGATGTTGCCGGTGAACCACATCCCCACCCGGTACATCATCACCCGCACGCCCACGGCGACGCCGTGCTCCTGAGGACGGAGCGAATCCACCGCGTACGCGTCGATGGCGATGTCCTGGGACGCGGACGCAAAAGCGATCAGCACCGAGAAGGCGGCCACTGCGCCCACTGTGGGGCTGGTGGCCCACGCGGCCAGCAACCCGGTGAGACCGGCCAGCGCCACCTGCCAGATCAGGACCCACCCGCGCTTGCCGCCCAGGAAGCGGGGGCGGAAGCGGTCGATCAGCGGGGACCAGAGGAACTTGAAGGCCCACGGCGCCTGCGCGAGCGTCAGCACGCCGATGGTCTTGATGTCGACCCCGGCCATGGTCATCCAGGCGGGGACGGTCAGCCACACCAGGCCCAGCGGCATCCCGGACGAGAGCGAGAACAGCGCGTTGGCGCCGATCCGCCAGCTCCGGATCGCCGCCTTGATGCTGTCGAACGTGGAGACGCCCATGGGGGGTGCTTGGAGACGGGACCCTAGCAGCCCGGCGATTGGCCGGGCGGAGTGTGTCGTGCGAAGGTCGGACGCGACCTGGCGATCACGTGATCAAGGAAACCTTCCAGGACCTCAACCGCGTCCGGCAGATCGCCGCCATCGCGGTGCGGCACGGCTTCGGCGAGGTGCTGGAGCGCGCGGGGCTGTTCCGGCTCATCGGAGGCCGCAAGGACCCGGTGGAGGTCTCCGAGGAGGCCCGCCGCGCCTCCACGGCTCGACGCATCCGCCTGGCGCTCAACGAGCTGGGGCCGACCTTCATCAAGCTGGGGCAGATCCTCTCCACCCGCGGGGACCTGCTCCCCAAGGAGTACATCGAGGAGCTGTCGGGACTGCAGGACCAGGTCCCGCCCTTCCCTCACGCGCAGGTGATGGAGCAGATCCGCAAGGCGCTGGGGAAGCCACCGGAGGAGCTGTTCGCGCGCATCGACCCGGAGCCTCTGGCGGCGGCCTCGATCGCGCAGGTGCACCGGGCGGTGACGCGCGCCGGCGACCAGGTGGTGATCAAGGTGCAGCGGCCGGACATCGCGGACCAGATCCGCTCCGACCTGAGCATCCTCCGTGGCCTGGCGCGCCTGCTGGAGGCGGTGGTGGAGGAGACGGGCATCTACACGCCCACCGGGCTGATCGAGGAGTTCGACCGCGCCATCCACGAGGAGCTCGACTTCCTCAACGAGGCGGCCAACGTCCGCGCCTTCTACGAGAACCACCGGGGGCGCGAGTACGTCCGGGTCCCGCGCGTATTCGACGACCTGTCCAGCCGGACCGTGCTCACCCTGGAGCTCATCGAGGGGGTGAAGATCAGCCAGGTCGACCTGTCGAGGCACGACCGGGCAGTCATCGCCCGGCACGTGATCGAGGGCGCCTTCCGCCAGCTCTTCGAGGATGGGCTGTTCCACGGCGACCCGCATCCCGGGAACATCCTGGTGCTGGAAGGCGACGTGTTGGCCCTGCTGGACTTCGGGCTGGTGGGCCGGGTCTCCAAGCAGATGCAGGAGACCCTGGTGATGCTGGTGCTGTCCATTGCGCTGAAGGACGCGGACAGCGTGGCGCGGATCCTCTACCGGGTGGGCGTGCCGGACGGGCGGGCGAACCTGGCGGCGTTCAAGAACGACATCGCGCAGATCTTGAGCCAGTACCTG
>DATBSS010000492.1:0-9046 GCA_036559665.1 Myxococcaceae bacterium
CGTCGAAGGCCATCAGCCCCAGGTCCAGGTAGACGTTGGCGAGGTTGGGGTTCACGGCCCGGATGGTGCCGTACTCCTTGCGCGCGTCCGCCTTCTTGCCCATGGCCTTGAAGGTGAGCGCCAGGTTGTAGCGGGCCTCGAGGTAGTCCGGGTTCACCTTCAGGGCGCGCTGGAATTGGTCGTGCGCCTGCCCGTACTTCTTCTCCAGGTAGTAGATGAAGCCGAGGTCGTTGTAGGCGGACGCCTGCTCCTGGTTGAAGCGGATGGCCTTGATGAAGGACTCCTTGGCCGTGTCCAGCTGGTTCCGCTTCAGGGCGATCAAGCCCTTGTTCACCCACAGGTCCGCGTACTCGGGGGAGAACTCCAGCCCCAGGTCGCAGTGCACCTCCGCCCGCTCCAGCGCCCCCTGGGTGATGTACTGCGCGCAGAACTCGTTGTTCTCCAGCGCGCGCTGGTGGACCTGGGGGGCGCGGAGGCAGGAGGTGCCGGCCGCGAGGGCGGGGAGGACGAACAGGAGGCGCAGGCGCCGGGAGGGGGTGCGCATGGGCGTGCGGAGTGTAGGCGGGGAGGCGCCGTGGCGGCTAGGGTTCCAGGTGGCCAACTCGCCTTGGAGGACACACCCATGACCGACGTTTTTCGGTGGAGCGGTCGCGCCCGCGTCCTGGCGCTCTGCGCCATGCTCTGCGGCGGAGCCGCCCACGCGCAGTTCGCCAACCGCAGCATCGGGTTCTCCGCCGGGTACATCCAGCTCAACGACAACATCCTCAACCGCGGCTTCCCGTTCGGGCTGATGGGGACCTACTACCTGGAGGACGGGCTGGAGCTGACCCTGCGGGTGCACGGGCTGATCGTCACCGTGGCGGTCGCCAACAACGTCCAGGCCTTCGCGGCCAGCGGCGGCTTCGGGGTCCGCTACCTCTTCCTCCAGGAGCAGTTCCGGCCCTACGTGGGCGCGGAGATCTCCTACTTCCAGCTCATCGGGGGTGGAGGAGGTGACCTGCTCAACTACGTGGGGGCGTCGCCGGCGGCCGGGTTCGACGTGATGCTGGGGCCGCAGTTCTCGTTGGGCCCGCGGGCGCAGGTGAACCTCTACTGGATGATCAACCGGAACCTGAACACGGCCTGGGAGGTCACCGTGGAAGCGGCCGCGTACTTCTGAGCGGCGCGCGCGGCTTCTTCTGCTGGTCGCCCACCAGCGTGGAGACCACCCACAGGACCAGGTTCTCGTCGGAGAGGTGCTGGGGCTTCTCGATGGAGAGCTCCCGCTGGAGCCGGTCCGACAGCGCGGCGAACAGCTTCAGCCGGGCCTCCGAGCCCAGCTCCTCGCGGCGGAGCGCGGCGGAGACCAGCAGCTCCCGCTCCTCGGAGGAGACGCGGCCCAGAAGCGCCCGCCAGCGCGGGTCCGCGCCGAAGGGGGATTCAGCGGCGGGGCGGATGATGGAGGCGGGGAGGCGGGTGCGGCGCTCGCGGACCACCACCGTGCCGGCCAGCATGTCGCCCAGCCGCTGCCCCGAGCGGGAGAAGGCCGCCACCGCGCCGCCCAGCAGGTAGAGGCCGGGGCCGAACAGCAGGATGGCCGGCTGCCGGTCCACCAGGCGCGCCAGGTTGCGGATGACGGCCTGGAGGAAGCCGATGCGCACCCCGCTCTGCTGGATGACGCGCAGGTCCAGCACCCGCTTCCCCACCGTCTGGCCGGACCAGAAGGTCTCGGTGGCGATGCCGTAGCCCCAGTCGATCAGGAAGTAGGCGATCCAGAACACGCCCACGCCCAGGCTTGGGAACAGCACGAACACCGAGTTGATCAGCATGCCGCTGGTCCAGGTGAGCGCGATGATGATCAAGAGATCCAGCAGCCAGGCCAGGAAGCGGGACATCGACCCCGCCAGCACGAAGTCGAACTCCACGTACTCGGGCGTGAGCACCCGGTGCGCGCCGTCCAGGAGCCCTCGCGGGGCCAGCTCCTCCGCCATGGTGAAGGAGCGTAGCCCGGGCTGGACGGGAGCGGCGCCTTTCGATTGAAGTGGGCGCGGATGGAGATCGCCGAGTTCATGGAGGCGCGGCGCGCGCGCTGGCAGGAGCTGGAGGGCCTCCTGCAGAAAGCGGAAGTGCACGGGCTGCGGCGGATGAGCCTGGAGGAGGCGCAGGCGCTCTCCCGCACCTACCGGAGCGCCTCCGCGGACCTGCTCTGGGTGCGCGCGCGCGGGGCGCAGGTGGAGGTGACGGATTACCTCAACGACCTGGTGGGGCGGGCCTACGCGATCACCTATCCCGGCCGGCGGGCGCGCGCCTCGGACGCGCTCCGCTTCTTCGCCCGCGGCTTCCCGGAGCTGATCCGGGTGGAGTGGAAGGCGATGCTGGCCTCCCTGCTGCTCTTCTTCGCCGGCTCCGGCTTCGGCTACCTGGGGATGATCTTCGACCCGGAGGCGAGCCACTACCTGATCGACGAGCAGCACCAGAAGCTGGACCCCACCAAGCGCGCGGAGCGGGAGGCCCAGGGGGACGTCGCCTCCGCCGACCAGCAGGCGGAGTTCACCAGCCGCTTGTTCACCCACAACATCCGGGTCGCCCTGGTGGCGTTCGCGCTGGGGGTGACGGTGGGGATTGGCACCGCGGTGATGCTGTTCGTCAATGGGCTGCTGCTGGGGTCGCTGGCGCAGGTCTACGCGTCCAAGGGGCTGGCGGGGTGGTTCTGGGCGTGGATCCTCCCGCACGGCATCCCGGAGATCACCGCCATCTGCATCGCCGGCGGCGCCGGGTTGCTGCTGGCCCGCGGGTTGGCCGCCCCGAAGGGATTGCCCCGCGGCGTCGCGCTCCGCAAGGAGGCGGTCACCGCGGTGAAGCTGCTTCTGGGCACCACCGCGCTGTTCGTGCTGGCCGGCTGCATCGAAGGGACGATCTCGCAGATCCACCCGCCGAAGCTGTCGGTGGCGTTCAAGATCTCCTTCGCGCTGCTGGTGGGCGGCGGCGTCTACGCGTACCTGCTCTCGGGGTTCTGGCTCAAGGGCCTCACCCCCCGAACCAGGGGGCGCTGATGCGGCGGCCAGCGGCCGCTTCCTCCGGGCTCAGAGCGCGCCGCGCGCCTTGATGTCCAGGTAGCGGTTCACCGCGGTGAGCGAGAGCTGGTCCGGCGCCACGTCGAACAGGCGCACCCCGTCGCGGCTGACCGCGGACTTGATCTGCTCGCGCTCCAGCAGCGCCTCGGAGGCGGCGGCGAACTGGAAGGCCTCCTCGGGGCCAGGGGGCGGTTCGCGCAGCAGCTTCTGCAATGCGGTGTCCTTGACCGACAGGCACAGCGCCACGTGCCGGCGGGAGAGGCGGCGGAGCGGCGGGAGCACGGCCCGGGTCTGCTCCTCGTCGATGAAGTCGGTGAACACGCAGAGCAGGGTGCGGCGCAGCAGCTTCACCGAGAGCTGGCGGAAGAGCGCCCCATAGTCCACGTAGGTCAGCTCCGGCTTGGCGCCGTAGAGCGTGTCCACGATGCGCCGGTACTGCTTCCGCCCCGCGTCCGGCTGCAGGTACGCCTTCACCTCGTCCGAGTACACCGCCAGGCCCACCCGGTCCCCGTTCTTCACCGCCACGAAGGCGAGGAACAGGGCGGCGTTCACCGCGTGGTCCAGCTTGGACAGGCCGTCCACCTTCGCCGCCATCGCCCGCCCGGCGTCCACGCAGATCAGCACCGACTGCGACCGCTCCGACTCCATCACCCGCGTCACCGGGCGCCCGCGGCGGGCCGTCGCCTTCCACGCCACCTCCCGCACCGAATCTCCCTGCGTGTAGTCCCGCAGGCGCGCGAACTCCGTCCCCCGCCCGTCGCGCCGCAGCTCGCGCAGGCCCAGGTTGACCAGGTCCAGCGCCGCGCCGGAGAGCAGCAGCCGGCTGGCCCCCCGCAGGTCCGGGTAGACCGCCACCTTCGCCGGGTCCGCCACCCGGCGCTCGTGCCACACCAGGCCCAGGGGCCCCAGCACGCGCAGGGTGAGGTCGCCCAGCTCGAAGCGGCCCCGCCGGTGCGGCGTCACCCGGTAGGAGGCCACCGCGCGGCTCTTCCCTTCGAGGAAAAGCTCCAGCGGATCCGGCACCGCCTCCAGCTCGTCCGGGAGGTCGTCCCGGAGCCTCACCTGCACCCCGCGGGCGGAGCGGTTGTGGAGGTGGAGTTGGATGCGGTTGGCCGCGCCCACCGAGAGCCGGTGGGGCAGCTCGCGCCGGGCGCCGATCACCGCGGACCGCGCCACCGCCAGGTCCACCAGCGCGAAGGCCAGCAGCGCCACGTCCAGCCCGGCGATCGCCGTCCAGAGCTGGGGGAGGAACCCCGCCGCCACCGCCGGCAGGCTGAGCGCGCACAGCGCCACCCAGAGGCGCTGGGTGGGGATCACCTGGGGACCTCGACCGCGTCCATGGCCTCCTTGAGCGCGTCCGCCGTGGTGGCGCCGTCCAGCTCCGCGTCCGGCGAGAGCAGCAGCCGGTGCTTGAGCACCGGGCCGGCCAGGAAGCGGACGTCGTCCGGGGTGACGAAGCCGCGCCCGCGCAGCGCCGCCAGCGCCTTGACCGCGAGGAGGAGATGGACCGCCGCGCGCGGGCCTCCGCCCAGGCGGATCCGTGGAGAGGCCCGGGTCGCGGCCACCAGCTTGCGCACGTATGTCAGCACCGGCGGCTCGATGCCTACCTCCTGCACCGCGCCGCGCGCCGCGATCACCTGCTCCCGGGTCACCGCCGCGCCCACGCCGGCCCGCGCCAGGTCCCCGGCGTCGAAGCCCTGGTGGACGGACTGCAGCAGGGCTTCCTCCTCGGCCTCGCTGGGGTAGCCGACCTCGATCTTGAGGAGGAAGCGGTCCAGCTGCGCCTCCGGGAGCGGGTAGGTGCCCTCGGACTCCACCGGGTTCTGGGTGGCGAACACGGTGAACATCGGGGAGACGAGGATGTTGCGGCCCTCCAGCGACACCGAGCGCTCCTGCATCGCCTCCAGCAGCGCCGACTGCGTCTTCGCCGGGGCGCGGTTGATCTCGTCCGCCAGGAGCAGGTCGGTGAAGATCGGCCCTCGGACCAGCACGAAGGACTGCGTCTTCAGGTCGAAGATGCTGGTGCCCAGGATGTCCGCCGGCATCAGGTCCGGGGTGAACTGGATGCGGCGGAACTCGGCGCTCACGCTGCGCGCCAGCGCCTTGGCCATCAGCGTCTTGGCCACGCCGGGCACGCCCTCCAGCAGGATGTGGCCGCCGGCGATCAGGCCGCACAGCATCAGCTCCAGCACCTCGTCCTGGCCCACCACCGCCTTGCGCACCTCGCGGAGGACGGCTTCGCGGAGCGCGTGGGCGGCCTCGACGGCCTTCATCTGCACGGGGCTCTGGGACAAGTCTTGCGGGTGGATGGCCATGGGCGATGCGTTCCTATCAGGTTCCGGAAAGACGTCTCCTGGCGAGCGCCGCGGCGCGGGCGATCCGCTCCACGTCGCGCTCGGTGCTGGCGGTGTCCGCCAGGGCGTGCACCTCTGCCAGCGCGGCGGCCAGGTCCTTGCGGCCGCGCCCCTCCAGCGACGCGCCGATGGCCTTGGGCCCGTCCTGGGGCCTCCGCCCGGCGACCGGCGCCAGGTCCTGGAGCAACCCTCTCAAGATCTGCTGCGCGGCGTGGGCGCCGTGGCGGCCCTCGCGGTAGATGCGGCTGATGGCGGAGAGCGCGTCGGCGGCCCCCAGGCGCTCGTCCTCCGGCGGGGTGCGCGGGCGCCCGAACCTTCGCAGCGCCGTCCCCCAGAAGCACAGGCCCAGCAGCAGCTGGCCGATGGCGAACTGGAGCCCGTAGCGCGAGGCCATCTCCGCCACCGAACGGCCGCTCCTGAAGCCGTGGTGGTACTCGTCGAACAGCACCGTCCCCCGGGCCGCCATCGTCCCTAACGTGCTCAGCCAGAGCTGGGCGTTGTCCTCCTGCGCCAGCCACCGGTTGGAGGCCAGGTCCGGCGCGGTGAGCACCACCACCTGGCCCTTGCCGTGGAGCACCAGCCCCATCACCACCTCGCCCTGCTCGTCGTCCAGCAGCGGTACGGCCGTCGCCGGCAGGTCGAGGTAGCCGCTCACCGGGGCCGTCACCGTGGCCACCTCCGCGGTGAAGGGGGAGGGCACCGCGGGCGAAAGCTCCACCGGCTCCGCGCTCTGAGACGGCCGGGCGCTGACGCCGAGCTCCTCGAGGAGCTCATCTCCCCGGATCCGCGAGGGCGCGTAGAGCAGGGTGGCGCCACGGGCCACGTGGTCCAGCAGGGCCTTCCGCTCGCCTTTGCTGATGGGCACCACGAAGAGCGCGTTGAGGCCTTCGCGGGCCGGGGGCTCCCCGCCGTCCTCCTCCTCCACGCCGCCGTCGGCGGACGGCCAGAACACGGCGATCGTCTTCAGGCCCGCGTCCGCCTTCGCGCCGCCGTCCAACGCCTCCTCCAGGAGGTCCTCCAGCTCCGGCGCGCCGTCCACCGCCAGCAGCACCATCTGCGCCTTCGGCTCCAGCAGCTCGAGGTCGCGCTGGTTCCGCTGGACCGGGAGGCCGCTCTCCTGGGCGAAGACGAACAGCCCGCGGGCGCCTCGCGGGTCGGCGCGGTAGGTGGAGAGCGCGTCGGCGAAGTTGCCGCGGTCCGCGGCGCGGATGACGGCCGCGGTGACGTAGCCCAAAAGGACGACCCCGGCGACCACCAGGAGCGGGAAGTGGTCGCGCGAGGCGGGCGCGCGGGTGGAGGGCTCGCTCATGCGGTGGGGGTCGTGGGGTCCAGGAGCGGGCGGGAGAGGGCGCGGAAGTCGCGGTAGCCCTCGGCGGTGCCGCCCACGTTCCCGTAGAAGACGAAGTCGAAGCGCAGGGTGAGCTCGCGGAAGGGCGGCTTCCAGGGCGGCGGGCCCTTGTAGCGGCGCACGTGGTCCCAGTTGGACAGGGACGGGTCGTAGTCCAGCGCGCCCTCGCGGTGCAGCCGGCTGAGCGCCGCCAGGTAGAGGCCCCGCACCGCCTCGCGGTACTGGCCCTTCGAGGCCAATTCATCCGCCAGCGCCGCCCAGCCTTCGGGCGGGCGGGAGAGCGCGCTCTCCTGCACGCCCGGCGGAGCGAGCGGCGAGGACACCACGTCCGGCTCCGGATCCGCGTTCCCGGCACGCCGGGGCCGCCGCAGCACCAGCCACGCCAGCACGGCCAGCACCGCGGCCACCAGCACCACCGCCAGCCCGTTGGCCATCACCTCGCCGCCGCCGGGCGAGAGGTCCACCTCCCGGGGCTGCACGTCGCGCCTGGGGCGGAGGAATTCGCGCAGCCACTCGCCCATCCGGCGCCAGAAGCGGTTCCAGGCCGTCTCCTCTGTCGGCCCGGGCTCCTCCTTCGGCTTCGCCTTCCGGGGCGGCGGCTGCTGGAACTCCGGCCGGTCGAGGATGGCGCGGGCGCGGACCGAGGCGGACTCCGGCCCCTGTCCGGTTTTCTGTTCCGCCGCCAGGTTCACCTGGTCCAGGGCATGGAAGAGGAGGGTGCGGGCGTCGTCGCACTCCCCGTCGTCCACGTACCAGCCCAGCCGGTCCAGGAACCGCTGGTAGGCCAGCCGCTGGCCGCCGTCGAGGCGCGAGAGGGCGCGCAGCTGGGGGCGGACCTCGTCCGCCTGCACCTCGCAGTCCTTGGCGAGCTGCAGGGTGTGGGTGGTGAGCTGGTTCGCGGTGGCCGGGCGCGGGGCCTCGTCGTCGCCGTCGTCCTGCGCGCGGGCGTCAGGCGCGCCGAGCGCGCAGAGCAGCACCAGCGCCACCGCGGCGGCGGGACGCGCCGGGCGGGCGCGGGAGGGGAGCTGCTCCACGGCGGAGAGCAGGTCCAGCCCCTCCTGGCGGACCCGCCCGTCCAGGAGCAGCAGCGTCCCCAGCGCGGCGCGCACCGGCTCCACCAGCGCGAACGTCAGCGCCAGCACGGTGAGGATCCAGGCCGGGTTGTCCGTCGAGGCGTAGCGGTTGGCGAAGCTGACCTCCAGCCCCAGCAGCGTCTCGGCCAACTCCAGCCCCAGCAGCGTGCCGAGGTGGAGGTTGATCGCCAGCACCCACTGCGACCAGAGGCAGATCCGGACCATGTTGGCGGTGCGCCGGGCCGGCCCGAGCAGCTTGTTGGCGGTGGCCCAGATGGCGACCGGGTGCCCCTTGCCCTGCATCACCGCGGCGTACCCGGCCAGGTGCGCGGAGAAGAAGAAGACGCCCACGCCCAGCGTCAGGGTGGCGCTGAGCCACGCCACCGCTCCCAGCACCACGGTGGCGATGATCAGGCTGGGCAGCCGCTTGAGCGCCGCCAGGAAGGAGCGGGCGGCGCTCGCCTCGCCGGGGCCGACCAGCAGCTGCTGCGCCCAGTGGGAGGCGGCCCCCTGGCACAGGCCCCGGAAGAACCAGGCGCCGGTGAGCCAGAGCGCGGGGCCCCAGGTGTCGTCGCCCCCGCGGTAGGTATCCAGATAGTGGATCGCCGCCGCGGTGACCGCCGCGCCCCCGGGCAGGGTGAGCGCCCACAGCCCGGTGGAGCGGGCGGCGAGCCGGACGGCGGCGTCGAACAGGGCCACCGCGGAGCGCGGGCGGAGCTCGGTGGCGGCGATGGCCACTGCTCAGGCCCCCGAGATGGCCAGGGCGACCAGGCGGGCCATCCCCGCCACCATCGCCACGCAGAGGAGGGCCAGCAGCACGTTGCCTATGGACCACTCGCGGCGGTCGCTCAGGGTCCGGGCCTTCTTGAGCTGCGCCTCCAGGCAGCGCGCGCAGCGGTTGATGCCTTCGAACTGGGTGGTGCACTCCCGGCAGATGACCTGCCGGCACTCGACGCAGATCCCGAGCCCGGCGCGCTCGGGGTGGTAGTGGCACCGGCCGGAGGTGGGCATCATGGCGCGCGCAGTCTAGCGCGCCCGGCGCCTAGAGCTCGTCCAGGAACTCGTCGTTGTACGTGTAGCGGGTGAGCCGTTTGACCAGCGCTTCCATCGCCTCCACCGGCTTGACCGCGAAGAGCATCCCGCGGAGCTTCTTCACCTTCTCGTACTCCTTTTGGGTGAAGAGCTTCTCCTCCTTGCGGGTGCCGGATTGGGGGATGT
>DATBSS010000493.1:0-4893 GCA_036559665.1 Myxococcaceae bacterium
GGGGGCGCTGATGCGGCCGGCTTCGCCGGCAACCTCCGGGCTCAGCCCCCGGACCCAGGGGGCGCTGATGCGGCCGGCTTCGCCGGCAACCTCCGGGCTCAGCCCCCGGACCCAGGGGGCGCTGATGCGGCCGGCTTCGCCCGGCGACCTCCGGGCTCAGTGATCGTGGCCGCGGCCGCCGCGCTCCTTCAACTTCTCGTCCACGCGGATCATGGAGCCGTTGCGCGCGTCGATGTCCATGTGCACGCGGCCGTCCTCGCCGTACCCGCGCACCTTGAACTTCACCTTCCACACGCCGTCGCCAGTCAGGTGCGCGTTCTGCAGGTCGCAGGGGTACGCGCGGCTCTGGCAGTAGCGGATGCCGATGTTGATGGCATCACCCTCGGAGATGTACCGCGGCGGGGGCGGCGGGACCGGCTGGGCGGGCGGCGGCGTCGCGTGGTGGGCCGGCGGAGGCGTGATGACCACCGTCGCCGGGGGCGGCGGCACGTACGTCCTGTGGACGGGAACGATGATGCAGCGCACACCCAGGCCCAGCATCGCCACCGCGAGCAACAAACGCTTCGTTCCGCTCATGAGTCTCTCCCCCGGGGAACGCGCGCCGGCCCGCGTCCCGCTGTTGAAAGCCCATGGTGCTACGGCCGGGCGGCCCCTGCTACTGGGGATTGAACGCGCCTGCGGCCTTGAGGACGCGCAGCGCGGAGAGGTCCGAGCTCAGCGCCTCCGCCACCGCGGCCGTCTCCGCGCCGGTGAGCGCGGCCTGCGCCTCCTGGACGTCGAGGTCGCTCGCCGCGCCGGCCTGGAGGTTCACCTTGGCCAGCTGGAAGCTCTCGCGGGCGAGCTTGAGCTGCTCCTCCGCCTTCACCTTGCTGGCCCGCGCGTTGTCCAGGTCCAGGAACGCGCGCGCCAGCTCGTCGTTGGCCTTGTTCTCGGCGGAGTGGCGGGCCGCCGCCGCCTCGGCCACCCTGGCGTCGTTCTCGCGCGCCTCGGCCTCGCGGGCGAAGCCGTCGAGGATGGTCCAGTTGAGCCCCAGCCCCAGCGTCCACGCGTCGTAGGTGCCGGTGAAGCCCTTCACGTTGGTCACGCGGTAGCTGCCGGTGCCGACCACGGACGGGAGGTACTTGAACCAGGTGCCCAGCCGGAGGCCGCGGGCCAGGTCCTCCGAGGCGCGGGCGGCGGCCACGTCCGGGCGCTGGTCCAGCACCTGCGCCTTCAGGGAAGCTGTGTCGGCCGGCAGGGACGGCGAGGCCGGCTGCTCAACCTCGAAGTCGGGCGCGCGGTCCAGCAGCGTGGCCAGCGCCTGCTTCGCCGAGGCGTAGGCGTTCTGGGCGCGGATGAGGTCCTGCTCCGCGCGCGAGCGGTCGATCTGCGTGCGCACCAGCACCAGCTTCAGCGCGGCGCCGGCGCGGAAGCGCAGGTCGGCGTCCTTCTCGCGCTCCCTGGCCAGCGCCAGCAGGCGCTCCTGCACGCCGATGGCGGTCCTCAGCCCGGCCGCGCCGTAGTAGAGCTGGGCCACCCCGAAGAGGATCTCCCGGCGGGCGGTCTCGGTGCCGAACGCCGCCGCCTTCTCGGCGGTGTACGCGTTGGCGATCGCCGGCCAGAGCGCGGGGACGATCAGCGCCTGGGTCGCCTGGGCCTGCGCGCCGAGCTGGTCCTGCCGCTGGATCACCGCCTCGATGGCGTTGGTGAGGGACGGCAGCGCGATGTACGGCGTCGGGGTGTTGGGAGGGAACGCGGGATCGGAGTAGTCGCCCGGGGCGCTGGTCGGACCCGGCAGCTGCCGGACGACGTACGTCACCGGGAGCCGGATCTTCGCCTCCACGTTGTTGCGCGTGTACGACCCGCCCACCGAGACCTGCGGCAGGTAACCGGCCCACACCTTCCAGGAGAGCTGCTTCGCCTGCTGGAGGCGTGCCTGCGCCACCTGGAGGTCGGGGTTGTGGGCCTGCGCGTCCTTGAGCGCCTGGCCCAGCGTCAGCACTCCCGGCGACTGCGACAGCGCGAGCGCGACGAGCGCGGCGGCGATCATCGAGCCCCTCCCGCTTGCGGCTTGGGGTCCACCACGTGCAGCGCCGCCTCCTGCGCGGACGGATCGCGGGTGGCCTTGGACTTGCCGTCGCCCTTCAGGGTGAACCGGTCCATCCAGGTGTAGACCACCGGCACCACCACCAGGGTGAGGATGGTGGAGGTGATCACCCCGCCGATCACCGAGATGGACATGGGCGAGCGGAACTCTGACCCCTCTCCGCGGGAGAGCGCGGTGGGCAGCATGCCCAGCACCATCGCCGCGGAGGTCATCAGGATCGGCCGGAGCCGGGTGGGCCCCGCCTCCAGCAGCGCGTCGATCATCGACTTGCCGCGCGCCCGCAGCTCGTTGGTGTAGTCCACCAGGAGGATGGAGTTCTTCGTCACCAGTCCCAGCAGCAACACGATGCCGATCAGCGAAGGCATGTTGATGGGCATGCCGGTGAGGAAGAGCAGCAGCAGCGCGCCGACGATCGCCAGCGGCAGCGCGGCCATGATGGTGAAGGGGTGGATGAAGGATTCGAATTGCGAGGCGAGCACGAAGTAGATGAACACCACCGCCACGAACAGCGCGAGCAGCAGGTTCCCGAACGTCTCCCGCATGTTCTTGGTCTGGCCGCCGAACACGAACTGGAAGCCGGCCGGCTTGTCGATGTCCTTGAGCTTCTTCTCCACGTCGTCCACCGCCTCGCCGAGCGAGCGGTTGGTGACGTTGGCCATGAGGATGATCTGCCGCTGGCGGTTCATCCGCTCGATGGTGGCGGGGCCGGTCCCGTTGCTGATGGTGGAGACGTCGGACAGCTTCACCAGCCGCGGCCCGCCCGCGCCGGCGCCCGGCATGCCCCCGGCCATCACCGTTGCGGACGTGCCCATGCGCCGCCCGGTGGCGGGCACGGTGAGCTCCGACAGGGTGGCGGTGGAGGTCCGGTCCTCCGGTGGGAGCTGCAGCCGGATGTCGTAGTCGCGGTCGCCGTCCCGGTACTTGGCGACCACCACGCCCTCCAGCGCGGTGCGCACCGTCATCGCCACCGCGCCCACGGAGACGCCCAGGTCGGCCGCGCGGGAGCGGTCCACCGCCAGGTTCGTCTCCGGCTTGCCGGCGCGGTAGCTCATGTCCGCATCCTTGGTGCCGCGGGTGGCCTTGATGGCGTCCAGGCCCTGGCGGGCCACCCGCTGGAGCACCTGGTAGTCGTCGCCGCGGGCGTAGAGGGTGATGGGCAGCTCGGTGGCGGGGCCCTCGATGAAGCCGATGTCCGCCACCAGGAACTTGAGCCCGGGGATGGTGGCCAGCCGCGTGCGGAGGTCCTCCTGGACCTGCACCTGGGACACCTTCCGCTGCTCCTTCTTGGTGGTCTGCACGCGGATGGTGGCCTTGTTCGCCTCCTCGCTGGGGCCGATGGTGGCGAAGAGGTCGCGGACCTCCGGGTTCTGCCGGATCAGCGCCTCCGCCTGCGTGGTGACCTGGTCCATCTGGTCCAGCGACGTCCCGGCCGGCATCTCGAGGTTGACGCGGAACTCGCCGCGGTCGGTGCCGCCGAAGAACTCCTTGCCCATCATCTGGGTCAGGCCGATGGAGGCGACGAAGAGCACGCCGGCGCCGGCCACCACCGTCCCGCGGTGACCGAGCGCCCAGGCGAGGACGCCGCGGTAGTAGGCGTCAAGCGCATCGAACGCCCGCACCACCGGGCCGAAGACGCGGTGCTGCTTGAGGCGCTCGTGGTGGCCAGGCTCGATGGGCTTGACCACCCGCGCGGAGAGCATGGGGTCCAGGGTGAAGGAGATGAACAGCGACACCAGCACCGCGGAGGCCACCGTGAGGCCGAACTGCCGGAACATGCGGCCCACGATGCCGCCCATGAACGCCACCGGGACGAACACCGCCACCACGGTGAAGGTGGTGGCCATCACGGCCAGGCCGATCTCGGAGGTCCCGCGCTGGGCGGCGGTGATGGGGTCCTCACCCCGCTCCATGTGCCGGTAGATGTTCTCGCGGACCACCACCGCGTCGTCGATCAGCAGGCCGATGGCGAGGGAGAGGCCCAGCAGCGACATGATGTTGAAGGTGAACCCCAGCCAGGACATGGCGAGGAAGGTGGTCACCACCGAGGTGGGCAGCGCCAGGGAGGAGATCAGGGTCGACCTCCAGTCCAGCATGAAGATGAAGATGACCAGGATCGCCATCAAGCCGCCGTAGACGATGGCCTCGGTCACGTCGGCGACGTTCTGGCGGATGAAGGTGGACCCGTCGATCGCCTTCACGAGCTTCACGTCCTTGGGCAGCGTCTCCTTCAGGCCGTCCAGCACCTTGTAGACGCGGTCCGCGATGGCCACGGTGTTGGACCCGCCCTGCTTCTGGATCTCGAAGGTGACCGAGTCGGTGCCGTTGAGGCGGACGCGGGTGCGCGCGTCCACGAAGCCGTCCTCCACCCGCGCCACGTCGGAGAGGTGGACCTGGGAGCCGGAGGCCAGCGAGGCCACCACCATCGACCGCAGGTCGTCCAGGGTGCGGAACCGGCCCAGCGTCTTCACGTTCAGCTCCGAGCCGCCGGAGGTGACGCGGCCGCCGGGGAGATCGAAGCCCTCCGAGCCGATCTGCTGCGCCACCTGGGAGATGGACAGGCCCAGCGCGTCCAGGCGCGAGCGGTCCACGAAGACGTGGACCTCCCGCTGCTTGCCGCCAATGACGTTCACCGCCCCCACCCCGTCCACCGCCTCGACCTTCGGCTTGATGACGTCCTCGACGATGCGGCGGGTCTCCGCCACCGGCCGGCTGGAGCTGACCGAGTAGTTGAGGATGGGCAGCGCCGTGGGGTCCAGCCGCTGGACGATGGGGTCCTTGATGTCCGTGGGCATCAGGTTGCGGATGGC
>DATBSS010000494.1:0-4733 GCA_036559665.1 Myxococcaceae bacterium
ACTCGGCGGCGAGGATGATCCGCTCCATCATCTCCACCGACTCCAGGGGGTACTTCCCGGAGGCGGTCTCGCCCGAGAGCATCAGCGCGTCCGCCCCGTCGAACACCGCGTTCGCCACGTCGGAGGCCTCGGCGCGGGTGGGGCGCGGGTGGTCGATCATCGAGTTGAGCATCTGGGTGGCGACGATGACCGGGATGCCCCGCTCGTTGGCGCGCAGGATGATGTCCTTCTGGATGGCCGGCACCTCCTCGGGCGGGATCTCCACGCCGAGGTCGCCGCGCGCCACCATCACGCCGTCCGTCTTGTCGAGGATGGCGTCCAGCCGGGCCAGCGCCTCCGGCTTCTCCAGCTTGGCGATGATGGGCACCGAGCGGCCGGCCTGCGCCATCACCTGCCGCGCCTGGTCCAGGTCGGAGGGCTGGCGCACGAAGGAGAGCGCCACGAAGTCCACGCCGGCCTTGAGCCCGAAGAGGAGGTCTTCGCGGTCCTTGGGGGTGAGCGCCTCCGCGCGCAGCATCACGCCGGGGAGGTTGATGCCTTTGTTGTTGCGGAGCGTGCCGCCGTGGACCACCTCGGTCACCACCAGCGAGCGCTTGTCGGTGGCCTTCACCTTCAGCTCCAGCAGGCCGTCGTCGAGCAGGATGCGGTCCCCCGGGTTCACGTCACCGGGGAGGTGCTGGTAGGTGGTGGAGACCAGTTGCTCGTTGCCGATGACCGACTCGTCGGTGGTGATCTGCAGCTCGGCGCCCTCGCGCAGCTCCGCCTCGCCGTGCACCAGCTTGCCGGTGCGGATCTTCGGGCCCTGGAGGTCGCCCAGGATGCCCACCGCCTTGCGCACCTTGAGAGAGGCCTGGCGCAGCGTCTCGATGGTAGCGATGTGCTGCTCGTGGGAGCCGTGGGAGAAGTTGAGCCGGGCGACGTCCATCCCGGAGGCCAGCAGATGCTCCAGCATCTCCGGGCTCTGGCTGGCGGGTCCCACGGTGCAGACGATTTTGGCTCGCCTCATGGTTTCGACTGTCTCGGGAGGGGAGAAGGAGGTCAAGCGTGCTGTTATTCCAGAAGCGGTTCCATGCCGGGCTGGCGGGCGGGTCGATCCGCCTGACGTTCCGCTCGTGGAGCAAGCCGCTGGTCAAGGCCGGCGGGCGCTACCGCTGTCACCCGCTGGGCGTCCTGGAGGTCGACCGGGTGGAGGTGGTGCGCGTGGGCGGCATCACCGCCGGGGACGCGCGGTTGGCCGGGTTCGAGAGCCGGGAGGCCCTGCTCGAGTACATGCAAGCGGTGCGGGAGGCGCCCCTGCGCGCGCGGGACCAGGTGTTCCGGGTGGAGCTCCACCACGGCGGTGACGGGGACCGGGTGCCGGTGGCGCTCGACGCGGACCTCACGGACGAGGAGGTGGCGGCGCTGGTCGAGCGGCTGGATGGGTGGGACGCGCGCGCGAAGGTTCCGTGGGTGTGGAGGACGCTGCGGCTGATCGGGAAGCACCCGCGCGTGGCCGCGTCGAAGCTGGCGAAGCGGGTGGGCCGGGAGACGCTGCCGTTCAAGCAGGACGTGCGGAGGTTGAAGAAGCTGGGGCTCACCCAGTCCTTCGAGGTCGGGTACGAGCTGTCGCCCCGGGGCGCGGAGCTGATGCGGCGGAAGGCGAAGACGCGGAAGCGACCGGCCTCGCCCGTCTAGCGGCGCAGCAGCGTGCGGAGGTTCTGCTTCTCCCAGCGGATGGCGGCGGTGTAGCTCGGGTAGGCCTTCTCGCGGTCGCGGAAGCCGCGCGGGTGGTGGACGCGGCGGCTGGAGTGGGAGGGGCTGGGGAAGAGTTGGTGGAGCATCTCGTGGAAGACGATGAACTCCACGAAGAACGACGGGACGTCCGGGCGGTCCAGCGCCGGGTGGATGCGGATCTCCCGCGTCTGGTGGTCGTAGACGCCCAGGCGGATCGACTTGCGCCTCCGCTTCGACGGCATCCGCCCCCAGCCGATCTCCGCCTGGATGCCGCCCTGGAAGTGCTTCTCGTTCATCCGGTCGAAGATCGCCTGCAGGTCGAAGCAGCGGCCGACCGGGTTGAGGTCCGCTTCCTTGTCGTTGCGCTCGACGCGGATCAGCGGCTGGCGGCCCCGGATCCAATCGTCCAGTACCGGACCCGCGCCCCGCCGCCCGCGGCCCGCGTAGTCGGCGATGGCGCGCATCACCTGATCCGGCGCGTCCAGGAACATGTGGTGCACGCGCAGGCGCAGGCTGGAGTTGTTGCGCCGGAAGCTCACCATGGTGGAGCGGTTGTCCGTCACCGACAGCCGCACCGGCACTCCCAGCTCGCGCGAGAGCGCCACCGCCAGCATCTCCGCCTGGGCGAGCATCTGGTCTCGCGACGGGCGCGGGCGCTCTTCGAAGAGCGAGAGCTGGAAGGGTGCTGCCGAGGTCACGGTGGAAATCCTAGCCGCGACGCGCGCGGACTCAAGGCATGGCGCGGACCACTTGCCGGTGAGCACGCACTTCGCCGCGCAGCCGTTCGCCCAGCGCGGAGACCTCTTCGCGCGTGGTGGAGAACGCGGTCAGCACGGCGTCCATCGAATCGGCTTCCTCCACCGCCAGGCAACTCGACCCTCTCGCCGCCGCGGCCCTCGCCGCCTCCAGCGAGCCGAAGCGTTCGACCTGGAAGCTCCAGCTCCCGTCCGGCCAGAGCTCGAACGGGTAGAGCAGGCACGCCGTGGGGCGCACGTCAGCGCCCAGCGAGCAGCCACGGCCGCGCTCCAGGAACACGCACGCCTCGGCGCGCCGGCGGAGCGTCAGCCGCGCCGGGCCACGCGCGAAGTAGCCGGCGTAGAGCGGGCGGCGGGACTCGTACCGTTGCGCCTCCTCCTCCGGCAACCACTCCACCTCCGCGAACGCGCGCGCCGGGCGGCCGGTGGCGGCGGAGATCCGGTCCACGTCCGCCCAGGTGAGCGTGGCGAGCTGCTCGCCCCCGTCCACTTCGCAACACGTGCGGCCCAGCACGCGCGGGCAGCGGGCGCAGGCGCGCTCGGGAGTGGAGGGCGTGCTCACGGCCCCATCGTACCCGGAGTGCCGCCACCCTCGGACCGCAGCAGGCGCTCCAGGCGCTCCGGCTCCCTGCGCACCACGAACGTCTTCTCGCCGGTGTACGTCACCTGGCCCGGCGCGCCGCCCTTCACCTTGCGCACGCGCTTCACCGGCGTGTAGCTGACCTCGCCGCGCGGCTCGCCCTTGAGCTGGGAGTGATGGAGCGCGAGGTGCGCGGCGTCCAGGAGAAGCTCCTGGGGAAGCTCGGAGGTCCGGGAGAGCGGCACCACCACGTGGGCTCCGGGGACACCGCGCGCGTGGAGCCAGAGGTCGTGCGGGCGGGCGGTTCGGAAGGTGAGGGTGTCGTTGCCCTCGGAGGTCTTGCCGACCCAGATCCGCGCGCCGCCCGCGCCGCGGTACTCGCGGAAGGGGCGCGCTTCGGGAGCGCCTTCGCGGTCGGGAGTGGACAGGACCCCGGCGCGCTCGAGGAGCGCGGGGCCGTCGAGGGAGGCGAGGTGCTGGAGCTCGTGCTCGGTGGAGGCGAGGTCTTGCTCCAGGGTGGTCAAGCGCTGGGCAGCGGCGGTGCTCCCGCGCGTGAGGCGGCGGTACTGGTGGAAGTAGTGCTCCGCCTGGTCCTTGGGCGCCCGCTTCGGGTCGAGCGGCACGACGACCTCGCGCACGCCGTCCTCGGCGTAGTCGGTGAGGCGGACCTCTTTCTGGCCGCGCTGGACGGCGTGGAGGTTGCGGGAAAGGAGCTCGCCCAGGTGGCGGAGCCGCTCCCCTTCCGGGCCACGCGACGCCTCGGCGCGGACCTTCTCCACGGTGCGCACCAGCCGGTCGCGGCGCGAGCGGAGCGGTTGCATGAGCTTGCGGCGGATCGCCTCCGCGCGCCGCGCGCGCTCCCGGTCGGCGAAGAGGGCCTCGGCGGCCTCGGCGACGGGGAACACGGCCGTCGCTGGCCGCGCCGGCTCACCGCGGTGCTCATCGGGCCCGCGCGTGGCGGCCTCACGCGCCGCGACCAACCGTGAAGGCAGCGCCCGCGCTTGTTCCGAGAGCGCACCCGGAGGCGCCACCCACGTCTGGCCGATCTCCAAGCCATCCCGCACCTCGGAAGCGGGCGAAACGGCCAGCACCCGATCCTCCGCTCCGAGCAGCGCGAGCGCGCCGCGGGCGGGGAGGAGCTCACCAACCAACGCGCGCGGGCCGCGCTCCGTCTCCAGCACCACCCGCACCACTCGATCCTCCGCGCTCGCTCGCACCGACGCGATGCGTCCGCCCACCAACTCCTGCCGCAACCAGCGGTGGAACGAGGGCGGCTCCGGTGGCGACGGGAACCGCTCCCCCACCACCGACAGCCGCGCCACCTCCGGCTCGGCGGAGAGGCAGACGGTGCTGCTGCGCCACCCCTCCCCCTCCACCCGGTGCCTGACCTCCAGGTACGCCACCGCCCGCAATGGTGACCATGCCCTCTGGACCGTCGCGCCACCGAGCACCCGCTCCAGCTCGGCGGCGACCTGCACCAATTCGGACGGTCGCAGAGACATCGAGGTTCCTGGGCCACTGCGGGCGGCCGCCCGCGCGCGGCGAATCGGCATAGGGGCTGACAGGATCGCCCTGTCAGTCCCCTGCCACACCACCGGACAAGCGGGTCCGCATCCGGCGGTTCGGTTGGTTGAGGTTAGGCCGCAAGTCTCGGGACTCCAATCTCGTCGTAGTAGCGCGCGGGC
>DATBSS010000495.1:0-1593 GCA_036559665.1 Myxococcaceae bacterium
GCGGGAGCTGCACGACGCGGTGGCCGCCCGGCTGGCGAAGGAGCAGGGCATCCGCGGGCTGGTGATCGACGTCTCCGCGCTCTCCATCGTGGACAGCTACGCGGCGCGGGTGCTGGAGGAGACCGCCCACGTGGCCCGCTCGTTCGGTTCGAAGACGGTGCTGGTGGGGCTCCACCCGGAGGTGGCGATCACCCTGGTGGACCTGGGGATCGACCTCAGCTCGTTGGAGACGGCGCTCAACCTGGAGCGCGCCCTGGCCAAGCTGAAGCTGCGCATCGTCTCCGAGGACGAGGATGCCAAGCGTCCGTGACGCGGTGGCGGAGGCGCTGCAGTCGGCCGCGCTCCAACCGGTGGCGGTCCGGTCCATCGTCGCCACCCTGCCCTCGCCGGCGAACGCGGAGGTCGGCGCCCTGGACGTGGTGGCCGGCTACGACCTCTTGCGCTACCTCGCCGCGGGCACGCGGGTGTTCGCCGCCGCCCCCCAGCCGGCGCTCCTGGAGGAGATCTACCGCAAGATGACCGCCGGGAAGGGCTTCCGGCCCACCGCGCGCACCCTCACCGTGTTCTCCGACCACGACGTGGTGGTCGCCCAGGAGACGGCCCACGGCATGCTGCGCGGCCTCTTCAAGCCCACCGAGTGCATCCGGGTGGTGACCGCGGTCTCGGAGCTGGCCCGCAACATCTACCTCTACGCCCAGACCGGGGAGGTCCGCCTGGATCTGGCCGAGCAGCCGGACCGGACGCTGCTCTTCAGCGTGCTGGCGGCGGACCGCGGCCCCGGCATCGCCCACCTGGACGAGATCCTGGCCGGCACCTACCGGTCCAGGACCGGGCTGGGCAAGGGCCTGCTGGGGGCCCGCACCCTGCTGGAGGACCTGGACATCCAGACCGGCCCCGGGGGCACCCGCATCCGCGGCTTCAAGCGATCCCGCCTTCCCGACGTCTTGAGGAACCCATGACCCAAGAGAACCAGAAAACGCGCCTGGAGCTGGTGATCGACGCGCTCGCCCGCGCCACCTGCCAGGACTACAGCCACCGGATCCCCGTCTCCGGCGTGGACGACGAGCTGCTGGAGCTGGAGGTGGGCGTCAACATGCTGCTGGAGGACCTGGAGAAGGTCAGCCGGCAGAACGCCGAGGCGGTGGCGGAGATCGAGCGCAAGAACCGCGAGATCGCCGAGCGCTCCGCGATGGCCCTGCGGGAGCTGGCCACGCCGATCATCGTGGTCTGGAAGGGCGTGCTGGCGCTCCCGGTGATCGGCGCGGTGGACACCGAGCGCAGCGGGGACATGATGGACGCCCTGCTCCAGCGGGTGCTGGCGGAGCAGGCAACCCACGTGGTGATCGACATCACCGGGGTGTCGGTGCTGGACACCCGGACCGCGGACCACTTCATCCGGATGTCCAAGGCGGTGCGCCTGCTGGGCGCCAGCTGCTTCCTCACCGGCATCAGCCCGGCCATCGCGCAGACGCTGGCGCAGCTGAACGTGGACACCTCCAGCACCCGGACGGTGCAGAGGCTGTCGGACGCGCTGCGGGAGGTCTTCCGGGATCTGACCGTCGCCCACCCGGCCTCGTGAGGACCGGCCATGCC
>DATBSS010000496.1:0-2493 GCA_036559665.1 Myxococcaceae bacterium
GCTTCTTGATCACCACGAAGCTCTTGGGCGCCTCCTGCACGCGGATGCCGGCGTTCCGGATCAGCGCGGTGAACGGCGCCGCGCTGCCGTCCATGATCGGCACCTCGGGCCCATTCACCTCCACCCTGAGGTTGTCCACGCCCAGCCCGCTGATCGCCGACAGCAGGTGCTCCACCGTCCCCAGCCGCACGCCGTCCTTCCCCAGCGTGGTCGCCAGCGCCGTGTCCACCACGAACTGCGACCTGGCCGGGATGAGCGGCTTGCCGGGGAGGTCCGTGCGCGCGAACACCACGCCATGGTCCTCCCGCGCCGGCAGCAGCGTGAGCGTCACCTCGGCCCCGCTGTGGAGCCCGACACCCTGGCACGAGATCGGAGCGGAGATCGTCCGCTGGTTGAAGGACGGATGGAGCATGGGTTGCATCGGCGGGAGATGGCGCCGCGGGGCGGGAATTCAGCAAGAAACCTGCCACGCGGTGCGCCGCGGACCAGCCCGCGGTGGGCCAGGAGGTCGCGGAACAGGGCGGAAGGATTCGAGCCGGATGAGGTAGGTCCCGGTCAGAGCACCGCCTCCCGGCCTCGCCCCGGCCACCCCTCGCCGGAAAACTGAGACCGCGACACGGCTGTCACTGCGGGTTTGCGGTGTTCCCTCCCGTACGCTGGCGTACCTGGGCGACCGCTTCTAGCCAAATCGGGGATTTGGAGCAAATCGGATCGGACAAAAGGGCGACGGCAGGCCGTCGGATGCCGCCGGGCCGTCGCCGCCGATCCGGCCGATCAGAACAGCGTCCCCTGCGACTTGGGCGGCTTCTTGCCGAAGAGCTCGAAGGCGCGGGCGGTGGCGACGCGGCCGCGCGGCGTGCGGTGGAGCAGGCCCTGTTGAAGGAGGAACGGTTCGTAGACGTCCTCCACGGTGTCGCGCTCCTCCCCCACCGACGCGGCGATGGTCTCCACCCCCACCGGCCCGCCGCCGAACTTCTCCACGATGGTGGAGAGGATGCGCCGGTCCATGGGGTCCAGCCCGGCCTGGTCGATCTGCAGGCGGTCCAGCGCGCGCGAGGCCACCTCGCGAGTGACGTCCCCGTTGCCCTCCACCTCGGCGAAGTCGCGCACCCGCCGGAGCAGCCGGTTGGCGATGCGGGGCGTGCCGCGCGCGCGCCGGGCGATCTCCACGCCGCCGGCCGGATCCAGCTTCACGCCCAGGATGCGCGACGACCGCTCCAGGATCTGCTCCAGGAAGCGCGGCTCGTAGTACTCCAGCCGCTCGTGGATCTGGAACCGGTCGCGCAGCGGCGAGGTGAGCAGGCCGGTGCGGGTGGTGGCGCCGATCAGCGTGAACGGCGGCAGGTCGATCTTCATCGCCCGCGCCGCCGGCCCGGAGTCGATGGTGACGTCCAGCCGGTAGTCCTCCATCGCCGGGTAGAGGTACTCCTCCACCGCGGCCTGGAGCCGGTGGATCTCGTCGATGAACAGCACGTCGCGCGGGGACAGGTTGGTGAGCAGCCCGGCCAGGTCGCCCTTCTTCTCGATCGCCGGGCCGGAGCTGACGTGCAGCCCCACGCCCAGCTCGGCGGCGATGATGTGCGCCAGCGACGTCTTCCCGAGGCCCGGGGGGCCGGAGAAGAGGCAGTGGTCCAGCGCCTCGCGCCGCTTGGACGCCGCCCGCACGTAGACCTTCAGCTTCTCCACCACCTCGGTCTGGCCCACGTACTCGTCGAAGGTGCGCGGCCGCAGCGACAGCTCGATGCCCACCTCATCCGCGTCCGCCTCCGGCTTCAGCGACTGAATGGTTCGAGTCATCGTGGATTGGAGGATACGATGCGCTCCTCTCCGGAGGGCGCCCAATGATCGCACGTTCGCTGGTGGTCGCAGGAGTGGTTGCGTTGTCCGCTGGATGCATCGTCCCGCGCTCGGCGGGATACGGGTACACCGCGGTGCCGGTGGGGGTGGGCGGGGCAGACGTGGGCCTGGCGCTGGGCGGCGTCTACCAGCAGGAGTCCACCACCAGCCAGTCGGGCAGCGGCACCAACACCAGCACCTCGCGGCAGACGCAGATCCCCGCCTTCGAGGCCAACGCCCAGCTCGGCCTCACCGAAGCGATGGGGCTCAACCTCCACGCTTCCCAGGCCGGGCTCCAGCCGGGCGTGAAGATCACCGTCCTCCGCGAACCGGTGATCCTGTCGGTGGTCCCGCAGCTCGGCGGCGGGTTCGTCACCAAGGGCGCCGCCACCACCATCACCATCGGCGGGAACACCACCAACACGGAGGGCGACGGGACCACCAGCTTCACCTTCCTGGGCGGCGTGCACGCGGTGGCGTCGCTCCCGATCGGCGCCTACGTCGGGCTGGGCTACGACTTCCAGTACATCAGTCAGGCCACAAAGACGGCGGCCACCGGCAACACGGTCACCGCCTTCCAGCAGGCGCACAACGTGGGCGGCGCCATCGGCTACGAGCTGCGGCTGGGCTCCATCGCCCTGCGGCCGGAGCTGGCGG
>DATBSS010000497.1:0-3491 GCA_036559665.1 Myxococcaceae bacterium
CGCCAAGGACCACGACGACCACCCGCTCCACGTGATCGCGGCCCAGTGCGCGCGCACCATGGTGGCCGACGTCGGGCTGGCCATGCGCGACGCGTGGCTGGGCTTGCTGACCCCGGACGCGCTGGCGCAGCGCGCGCTCCGCTGGCTGGTGCACCCGGACGACATCGACGAGAAGGTGGACCCCGGCCCCGGCCAGCTCGTCGGGTTGATCAAGGCCTTCGCCGGCGCCAACCCGGCGGTGATCCAGTCGCTCGACCTCCCCACTTCCAAGGCCCGCTTCCTGCGCGAAGGGCACGCCTCGCGCGAGCGCGAGCTGAACGAGCTGAGCCCCATGTTCGCGAGCAATGACCAGAATGCCGAGCGCACCGGTGAGCTCACGGCGATTGCTTGAGCCGCTCCTCGCCGCCGCGGCGGCCTGCGCGCTGGCGGCGGCGTCCGGGTGTTCCCCGCGCCCCCCGGCGGCCGCCCCGTCCTCCGTCGACGCCGGCACGGCGATGGGGACGCCCCGGCTGGAGCTGAAGGGCAACCTCCTGTCCTTCGACGGCCGGCCGCTCCGCTTCGGGGACCGGTTGGAGACGTGGGCGGCCGCGCTCGGCCCTCCTCCGGCGCCGGGCGTCCAGGTCGTGTCCGCCGCGACGGCGGACGGACGCGCGTACGTCAGCGGCCTCATCGTCCGGCTCGGGGAGGGACAGTTCCCGGGCGCGTTCGTCCTCCAGGGCGTCCCCCTGGTTCGCGGCGGCCCTCCGTTGAAGGAGGTGCAGCGCGCGCTGCTCGCGACGGACACGCCGCTGGTCGGAGTGGGCCGCGGCCCGCTGCCGGAGTCCGCGAAGATGGCGGTCCACGGGCCGGACGGCTTCGAGCTGGCGGTGGCCGCCCACCTGGACTGCCGCCCACCCGCGGACGGCCGGGACTGCGAGCAGGTCATCGACGAGCTGGAGATGAGCTCCACATGGTGACGCGGGCCCTCTGCGCCGCGCTCCTGCTGGGCGCGGGAGCCTGCACGTCCCCTGCGCCGGCGCCCGAGCCCGAACCCGAGCTCCGCGTCGAGGGAAACACCGTCATCTACAGGGGAAGACGGCTCGTCATCGGCACGAAGCTGACGGAGTGGAAGCGCGCGTTCGGGGACCCGTCGCGCTACGTGGATCGGGACGGTGGCATCTACGTCTGGGACGACCGGGGGTTGGCGGTCTCGCTCCGCTATCCGTTCCCGCAGGGCGACCCACACGTCGCCGCGCTCCGCATCTTCTTCGTCCCGCGAGAGGTGGACTTCTGGCCGCGCTCGGTCTTCCGGGGCGGCGTGGCGTTCGCGCAGGAGGCGGAGGAGCCCGGCGGCCCTCCCGTGCTCGCTACCCTCCGGGCCGGGGTGACCGCGTTCGACCTGGAGCACCACCAGCACCTCTCCACCCGGTACGGCTTCCCCAACCTCTCCCCCTACACCGTCCTCCGCTTCGCGCCCTCCGGTGGCATCGGGCTGGAGCTGTGCTCGGTCCAGGTGGACCCGCGGGCCGTCCGCCTTCCCTGGGAAGCGCCGCCGCCCTGAGCGCGCCGCGACACCCTGAGGGAGGGCGGCCGGGGACCGGCTAGGCGAGCGGGCTTCCCGGACTGCTCGTTCATTACCTCCTTCGGCGCGCTGTTAGGTTTGACGGGAAGCGCGGACCGCGTAGCGTCTCATGCGGGACAGGGAGGTTTTCGGGCCTTGGCGAAGATCGGCAAGTACGAGCTGGTTCGGCAACTGGCCACCGGGGGTATGGCCGAGGTCTTCCTGGCCAAGACCGAGGGCGCGCTCGGCTTCGAGAAGACGGTGGTGGTGAAGCGGATCCGCCAGCACCTGCTGGACGACCCGCAGTTCGTGCAGATGTTCCTCCAGGAGGCCAAGCTCGCGGCCCAGCTCAACCACCCGAACATCGCGCAGGTGTTCGACTTCGGCGAGTCGGACGGCACGTACTATCTGGCCATGGAGCACGTGGACGGGCCGAACCTGAGAACGCTCTCCACGGAGGCGCACAAGGCCGGCAAGCCGATCTCGTTCCCTCTGTGCGCGAAGATCATCTCCTACGCGGCCGAGGGGCTGGCGTTCGCGCATGAGTTCGTCAATCCGAAGACGCAGCAGCCGCTGAACATCGTCCACCGGGACGTCAGCCCGGACAACGTCGTACTGGCCAGGAACGGCGCGGTGAAGGTGGTGGACTTCGGGATCGCCAAGGCGGCGGAGCAGGTGTTCCAGACGCAGAGCGGATTGCGGAAAGGGAAGCTGGCGTACATGTCGCCGGAGTACCTCAAGGGCGAACCGCCGGACCGGCGGGCGGACGTGTTCGCGCTGGGGGTGGTGCTCTACGAGCTGATCTCGAACAAGAAGCCGTACAACGCGGAGAGCGAGGTCACGCTGATCAACGCGATGATCTCCGAGCCCATGGTGCCCGTACGCGCGCGCCGCTCCGACGTACCAGAGGAGCTGGAGACAATTCTCGAGCGGACCCTGACGCGCGACCGCGAGGCGCGGTATCCCAGCTGCCGGGAGCTGCAAGCGGACCTGGAGCGGTACATCGTCAGCGCGGGGGAGCCGCTCAGCTCCGTCCATATCTCGAAGGTCATCGCCGGCTTGCAGCCGGAACTGGATGCGGCGGCCCTGGCGAAGACGCCGAACCGGGGGAAGTCCACGCCGAGTGGGAAGACACCTTCGGGGCAGAAGACACCGCCCAAGAAGGCGACCGGTTCCAGTGGGCCGAAGAAGGCAACCGGTTCGAGCGGGGAGAAACCCAAGCCGGCTGCGCCGCCCAGGCAACTGACCGCCGAGAGCGTGGACTCGGAGGACCGCACGGCCCGGATGAACGGCCCGGAGATGGTCGCCAAGGCGGTGGCGGTCTACGGCGAGGGCGCCTCGAACGAGGCGACCGTGCGGATGAACGCCAAGGACCTGGATGTACCGGCGCCGGTGGCAGTCCGGAAGCTCGAACCGGCCCCGAAACCGGAGCCCGAGCAGGAGGAGAAGACGGAGGAGCGCACCAGTCCAGCCTTGGATGTGCGGGCGGTCCTGCCGCCGGCGCCAGCGGCACCGTCACCCAAGCGTGCACCGGAGCGCACCGAGACGCCCAGGGCGCAGGGACAGGGGCTGATGGTGACGCAAAAGCAACTCATGGCCGCTGGCGCCGCCGTCCTGGCGCTCATGCTGCTCAGCGCAGCGCTGGCCATGGTGCTCATGCGCAAGCCGGAGCCCCCGCCACCTCCCCCGCCGCCGCCCGCCGAGAAGAAGGCGGACGCCGAGACGCCCCCTCCCGATCCGATACCGGTACCGGAACCGGTCAAGAAGCCACCCGAACGGCCCAAGGACGAAGAGCCGCGGGTGGCCATCGAGATTACTTCCAATCTGCCGGCGGTGGTGAAGATCGGAAAGCGGAAGGGGAAGCCGACGCCCTACAGGGGCGAGCTCCCGCCAGGGAAGTACGAGGTGGAGTTGGACGATTCAGTGACGGGCTTCTGGATGAAGCGCCTTC
>DATBSS010000498.1:0-18373 GCA_036559665.1 Myxococcaceae bacterium
GTTGTTGCTGATGTCCGATACCGCAACTGCATCCATTGCGAGGACGCTGATAGTCTGGGACGTGGAGACGGGTCGGGAGAGGCGGACGTTGGAGGGTCATACCGCCCCAGTGACCGCGGTCGCGCTAAGCGCAGATGGGGCAACAGCCATCTCCGGCTCCAGCGACAGGACGGTGAAGGTGTGGGACGTGGAGGCAGGTCAGGTCCGTCGCACGCTGGAGGGCCACGCAGGTCGGGTGAGTGCGGTGGCGCTGAGCGAGGACGGAAAGATGGTCGTCTCGGCCTCCCATGACAAGACGCTCAAGGTGTGGGCGATGGAGACAGGAGCCTGTGTGGCCTCGTTCACAGGTGAGGCCGCATTCAGGTCCGTTGCACTCCACCCGTCGATGTGCCTCCTCGTTGGTGACCGGACTGGCCGCGTTCACCTACTGGAGCTCCGGTTGGCTCCTCGAAGTTCCCCACGCGCGACGTTTGCGAAGCGACTCCTATCGGCCTTTCGCAATGGGAGTTGACGTAACCGGGCCATATCCGACCTCATCGGCAGCCCTCTCATCTGACCCGGCGCTCGGTGTCCTCGTGATGTGAAGGCCCGAGAGCACCTATCCGGAAGTCCAATCCAGCCAGTCCATTCCACCCTTCAGCGGTCACACCCGCCGGCCCGCCGCGCGATATGCATTCCACCGGCTCTGGTGCTAACCCGAGGGCGGTGCCAGCAAACTCCCCGCGCTTCCACGACGCCTACCAACCGCAGAACGTGCTGGGTCGGGGCCGCCTCTACATGAACTGGGGGCTCTGGGAGGCGGACACGCGCGAGTTGGACGACGCTGCGGAAGCGCTGGTGCGCCGTATCGGCGAACTGGCGGGACTGGGGTCGGAGTCGGTCCTGCTCGACGTGGGTTTCGGGTTCGGCGACCAGTTGCTGCACTGGTGCCGGCACGCGAACCTCGGACACGCCGAGGGCCTGAACATCTGCCCCGAGCAGACCGCCTTCGCCCGCCGCCGGATCGAAGAAGCTGGCCTGAGCGATCGCGTCCGGCTCCAGATCGGCGACGCCCTCGAACCCCCGTTCGCCGAGGGCACCTTCGACGCGGTGACTGCCGTCGAGTGCGCGTTCCACTTCGCCTCCCGCGAGCGCTTCTTCCAGCAGGCCGGGCGCGTGCTCAAGGACGGCGGGCGGCTGGTGCTGGCCGACTTCATCAGCACCCCCGCGCCGGGCCTCCGCGAGCGGCTGGCGCACCGGCTGACCAGCGCCACCTGGCACTTCCCGGTGGCGAACTTCTGCACCCCGGCGGCGTACGTCGAGACGCTGCGCGGGGTCGGCTTCAGGGACATCTCCCTGGAGCCCATCACCGATCGCGTGATTCCTCCCGGGCGTGCCTGGGCCCGCCGCCGCCTCTGGGACGCCGATCTCCGCCGACGCATGGATCGCGGAGCGTGGCTGGCGACCGCCGCGGTGCTGGGCCTGAGCCGCCTGCTGGGCGACCCGCCCGTCGGCGAGTACGTCCTTGTCCGAGCCGTCCGCTAGCGATGGCGGCCCCCTTCACCACGCCCGTACAGCCGTCGCTGCTCCGGGGCGAGGCGCGCGGGTGGCCGGCCCTTCGCTGGACGTTCTCGTCGCTGCAGGACCGGGTGCGCGGCGTCACCGTGCCCGTCCACACCGGGCGCTGGAAGCCGGCGCGCTGGCGAGTCGTCCGCGACGGACCGACCATCTCCATGCCCGCGGACGAGTTCCTGGGGAGCCTCGCCGGAGGCCGCGCCACCGGATACCTCGCCGGCAACGAGCTCCTCCGCCGGGTTTCCTCACTCCGCGCCGACCTCTGCTTCCCGGACGTGGGGCCCTTCTGGGTGGACGTGGTCTGGCTCGGCCCGGCGGAGACGACGACCCCGGTCCATTTCGACCGGGCGCCCAACCTCTACGCGCAGATCCTCGGGCGGAAGCGCTGGCGCCTCTGGCGGCCCGACCGTGCCCTCCGGCCGCGATTCAGCGGGCTGGGGTTCTCGATGAGCGCGCTGGACGCCGGGCAAGGTCCGGAGGGGGCGGGGGAGCCGGACCTGGACGTGGTGCTGGAGCCCGGTGATCTCCTGGTAGTCCCCGCCGGCTGGTGGCACCACGTCCACACGCTGGAGCCCGCGCTGGCGATCAACCGCTGGTGGAGGCTGGAGCGCTTCGGGCGACTCCTCCGGCGGCTCACGGGAGCTCAGAAGTAGGTCTTGGCCAGCGCGCGGTCCAGCACCCCGGAGTCCTCGGGCATCCGCACCGGAGGACGCGCCAGCCGGAGCCACCGGTACCACAGCGGCTGCGTCTGCCGGAGGTCGGTGGCGCCGGGGAGCTCCTGCCACGCCAGCCCCGGCTGGCGATGATGGGTCAGGTTGTAATTGAAGTTCAGGAACAGCAGCCGGACCAGCCACGGCGCGCGGAGGTTGTACGCGCCCTCGATGGGATGCAGCGGCGTTCCCAGGTGATACACCCACTGCAGCGACGACCAGCTCACCGCGAACGCGGCGTAGCAGCCGGCAACCGCCCCGGCGCTCCAGGCCCCGCTCCCCAGCAGCACCGTCCAGAACGCCGCCAGCGCCAGGCCCTCCAGCCGCATCGCCGTCCACTCCCGCGCCCGGAACTGACCGAAGGCCGCGGCGTAGGTGTTGAACAGCCGCGTCCGCGCGAGCAGCGGCGTGACGCGGTATGGGATCAGCAGCACCGCCAGGGGGAAGATCGCCCCGCCCAGCCACAGCCCGCCGAGCTGCGCCCCGTAATACACCGCCACCTTGCGCGCGGCCGACTCGCCCGGGTGGACGAAGTCGCCCCGCTCCGCCGAGGAGCGGTTCCGCACGTGGTGCCCCCAGTGGTTCACCCGGTGCAGGGTGGCGGACGTCCCGAAGAGCAGGCTGCCGGCGAAGCCGATCGCATAGTTGAGGGCGGGGAGGCGATGCGCGTTCCCGTGGAAGAACTCGTGCATCAGGGAGAACACGCCCTGCATCACCAGGCAGAACGCCGCTACGGCGGCCGCGCGGATCGGCCACGGCACCCGCGACGAGCTGGCCAGCGACAGGAGCGCGGCCCACGCGGCGATCTGCGCGCCCAGCACGCACAGGTTCTGGCGGCCATGGCGCCCTCGCCCGGGCGCCAGCGGCTCGATCTCCGGGACCACCTCCATCTCGGCTATTGTCGACAAGGTGGCCAGCGCAGTCCACGCCGAGCGCGGTGCCTGGAGCCCGGAAGGGTTCCACGCCTACCAGGCGCGTTTCCCCCGCACGCCCGCGCTCGTCCCGCTGCCCGCCGCCACCTCATCCCTCCGGTTCGTGGAGTGGTGGTCTCGCGGACCGGACCCGGCCTCGCTGGCGGCCAGGCTGCGCGACACCGCGGTGGTGTTCGTCCGCGGGTTCCTCGGCAACTACATGCCCGGAAATCTCCTGGCGCCGTGCCGTG
Organism: Myxococcaceae bacterium; assembly: GCA_036559665.1. Lineage (GTDB taxonomy): Bacteria > Myxococcota > Myxococcia > Myxococcales > Myxococcaceae > DASRBA01. The sequence goes on from DATBSS010000498.1 coordinate 3,427, forward strand.
CCCTCCGGAGCATGGGCCTGGAGGCCATCCTCTTCCGGAGCAGCGCCTCCGCGATGGCGGCCGAGAACGCCGCCGCGCTGGGGCGGCGGGTGGACCGCCTCCGTTCCTCGCGGCTCGTCTTCTGCGGGCACAGCCGGGGCGGGGTGGAGGCGCTCCTGCTGCTCCAGTCCAGGCCAGACCTCGCCGCGCGTTGTGGCGGCGTGCTGCTGTCCCAGACCTCGCGCGGCCCCTCGCGCGTGCTGGAGAGCATCCTCCTGGGCCAGCACCGGGAGTCGCTCGCCGGATGGCGGCGCCGCGCCGCCGAGGCGTTGCAGCGCGCGGCGTTGCGCCTCTGTAGTGCCGACCGCGGCGGCCGGGAATTCGCCGCCGGGCCGCAGGCCGCCCTGGTGGCCTCTCTGGACGGCGCGCCGAGGGCCTTCCCCGTTCTACAGACCGCGTCCTGGTCGACTCGCCCCACTGCGTGGCTGGACTCGTTCCACCAGCGGCTGGGGGAGATCGCCCCCGGCTGCGCGCACGACGGCCAGTTCTACCTCCCCGACCTGATCTGGCCGGAGATCCCGCACGTCCTCCTGCCCGAGGTGGACCACGCCCAGCCCGCGATGGGAGGGTTCGGGTTCGACCACGTCCGCTACTGGCTGGTGATGCTGACCCTCTTGACCGAGGTCTCCGCATGAGCACCTTCCCTCACCTGGTGGACGACCTGGAGCAGGCCCTGGACGCGCCGGCCGGTCCGGGCCTGTCCCGGCGGAGCGTCCCGCGCGAGCTCCTGGTCCCCGCCCGGGTCCCGGAGCTGCTCCGGATGGCGCTGGAGGAGTGGGCGGCGATGGTGCTCCTGTGGCTGGCCATGGCCTGGACGCCCCGCTGGCTCTACCCCCTCTGGGCGCTCCTGGTCGCCACGCGCCTGCACGCGCTCGGCGTGGTGCTGCACGAGGTCTCCCACCTCCCGCTGCGGCGCCATGGGCCGGGCGTCCGCACGCTGGAGGTGCTGGCGGGGTACCCCATCGCCATCACGGTGGCGGCGATGCGTTACCACCACATCCGGCACCACCGGGACAGCGGGATGGCCACCGACCCGTACTTCAAGGGCTCCGTCAGCGGGCGGCCGGTGAAGTACGCGCTCAACGTGCTTCGCGGCGCGCTGCTGATCCCGTTCTGGAGCGTCCGCCCGGCGGTCGGCCTGGCGTCCAGCTTCCTCCGGGGGTGGCGCACCTTCTATGGGCGGGTCTTCCTCCAGGACCGCTCCGGCGAGGACTTGCGGGAATCCCGGGAGGTCATCGCCTGTGGGCGCGCCGAGGTGTGGCAGCTGGCGTTCCAGCTGGCGCTGGTCCCGGCCTGGGTGGCGTTCCCGTCCGCCATGCTCCGCGGCTACCTCGTCCCCGCGATCGCCGCCGGGCTGCTCGCTGCCTGGAGGCTCCTGCTCGACCACCCGGATCGGCCGGCCTGCGACCGGAGCCTGGAGACCATCGTCGCCACCACACGCGACAACATCCAGGGATGGCTCCGCCTTCTCCTGCCGCGGAACATCGGCTACCACGTGGTGCATCACCTGCACCCGCAGGTGACGCTCACCGCCTTGCCGCGCCTGCGCGACTGGTACGTCGCGAACTGCGAGCGCTACCCACGTTGACGGCCGGACGATGAACGACCTGCGCCTGGCCACGCCGGCGGACAACGCCGCGCTGCTCTCCCTCTTCGGCCGCGTGCCGATGGAGGGCCAACTGGTCCTCTCTACCCAGCGCGCGCCGGACTTCTTCGCGCTCTACCGGCTGCAGCGGGGCGCGGCGGAGTGCTGGGTGGCGGACGGGGAGGGCGGCGAGCTGATCGGCATGGGGACCATCCTGGTCCGCGACGGGTGGCTCGCCGGCCAGCCGGCTCGGGTCGGGTACCTGGGCGATCTCCGGGCGCGGTTCTCCGCGATGCGGCAGCGCGGGCTGGCGCGCTTCTACGGCCGCATCCTCCAGGCCGCCCGCGAGCGACACGGGTGCGACGCGTTCCTGACCGCGGTGCTGGCCTCCAATTCCGCGGCGCTCCAGGCGCTGGTGCGCCGCAGCGAGAAGCGGCCGGATCAACCCTGGTACCACCCGTTCCGCCGCTTCGCACTGAAGTCCATCCAGCTCACCGGCGGGCGGCGGCCGCCCCGGGGAACGCCGTTCGCCGCCCGCCGGGCGGAGCCTGCGGACGTGCCGGCGCTGGCGGCGTTCCTGGCCAGCGATCACCAGCGGCGTCCGTTCGGCTACCGCTTCGACCAGGGCGAGCTGGAGCACCGCCTGCGCGCGTGGCCCGGGTTCTCGCTGGAGAGCACCTGGCTCGCCGTGGGCCCCGGCGGCGACCTGGCCGGGTGCACCACGGCCTGGGACCCGGTGGCGGTGAAACGGTACCAGGTGGAGCAATACCGGGGCGGGCTCCGCTGGCAGAAGGCCGCGTACAACGCGGCGGCGCGCGCGCTGGGCTGGGCGCCGCTGCCCTCGCCCGGCTCGCCCTTCCGCACCCTCTACCTCTGCAACACCAGCATCGCGGGCGACGATCCGCGCGCGCTCGCCGCCCTGCTGGAGGCGGTCTACCGCGACGCGCGGCCCCGCGGGTACCAGCTGCTCTCGGCGCCGCTCTATGACGGCGACCCGCTGGCGCCGGCGTTCCGCGGCTTCTTCACCCGCTCCGTCGAGTTCCAGCTCTACGTGGTGACCGCCGCGGGGGCGCCCCGGACCGGGTGGCCAACCGGGCGGCCGGGGTTCGAGCCCGCGCTGGCTTGAGCGGCTCAGGTCCAGAGGACGATCTGCCGCGACTCGTCGGCGGGGCCCGCGCCCTCGCCGCCCTCCAGCAGCCAGCGGCGGTAGGACTCGACGTAGGCGTGCAGCAGGTCGGCCTCGGTGCCGGCGAAGCGCCCGCCGCCCGGGTGCGCCAGGCCCTCACGCTGCACCTGCATGATCTGCGCGTCCTGCCGGATCACCTGCCGCGTGTACCAGCGGACCAGCGGCCGGATGGCCCGGGCGACGAGCGCTCCGGGGAGATCCACCGGCAACCGGTAGCCGATCGCCGTGTACACCATGCTCTCCAGCGGGCCCACGGGCGTGCACTGCGAGGTGATGGCGAAGCCGCTGTCCGCGCCCCAGCGGTAGTCGACCCGGGTAACATTGGGGACGAAGTAATGGTCGGTGTGCTCCAGCGTGGCGCCGCCCGCCTCGAACAGGCGGCCCAGGCCGGAGAGGGCGTCCCGCGGTTCCTGGTAGCGCACCAGCACGGACCCTCCCTCACGGGTCACCGTGGCCGGGACTTCCCGCTGCGCCGGCCTCCGGAACCAGCCCCGGTGGACGACCGCCGTATGCGGTACGTCCATGAAGTTCTCGACTACGTTGGTGACCGCGTTCGGGAAGCGGGTGACCATGAAGTACACGCGCCACCGGCGGTCGCCGAAGTACGGAACCCGAAACGCCGGGCGCCGGGCCCGGGCGGCGTCCTGGCCCATGAAGACGTAGACCAGCCCATCTTGCTCCAGCGCTTCGAAGCGCGGCAGGCAGCCCACCTCCGCTGGCGAGCGGCTCAACCCGTTCGCCTCGCACGCCGCCGCGTCCAGTCCGGCGGCGCGCTGCGAGGGCCCCAGGGAGGGCACCTCCACGCAGCGCCCGGACCGGTCGTAGAGCCAGCCGTGGTAGGGGCAGCCCAGCCGTCCCTCGATCACGGCTCCGGCAGACAGGCGCGCGTTGCGGTGGAGGCAGCGGTCCAGGAGCGCCACCGGGCGCCGCTGCTCGTCGCGGAAGAGGACCAGCGGGGTGCCGAAAATCGTCCTCGCCAGCGGGCGGTCGCGACGGAGCTCCTTCGCGAGGCACGCGGCGTACCAGAAGTCCTTCAGCGCCCCGCAGCAGCGGAGATCGGCCTCCGCCTCCAGGTTCACCGCGGGGGCCGGCGGGGCGCCGATGGTAGCGATCGGGTTCCTCATGCGGCGGTGAAGTGATCGAGCCAGCCAGGCTCGCGGTGGAGGTCCACGGGCTTGACGTCACCGGCGCGCTGGCCGAGCGCCATGCAACGCGCCTCGTACCTCGCCCGCCCGGCGCGGACGCGCACGGCCTTGATCGGGCCGAGTTGTCCCAGCCGGCGGGCGTAGCCATACGCACTCCCACTGGCGAGCCGCGCCTCCAGCGCTTGCCCCAGCGCGCGAAGCGCCTCGTCCTCGAGCGGTGCATCCACGAACAGGTGGTACGCAGGAGGGGCGCACCACTCGGGCCCGAGCATCGCGAAGTCCACGGGCGCGCGACCGGCGACCTCGCGCAGCGCGTCCGCCAGCGCGCGAGATGCCCACGCTACCGACAGCTTCTCTCCCACCAGATCCACCACCGCGTCGGCGCGGCCCACGAAGCTCAGGCACGGCGCTCGGCGCCACCAGCCCGCAACCCGCACCAGGTCGCCCAGGCGGTAGCGGAGCAGACCGCCCGAGGTGCTCATCACCACCTCATAGCTGCGGCCCGACTCCAACTCGTGCGCCAGCCGGGGGCGCGCGGAGGGGCGCTCCGGATCGATGAACTCGTAGAAGTGGCTGCGCACCGCCAGCACGGGCGCCGGAGCCTCGAAGAGGGGGAGGGTCACCACGCCCTCGGTGGCGAGCAGCCCCTTGCCCTGCACCTCCACCCCGCTCCCCAGCGCGGCCAGCAGCGGCGGCAGCGCCCGCTCCGCGCTCGAATCGGTCCAGCAGCTGACCAGCGACAGCCTGGGGAACAATTCGGCGGCGGTCGGGCGCGACGGCCGCGAGATCAGCTCCTGGAGGCGGGCGGCCTGCGCCGCGGAACGGGCGAACCGGAAACGTCCCAGCACCTGCGCCGCTGGACCGTCCAGGCCCGGAGGCCGGCACGTCCCGTCGCGAAGGTCCCTCACCAGCGAGGGCGCCTCGGCGAGAGCAGCCTCCAGCAGGAGGGTGAGGAAGCTGGGGTTCCAGACGCTGATCAGCGTCACGTCCGCGCGCTCGAGGAGGAGCCGCGCAGTCACGTACCGACAGGTGGCGACGTCGGACAACCGCGCGACCTCCCCCGGCACGGCCAGGAGCAGCTCCAGCGCCGGGCGGAGCACCGCGGGAAAGTAGCTGGCGTCCGACCCGCTTCCGACCGGTAGGCCCCCCGCGGTTCGCCCGGCCCTGGCGCCGAGCGGAGAGATGGACCAGTACCAGGGCCCGCGCCGCAGCGCCGGCCTGGCGCGGAGCAGGTCCACCAGCCAGGGCGCCAGTGCACGGTGGAACTCCGACAGCAGCGCCCGGGTCATCGGAACGTGCTTGGAGGGACCGGAGGAACCGCCGGTGAGCTCGATCCGGGTGGGCGGCGTTCCGGTGAGCTGACGGTGGTCTCCGCGCAGCACCGCTTCCACCTGCCGGCGGACGCCTTCCGGACCGCTGAGGGGGACCGCGTCCTGGAGCTCGCGGGCGGAGCGAATGCGGTGCAACTGGAGCGAGCGGCCTTGCTCGCTGTCACGGGTCGCATCCAACACCGCTGCCAGACGCCGCCGCTGGGCTTCCTCCAGTCGGTCCGCGGCCCGGACAAAGCGGCGCGCCTCGGTCTGGAGGTAGGCCCGGACGCCGGCGTGCAGGAGCCAGCTGGCGCGTTCCCGCCAGGCGGTCACGTCTCGATGCCTTCCCCGAACGGGGACGAGCTCCTCCGCCCCGAGCCGGCGAGCCGGCGACGGGCGATCCTCGCGAAGGCCCTCGCCACGTCAGAGAGTTGGACACGGGCCAGGCATGCCAGCTCAGACCCGTCCGCGTGCCCGGGGTTCCGCTCCACGAAATAGGCGATGTCCGGGTTGGCGAGCGCTCGCGCATCGACCGGGCAGAGCCCGGAGCGAACCCGGTAGTGGCGCTTCATCCGGACGGTGCCCTGCGCGGGGTCATACTCGTCACCAAACCACCGCCGGCAAACGGCATCCAGGAACGCCGACTCGGTCGGGCTTGCGACCTCGCCGCGCTGCGGGAGACAGGACGCGAAGTTCCGCACCAGCATCAGGTACGTCTTGAAGCCGCCGCTGAGCAGCAGCCAGTAGAGGGGGGCCCAGGGCCGCCGCAGCTTCTGCCGTACCAGGAATCGACCGAAGGCCATCTCCAGGACCTTCTGCCCCCAATAGTCGGGGTGAATCACGGTGTCGCCGGAGTAGAGGACACGCGCTGGGCGCCCGTGATGGGGCTCCTCGCGCAGCGCGATGGTTGAGAACCCCGCCAGCGCTCGCGACCCCACGTCCCGGAGCATGATGACGTGCTGCTTCCCGGCCAGGTCGGCGGCGAAGCGCTCCGGGACCACGCCTTCATAGCAGCGCTCCATCAATGCCAGCATGTCCGTGCGATCGACGGCGGTCAGGGCCTGGACCGGGACGGTGTCATGTGACAGGCGCTCGCTCATTTCACCGCGAGCGTATCGTGGATCGGCTCCGACTTGTCGGGACGTGAACGTGCGCGACCCGCCTGCGGGAACCGCGCGCCCTACCTTACCGCTGGCGGAGCTGGCCTTGAAGGGTAACCCCCGAGGTGCCGCCTCGACTCGTCCCGGAGTATGACGGCGCGATGACTCATCCTTCTCGTCTCTCGATCCTGGCCGGAGTCGTCGTGCTCGGCTGCGCGACGGTCAAGACGGCCCCTGCGAATCCAGCAAAGCCCGCTGTCCATCGCGCGCCGTATACACCGCGGGTGGTGTTCACCTCGTTCGGCGACGTGGACTTCGACCGTGATGCAGCGGTGGTGCGGCGATATCTGGGAACCTTGAGCCAGGCGCAGTCTCCATGCGTGCCGGGGGCGCGCACGGCGCAGGAGAAACGAGATGGGCTCCCGGGGACCGGGAAATGCCCGCCCGTGGACGTGGCCGCGAGCACCCCCACGCCGGTCATGGTGCTGGTCGATTCCATCCTTGAAGGGATCGAGGTTTCGAACGGGAAGATCCAGGCGCCTGGCGGCGTCAAGCTGGTCGGGCGGATGAAGTGGGAGGTCCCGACGGGCGACATCCTGGTGCCGCGCGACGCGCTGATCGTGGAGGAAGAGGAACTGGGCCGCGTCAAGAAGGCTCAGATCGTGGACGAGCTCAAGTACGTGGCGCGGGCAGCGTCCGCCAACCTGGTCCTGATCTCCTTCATCGACGAGAAGACCGACAGGGCACACGGCGCGACCGGGTTGCTCTTCCACGTGGACCCGTCCGCCTTCGACGCCACCAAGACCCGCCAGGGCAAGGTCCCCATGGAGATCTGAGGCCCGTCGCCTTCTCGGCAGCGCTGCTGGTGTGGTTCGAGGCAACACAGGGGCCCAGTACGTTGGTCCTGGCGCGCTGATCGCCCATTTCCTCCGACACCCGGCAGTAGATGGCCCACAAAGGCAGGGCCTACGTTCCGAGCCATGCACAAATCCATGACTCGAGCTCTCCTCGTCGCTGTCGGCGCCTCGATGCTCCTGCCGGGGTGCGTCCTCATCCCCGTCGGTCACAGGGGGCAAGCCGTGGTGGTCGAGCGCTGCCGCCCCAACGAGTACTGGGATGGCCACGAGTGCCGCCACAAGGGGAAGGGCCACGGCGCTCGCAAGCACGACCACGACGACGACTGAGCGGATTCAGCTCCCGTTCTTCAGCCGCTCCTTCATCCGTAGGAGCAACTGCAGGAGCAAATTGAAGTTCGCGTCCCCCGCCGCGTTCCCATGTCCCGCCCGCGACCGGGAGCTCCCGCTGAGGTGATTGGCCTCCGGGTTGACCAACGTCCCCACCGACCGGAGGTCGTGGTCCAGGACCTGGGAGACCGCCGGGACGACGAAGTCGTGCGCCATGCCTGGGATCTTCTGCCCGTCGCCGGAGACGTACTCGGCGAGGTACCGCTTGAGGAACATCGCCTGGGCGGGGAGGCTGGCCCAGTCATCCTGCATCACCTGCTCCGCGTACGCTTGGGCGGCGGAGTCCAGGCTGAACCGGTTCAAGGTTGACATGGCCAGCCCGCCCACGAGGTTCCCCAGCATCGAGGCGGCCATCGGGCCAAGCTGGCCGTTGGTGCCGACGACGGCGCCGCTCACGATCCGCCGGAGCGGGAACCGGTGGATCAGCGACAGCACCGAGAACGGGTTCCAGTAATTGCTCGCGCCCAGGTCCCCGAACGCGGTGGGGAACTCCAGCGGCCTCAGCCCGGACAGCCACTTCAGCGCCGAGCGTACGCCGCGAAAGCGCGCGTCCTCCTCCGACAGCGTTCCGGCCGTGACCTGCTTCTGGAGGTCCTGGTACAGCGTGTGGAGCAGTTCCCAGAAGGCGGAGAAGGGAACGGACTCCAGGTACCTCCGCGTCCCGCCGAACCGCCCGGGGTCGATCCGCAGGAGCCACAGGAGCGCGTCCATCAGCCCGTTCTTGATCGCCTCCGTCTTGGTGGCGTGCGCCAGCGGCGATCCGTGGTTCGGCGAGTGGAGCGTGATCACCCCCGCGATCCGTCCCTCCCCGAAGACGTACTCGTCCAGGAACGCCAGGTACCGCGCCACCAGCCCGCCCTGGCTGTACCCGACGAGGACGTTGTTCGCCCCCTTGGGGAGCAGGTCGTAGTAGCCGGCCAGCAGGGGCGTGGACATCCGCACCGTCCCCAGCGGGCCCTCCTGGTCCGACCAGTACCGCCGGAGCGTGTCGTCGTCCTTGAAGAACGCCGGGTACGACTCGACGATCCCCTCCAGCAGCAACCCCGCCTCACCGCCCAGCGTCCGGGCCTGCCGGTACCGCCCCCCGATGCACTTCACCGGGATGGGCACGAAGTACTCGTCGGTGGGATCGCCACCGAAGTCCTTCCCCTCGTTCATCAGCCGGTGGAAGCCCTTCGACCCCCGCTCCCCGAACGTGCAGTCCAGGAAGGGCGCGTTCCCCTCGAGCTTGAAGACGTGCGCGACCCGGGAGATCTCCGCCCCGGCGATCAGATCGCCGGCGAGGTTCAGCGTCCAGATCTTCACCGAGTCGGCGCGCGGCCAGGCCATCCGCCGCGGAGTCTACAAACAAAGCTGCGGCCTGCCTTCGCCGCTTCCCGCGTCGGCGAAGGCGGCCGCGCGCAACCCCGTCACCTACCGGGGCTGCTGTGCTCCTCAACACGGCCCAACGCTCAGTTATTCAGCCCGTTGAAGCGGTACTCCACCTGGCCGAAGATGAACACCCCGGGCGAGGGCGCGCCCAGCACGTCCACACCGCGGTCGTTGAACAGGTTGTACACGTTGGCCGACAGCTGGAGGCCGTTGTCGAGCTTGTAGCCGACGCCCAGGTCCGCCACGAAGCGCGACGGGATCAACCCGTCGGAATAAAACGCCGACGACACCCATCGCCCCGAGGCGAACCGGTAGGCGGTCTGGAACCGGGTCGCCAGCCGGAGGAACGAGTTGGGGACCATCAGGTCCTGGAACGTCAGCCCGAAGCGCGCCTTGAACTGCGGCACGTTGAGCAGGAGGTCGGCCAGCGTGGAGTCGGTCGCGGACTTCTGGAAGGAATACATCCGGATGAACGACACGCTGGCGTTGAGCCCGACCTCTGGGAGGACCTGGTAGTCCGCTCCCACGTCCGCCCCCAGCACCTGCGCGGCGCCGAAGTTGGAGTAGGTGCGGAGCTGGCCTTTCTGGGCCGTGCTTTCGGCCGTGAGCTGCCCGGCGTCGTCGGTTCCGTAGAACGCCCGCGTGCCGGCGCCGTCCGCCCGCAAGGTCAACGCGCTGATGAAGTTGTGGTACCACGAGTGGTACCCGACCACGTCCAGGTACAGCCGGTCGATGATGCTCCCCTTGTAGCCGACCTCCACCGAGTCCACCTGCTCCGGCGAGAGCGGCTGGATCCGGCCCAACACCGGGCCGAGCGGGTCCTCTCCCGGGCCCGGGTTCATGGGCGCAGGGCCCCGGATGGTGAACCCGGTCTTGTTTCCCAGGAACACGTTGTTGAGGAGCAGGTAGTTCTCGAGAATCGTCGGGCTCTTGAACGCGCGGTTGTAGGTGAGGCGCACGTTCTGGCCTTCCGTCACCGACCAGACCGCCGCCGCCTTGGGGCTGAACTGCAGCGAATAGTTGGTGTGCGCGTCCGCCCGGACCGCGACCACCGCCTTCAGCCGGTTCGCCAGCAGCGGGTGCTCGGCCTGGGCGTAGAGGCCGCCCTCCATCGCGGACAGCTTCGTGTCGCCCACGTCCGCGAGGTACGTGCCCTGGGAGACCGGCTGGTACAGGCGTCCGCCGGCGCCGGCGACCACCTTCAGCGCGCCGAAGAATTCGTTCTTGTATTGGATCTCCGCATCCAGCAGCGAGCTCTTGTCGATGAACTTGTACTGCTCGCGCCAGGCGTCGAGCTGCTCCGGGGTCGCGTGCGTGCCGGCCGCCTCCGCCGCCGCCTCCAGCCCGGCGATGCGGTCCAGCTGGTAGGTCCGCCCCGCGTCGGAGGCGGTGCGCGTGAACTGCGCGTACCAGTTGCTGGAGGAGACCTGCACGGTCTGGAACTGCACCTGCCAGCCGCGGAGGTGGTTGCGGCCGGTGTTGGTGGCGGAGAAGCCGTCGTTGATCGACCAGCCGGCGCCGGCCTTCACGTTCCAGTCGCCCGCCCGGTAGTAGCCGAAGCCCTCCACCTTCCCGGAGAACAGGTCGTACTTCCCGCCGATGAGGTCGCTCTCGAACACCGGGCGCGCGGCGGTGCCGTAGAAGAACGCGCGCTGGGTGGTGTCCGGCGTCCAGTCGGTGCCGCGCATCAGCTGCCCGGTGATCTTGTAGCCGAAGGTGTTGTTGATGGTGCCCGCCACCCGCGCGGACCCATCCAGCACGTACTGCGACCCGCCCCGGAGCGAGGCCTCCACGCCGCTCTCGTCCCAGGGCGACTTGGTGACCACGTTCACCACGCCGGTGTGGGCGTTGGGGCCGTAGAGCGCCGCGGCCGGGCCCACCACCACCTCCACCGACCGGATGTCCAGCGACGAGGTCGGCAGCAGCGCCCCCTGCGGCAGCCCGTTGCCGGGGAGCGTGGCCAGCCGGCCGTCGACCATGAACAGCATCCGGGAGTTGAACTGGGTGTTGAACCCGCGCGCCGAGATGCGCTTCTCCCCCACGCCGTTGTCCGTGTAGTCCACGCCCTTCACCTGCGAGAGCGCGGCCAGGTACGAGGAGGCGCCCATCATCTGGATCTCCTGCGGCTTCACCACCTCCACCGTCACCGGCGACTCCAGCCGCTTCTCCGAGAACCGGGAGCCGACCACCACGATCTCCTCGCCGGGGATGTTCGAGAGGTCCTCGGACTCCTTCGCGGGCGCCGGCGTGGGCGAGGCGGTGACCGTGGTGGCCGGGGCCGCGGCGGGCGCGCCCTCGACCGCCGCCGCGGGCATCGGCGCGGTCGCGGTGGGGGCCGCCGTCTCCACCGCCGCGGCGGGCGCGGGCGCCGTCTCCTCCTGGGCGAATGCGAGGGCGCCGATCGACCACACCAGGGCAGCGAGCACTCGAGTCACGGGCCTACCTCCTGCGACATGAGAAGTGAATCAGCCGTCAGATTCCGGGTACCACTTCCAATGTCCAGTGGTCAACGGATTAGTTTTTCCGAGGGGCGCCCGGGAAGGGAATGACCTTCGCGTCCGGCCGGGGGTCGTGCAGCGACCGGTCCACCGCGGCCTTGATGTCCTTCAGGCCGTCGATGACCTGGACCAGCTTTTCCATGGTCCGCTGGATGGCCACGCGAGTATCGGCCTCGCTCTCCTCGTCCATCGGCGGCCCGGGTTCCATGGGGCGCGCAGTGTAGACAACTCTGGACCCAAACCGAACCGGGATAGTCTCGCTCACCGTGGCCCACCCATCGCGCAGCGCGGTCCTGGCGTCGCTCCTGCTCTCGCTCGCCGGGTGCGCGACGACGGCGCCGAGCGAGAAGGCGGCGGCGGCGCCCGCGAAGGGGACGCTCTTCGACCGGCTGGGTGGGATGCCGGCCATCGAGGCGGTGGTGGACGAGCTGTTCGCGCGCATCGCGGCGGACCCGAAGCTGAACGCGTCGTTCGCCGGCGCGCCCATCCCGCGCACCCGGCGCCGGCTGATCGAGTTCGTCTGCATGGCGGCGGGCGGGCCCTGCACCTACTCCGGGCGCGACATGAAGTCGTCGCACGCCGGGATGGGCGTCACTTCGGCGCAGTTCGACGCGCTGGCGGGGCACCTGGTGGGAGCGCTCGACAAATTCAAGGTCCCGGAGCGGGAGAAGTCGGAGCTGCTCTCCCTGGTGGCGCCGACGAAGGCGGACATCGTGGAGGAGCCGTGACGTCCATCCCAGGTGGGTCCGTCCCCCTCACCAGGGAGAGCGGCACCCAGTACCTGCACCACTTCCGGATCGACCGGACGCTCGCCTCGGGCGGGATGGGTTCGGTCTACGTCGGTTACGACACGTCGCTCAACCGGCCGGTGGCGATCAAGGTCATCCGCCCGGAGCTGGCGAAGATCCCGGGCTTCGGGGAGCGCTTCATCCGCGAGGCGCAGGCCCAGGCGCAGATCGCCCACTCCAACGTCGTGCAGGTCTACTTCATCGGCGAGCAGGCCGGGACCTTCTACATCGTGATGGAGCTGGTGGACGGCGGCTCGCTGGAGTCCGCGCACAAGATGGACTGGAAGGACGCGGTCCGCCACATGACCTCGCTGGCGGAGGGCCTGCGCGAAGCGTCCCGCCTGGGCATCGTCCACCGCGACATCAAGCCGGCCAACGTGCTGCTGGACCGCTTCGGCCTGGCGCACCTGGCGGACTTCGGGCTCGCCGGCCTGGCGTCGGGGGTGGAGCCGTCGTCGGGGTCGTCGGACACGCTCCCGCCCGGGCAGGCGCCCACGCTGCCGCCCGGCCAGAAGATCTCCAGCTCGCTGCCCAAGCTCACCCAGGTGGGCGCGATCATGGGCAGCCCCGGGTACATGTCGCCGGAGCAGGCCCACGGCAAACCGCTGGACGCGCGCGCGGACATCTTCTCGCTGGGGGCCACCTTCTACGAGCTGCTCACCGGCGAGGCCCCGGTGCGCGCGGAGACCATCCCCGGCGCGCAGGAGTTCTACGCGAAGAACGCCGCCATCCCGCCGGTCCGGGCCAAGGCGCGCCGCGTGCCGAAGAAGCTGGCCGCGGTGATCGACCGCTGCCTGCGCTTCGACGCCGCCGCCCGCTATCCCGACTACGACGCGCTCCTTAGGGACCTGGCCGCCGCCGCGCCCGAGCCCATCATCCCCGCCACCATCCTCCAGCGCCTTCTGGCCTACGTGCTGGACGTGGCGGTGTTCGCGGGGGTCACCTGGCCCACCTTCCTAAGGTTCCCGCCGGTGGGGTTCGCGGCGCTCGCGGTCTGGGTGATCGGCGGGGCGTCGCTGCTGCACGCCACGCCCGGCCAGTGGCTGATGCGGCTGCACCTGCGAACCACGCGCGACACCGAACCGTCGCTGCTGCGCGCCGCCAACCGCTTCGCCATCCAGCACGGCTGGCTCCTGTTCACCGCGCTGACGCTGCACGCGATCTACGCCAGCTCCGGGGAGGCGCGCACGCTGGCCTCGTTCGCGGGGGTGGTGCTGCTGGGCGTGCCGTCGGTGCTGGGATCGGTGGCGGCGCTGTTCACCAAGCGGCGCCAGGCGCTGCACGACCTCCTCACCGGCACGCTGGTGCTGGTGAATACCCGTTAGACCCTCATGATGAACGCGCTCCCGCTCCTCGCCGCCCTCGCCGCCGCCGCGCCCCAGACCTACGAGGTGGCGCCCGGGGCCCACGGCAAGGTGCGCTTCAACGTGGAGGGCCCGCTGGACGACGTGCCTGGCGAGACGCGCGAGTTGGGCGGGCACCTCGAGCTGGACCCCCAGGACTGGGTCTCCGGGAAGGCGCGGGTGGTGGTCTCGCTGGAGACGCTCCACACCGGCATCGACCAGCGCGACGCCGACATGCGCGAACAGTTCCTCCAGACGGAGCGCTACCCGCGAGCGCTGCTGTCCATCGACCGGCTGGAGCGGCCCTCGACGGCGGCGCTCACCCCGGGCAACAGCGTGCAGGGGGACGCCTCCGGCTCGTTCGAGCTGCACGGCGTCCGGCGTTCGGTCCGGATCCCGGTGAAGCTGACCATGGAGCAGGACGGGCGGATCTGGGTGGCGGGTTCCTTCGAGGTGCCGTTCGCGGACTACAACATCCAGCGCCCGTCGCGGCTGTTCCTCAAGCTGGGCGAGTCCGCCGACGTCACCTTCGACATCCTCTTCGCCCAGGTCCCGGGCGCCGCTCCGAAGCCCGCGCCCCCGCTGGCCTTCAACCCCACGGTGACCGAGCTGTTCCCCGCCTCGCCGAAGTCGAAGCCGCGCCCGCTCCGCAAGCCCAAGCCGTTCATCCCGGTGACGTTCGTCTTCGGGAAGGAGGCGAACACTCCACGCTCGCGCGGCGAGGCGATCTTCCACAACGCCACCACCGGTGGATCCGGGAACAAGCTCACCTGCTACCACTGCCATGCCCGGACGGACGAACGCCTGGGCCTGAAGCAGGGCGACGGCTTCGCGCGCGCCGGGACCACCGTCTTCAACTCGGCGCAGCGGCCGCGGTTCTGGGGCGGCTTCGCCACCTCGGTGGGGGCGGCCTCCACCATCTGCGCGAAGATGTTCATGCGCCGGCCGGACGGGCTCACCGCGGAGCAGGAGAAGGACCTCACCGCGTTCCTGGAGGCGATCAGCCCCGACCCGTCGCCGGAGCTGGACTACCGCGCGCTCTACCGCACCTACGACTCGCCGATCCGCGACCCTTTGGGCGGGGACGCGGCGCGCGGCAAGGCGCTGGCGGACCTCTACTGCATGGTCTGCCACCTGGAGGCGCGCGCCGCCCCGGCCCTTCAAATCGGCCTCTACGAGCCGGACTGGATCGTCCGCCGCGTCCGCCACCTGGAAGGGCACAAGGACAAGCTGATGCCGGTGTTCTCGATGGCGCGGCTGCCGGACTCGGACCTCCGGGACATCGTCACCTGGCTCACCTCGGAGAAACCGATCTTCACGCGCAAGTCGGGGGGCAAG
>DATBSS010000499.1:0-2052 GCA_036559665.1 Myxococcaceae bacterium
TCCAGCTCGAAGCGCACGTCCGCCTGCTGCTGCACGCAGGTGGCGTGGGCATCCACCACGTTCTTCGTCCCCTCCTGGTAGCGGATGTCCGGGTCCCGCGACATCGCGTCCTCGAGGGTGGTGACCTTCTTGTGGATGGCCGAGTAGAGGTCCATGTACGCGATCAGCCGGGCGGTCTCGTCGCGCTCGGCGGCGCGCGCCTTGGCCAGGCCTTCCACGGCGTCCGCGCAGTTGACCTGGGCCAGCTCCGAAGCGCTCATCGCCGCCCCGGCGGGGCCGGCGCTGATCTCCCGCTCCAGCCGCTCCTCGGAGGAGATCTCCTTCACGCAGGACAGCGCCAGCAGGACGGCGGCGGACAGGACGATGAGGGAAGGGGCGCGCATCCTGGTGGTTGCTTTCGGAGGGCTTGTAGCAGAAATGAGGGGCATGGACATCCACGCCGAACGGATCCTGATCCTGGATTTCGGGAGCCAGTACACCCAGCTGATCGCGCGCCGCGTCCGCGAGCTGAACGTGTACTGCGAGATCCACCGGCCCGACCTCTCCGCCGACCGGATCCGCGCCTTCCGGCCGAAGGGGATCATCCTCTCCGGGAGCCCGGCGTCGGTGGAGCAGGCGGGGGCCCCGTTCCCCGACCCGTCGGTGTTCGAGCAGGGCGTGCCGGTATTGGGGCTGTGCTACGGCCTGCAGCTGATCGCCAAGATGCTGGGCGGGCGGATCGACCGGACCGCCCATAGGGAGTACGGGCCGGCGGAGGTGGAGGTCCTCTCCCCGCGCGGGCCGCTGTCCGCCTTCCAGAAGGGGGACTCGCTCAAGGTCTGGATGAGCCACGGCGACCGGGTGGACCAGCTCCCCCCCGGCTTCCACCCCATTGGCCGGAGCGGCAACTCGCCCTACGCGGCGGCGGCGCACGCCGAGAAGCCGATCTACGGGTTGCAGTTCCACCCCGAGGTGGTCCACACCGAGCGCGGCGCGGAGATGCTGCGCGCCTTCCTCTTCAACGACTGCCGGGTCTCCGGCACCTGGTCGATGAAGGGCTTCGCCGAGGAGGCGGAGAGGGCCATCCGCGAACGGGTGGGCGGCGGGCGGGTGATCTGCGCGCTCTCCGGCGGCGTGGACAGCTCGGTGGCGGCGCTGCTCATCCACCGCGCCATCGGCGACCGGCTTCAGTGCATCTTCGTGGACAACGGCGTGCTCCGCTCCGGCGAGCGCGAGCAGGTGGAGGCCCTCTTCCGCGGCCGCTTCCACGTCCCCCTGCTCACCCTGGACGCGCGCGAGCGCTTCCTGGGCAAGCTCCGCGGCGTCACCGACCCGGAGGCGAAGCGGAAGATCATCGGCCGGGAGTTCATCGCCGTGTTCGAGGACGCATCCCGCCAGGTGGGGGACGCGCAGTTCCTGGCCCAGGGGACGCTGTACCCGGACGTCATCGAGTCGGTGTCGGTGCGCGGCCCGTCGGCCACCATCAAGAGCCACCACAACGTGGGCGGGCTGCCGGAGGTGATGAAGCTCAAGCTGGTGGAGCCGCTCCGGGAGCTGTTCAAGGACGAGGTGCGCGCGCTGGGCCGGGAGCTGGGGATGCCGGAGGAGCAGCTGATGCGCCAGCCGTTCCCCGGGCCGGGCCTGGCCATCCGGGTGCTGGGAGAGGTCACCCCGGAGCGGCTCGAGCTGGTGCGGCGGGCGGACGTCGTCGTCCAGGAGGAGATCCGCGCCGCCGGGCTGTACGGCTCGCTGTGGCAGGCGTTCGCGGTGCTGC
This sequence comes from Myxococcaceae bacterium, assembly GCA_036559665.1. Taxonomy (GTDB): domain Bacteria; phylum Myxococcota; class Myxococcia; order Myxococcales; family Myxococcaceae; genus DASRBA01. Next base: position 1,754 of record DATBSS010000499.1, read on the forward strand.
TCCCGGTGCAGAGCGTGGGGGTGATGGGCGACGAGCGGACGTACGAGTCCACCTGCGTGCTCCGCGCGGTGCACTCGGTGGACGGGATGACCGCCGACTGGGCGCGCCTCCCCTACGAGGTGCTGGGGAAGATCTCCTCGCGCATCTGCAACGAGGTGCGCGGGATCAACCGGGTGGTCTACGACATCTCGTCCAAGCCGCCCGCCACCATCGAGTGGGAGTAGCGGCGACCGCTGGCGGCGGACCGCCGGCGGCCGACCGGTAAGACTTACTTGGTCTTCGCGCTGCCCGCAGGGGCG
>DATBSS010000500.1:0-2314 GCA_036559665.1 Myxococcaceae bacterium
ACCAGACGTGGAAGCCGGTGCCGGGGCGGTTCAAGGACTTCATCGCCATCCCCAAGCCGAACATGTACCAGTCGCTCCACACCACGGTGATCGGCCCGCTCTCCGAGCGCGTGGAGGTGCAGATCCGGACCTCGGAGATGCACAACGTGGCGGAGGAGGGCATCGCCGCGCACTGGGCGTACAAGGAGGGGAAGACCCTCATCAGCAAGGACGACGAGAAGTTCGCCTGGCTGCGGCAGCTGATGGAGTGGCAGCAGGACCTCAAGGACCCCAAGGAGTTCCTGGAGACGGTGAAGGTGGACCTCTTCTCGGAGGAGGTCTTCGTGTTCACCCCCAAGGGCGACGTGAAGTCGCTCCCCCGCGGCGCCACCCCGGTGGACTTCGCGTACACCATCCACTCCGACGTGGGCTACCGGTGCGTGGGCGCCAAGGCCAACGGGAAGATCGTCCCCCTGCGCTACAAGCTGAAGAACGGCGACACGGTGGAGGTGCTCACCGCGCCCGGCGCGCACCCGTCCAAGGACTGGCTCACCTTCGTCAAGACGTCGCGCGCGCAGCAGAAGATCCGCGCCTTCATCAAGCAGCAGCAGCGGGAGAAGTCCCTCCAGCTGGGCCGGGAGCTGGTGGACCGCGAGTTCCGCAAGTTCGGCCTGAACCTCAACAAAGCGATCAAGCAGGGAGACCTCAAGAAGCCGGCCGAGGAGCTGGGCTACCGGGTGGAGGACGACCTGCTGGCCGCGGTGGGCTACGGGAAGATCGCCGCCCAGCAGCTGGTGCAGAAGCTGGTGCCGGCGGAGAAGCTGGCGGAGGAGCCGAAGCCGGCCGCGGAGGGCAATGGCACGGTCTCCAGGATCGCCGACTTCGCCAAGAAGCTGGTCAACCGTCCCAGCAAGAGCGGCGTCTCCATTGGCGGGGTGGACGACGTGCTGGTGCGGTTCGGGCGGTGCTGCAACCCGGTGCCGGGCGATCCGATCGCCGGGTTCATCACCCGCGGGCGCGGCGTCACCGTGCACACCGTCACCTGCGAGAAGGCGCTGGCCACCGACCCGGAGCGGCGGGTGGAGGTGAGCTGGGACGTGCGCGGGGACTTCAAGCGCCCGGTCACCATCCGCGTGCTCACCGCGGACCGGCCGGGCCTCCTGGCGGACATCTCCAACACCTTCTCCAAGAAGGGTGTGAACATCTCGCAGGCCAACTGCCGCTCCACCGGGGACGACCGGGCGGTGAACACCTTCGAGGTGGTGATCAAGGACCTCAAGCAGCTCACCGACCTGATGCGCACCATCGAGCAGCTGTCCGGCGTCTTCTCGGTGGAGCGGATCTAGCCCGGCTAGCTCCGGACGCGGGGTGGCGGCTCCGGGAGCCGGGCGCCGCAGGTGGAGCAGAAGCCGGCCTCGGTGCGCGGGGTGGTGGAGCCGCACGCCGGGCAGGGGCCTACGGGGGCGGAGACCGGCGCGGGCGGCGGGGGAGGCGGCGGCGAGGTCAGCCCGCGCCGCGCGTACCCCCTGGTGTCCTGCTGGTAGGACAGCGCCAGCCCGTGCCTGGCGATCTGGTCGGCGATGAAGGCGTGCGCCACCTCCGGCGAGGTGCCGAGCATCCGGGCGATCTCGTCGATGGTGAAGCGCTCGCGGGCCTGGATGACGGTAGCGGCCTGGCGGCGGCGCTCGGCGGTCAGGCCGTAGGAGAGGAACAGCCAGCCGGGGAGGGCGAAGGCCGCCGCCAGCACCGCGCTGCCCAGGGCGGCGGTGCGGTCAGCCTGGAAGGTGAGGACGGCGAAGGCGACCAGCCACAGGCCGCCCACGGCGAGGAGGAGCTGCCCCAGGATCTTGGCGACGACGTGCATGCCGGTTCGAGGGCGGCGATTGTTGCCTCTCCGGGCCTTCGGCGATAGAGGCGCGGCATGGCACGAACGGCAGTGCATTCGGAAGCGGCGCCCAAGGCGATCGGCCCCTACTCGCAGGCGATCCAGGTGGACGCGGGCAGGCTCACCTTCCTCTCCGGGCAGATCCCGCTGGACCCGAAGACCGGCCAGCTCGTCGAAGGCGACATCGTGGTGCAGGCCCGGAGGGTGATGGAGAACCTCCGCGCGGTGCTCGCCGCCGCGGGGCTCACCTTCGACCACGTGGTCCGCTCCACCATCTTCCTGGTGGACATGGCCGACTTCCAGAAGGTGAACGAGGTCTACGGCGGGTGCTTCACCGGCGCACCCCCGGCGCGGGTGACTGTCCAGGCCGCTGCGTTGCCGAAAGGTGCGAGGGTGGAGATCGACGCCATCGCGGTATCCTAGGCGGACGAGGGGGCGGTCCGGCCGGCG
>DATBSS010000501.1:0-4836 GCA_036559665.1 Myxococcaceae bacterium
ACTTGTAGACCTTGACGAAGGCCTCCTGGGAGATGTCCAGGGCCTCTTCCTTGTCCTTCACCATTCCCAGCGCGACCGCGTAGATCTTCCGCTGGTAGCGCTCGACGAGGAGCTTGAACGCCCGCTGGTCGCCGGTCTTGACGCGCTGGACGAGCGTGAGGTCGTCGGTGGCCACCGCTCCGGGAACTTACCAGCGGACTTGCGCCCGTCTAGCGCGAGATGGCCGCTCGCGTGGTCTCGATGAGAGAGGCCAGGCCCGCGGCGGGCGTCTGGGGGCCGACCGTCACCCAGCGGGCCTCCTGGAGCGGCAGCGCCTTGAGCGCGTCGCCCACCTTCTCGGCCACCAGCCGGGAGAGCTCGTGGTCGCGCACGGCGGCCGACTTCTGCTCCTCGGCGCTGGCCACCGCGGCGATGGCGTCCCGGTTCGCCTCGGCCTCCCGGCGGACCCGGTCCAGCCGGGCCTGGAGCGCCAGGTCCTCCCGCTGCTGGACGGCCCGCGACACCTCCAGCTCGTTCGCCTCCATGGCCAGCCGGTGCGCCTGCTCCCGCTCCAGCTCCTGCCGCCGGGACTCCGCCCGCGCGGCGCCCGACATCTCCCGGAGGAGGTCCTGGTCGGAGGGACGGACCTGAAGCATCTCTACGCGCTCCAGGCGGATGCCTAGCTCCGCCTCCAGGGCGGAGAGGTGCTCGGTCAGTTCCTCCACCAGCGCGCCCTGCTGCTCCAGCAATGCGTTCATCGACCGGGTGGCGACCAGGCGCTGCACCGCCGCGCTCAGCAGCTGCTGGAAGGCGTGGTGCTGCGGCGTGGAGAGCAGGTGCCTGTGGCTCCGGAGGTCATGGGGCGGCTGGTCCAGGTTGACCACGCCCAGCTTCTGGAAGGCGCGGAACGGGCCGTCGCCCTCGGGGGAGACGGACCAGAGGATGAAGCCTTCCAGGAGAACCTGGAGCCGCTCCCGGCTCAGCGCGTTGACCGAGAAGCTCACCCGCTGGACGGTACTGGTGAAGCGGACCACGACGTCGCCGGGGCGGCGCCAGAGGGAGATGCCCACCCCGGCCCGGAGCAACCGGCCGTTGCGGATGCACAGGAGCCACTCGTCGGGCTGGGCCGCGCAGTACAAGGGCAGCAGGTTCATGGCCTGAGGACCTCCCCTTCGTCGAGCGCGGCGATGGCGCTCCCGGAAGTGTCGAACCCGTCCGGGTAGTGGATGAGCCGCATCCGGGCCCGGAGGTCCGCGGGGAGGGCGGCCAGCTGCTCGTACGGCGTGTGCGCGGGCCCCAGGTTGGTCTCGTGGATGATGAGGTCCGCGGTGCTGAGGAAGTCGATCAGGCTGGGGTCGAAGGCGGTGTCAGCCGAGTACCCGAGGGTGCGGCCGCCCGCGGTGATGAGCAGCGCGCTGGTGGGGACGTGGTGGATGGTCCGCCTGGCGCGGATCCGGAACGGGCCGGCCACCGTCTCGCCAGACCACTCCAGCGGGACGTGGTCGAAGTAGTCGTCGAAGCCCATGGCGCGGTGCCGCTGGCCGTCCCAGAGCGCGCCCATGCTGGCCTTGAGGCGCTCGTCCCAGAGGGAGGCGCGCACCTCGCGCGAGGCGAGCAGGCGCACCCGCTTCCCTTCGGCGAAGTGCTTGAAGAAGGCGACGCCCTCCAGGCCGTTCATGTGGTCGCCGTGCACGTGGGTGATGAGCACGTGGTCGATGTCCGGGAGGGAGAGGTCCTGGCCCGACCGTTCGGACGCCGCGCGCAGCGCCCCGCGGTACATGTCCGGGCAGTCCACCGCGAGGGAGAAGCCGCCGCAGCGGAGGAGCAGGGCCGAGGGACGGTGCCGTTCGGAGAAGGTGTCGCCGGCGCCGAGGACGACCACCTCGAAGGGAGACGGATCAGGCATGGCCCAGCAACCCCCTCGCCATCCGCTTCGTCGACGCGGCGGCGGAACCCTTCGGAATGAGGTCTCGGGCGGTGGCGGCGAGGACGTAATAGCCCTCGATGGTGGCGACCAGCGCGCTCGCGGACGCCTCCACCTCGGCACGGCCGCAGGCGAAGGCGCCCGAATCGACGCCCCGGCGGATCGCGCCCGCCAGCCGTTCGGCCAGCCGCTCCAGCACGCCTGCGAACGCCACGCGCACCTTGGGCTCCCGCAGCGCCTCGCCGCTGAGGAGGACCCAGCACGCCAGCGCCTCCGGATCCGCGTCCGCCCCCAGCCCCAGGTGGAGGTCGATGAACGCCTCCACCTCCGCGGCCGGGTCTCCGCTGGCGGCCGCCAGCCGGCCGTCGAGCTTTGCCTCGTGCCGGGCCGCCAGCGCGCGCACGGCCTCCAGGAGGATCTCCTGCTTGTCCTTGAAGTGGTAGTGAACCAGCCCCGGCGTCAGCCGCGCCGCCTTCGCGATGTCGCCGACGGACGCGCCGTCGTACCCACGCCGGGCCATCACCTTCACCAGCGCCTGGGTGATCTGTTCCCGTCGGAGCTCCGTGTTCGAAGGGCGAGGCATAATTAGGTTGGTTGACCAACTTATAATACCGGAATGGTTCGCCGTCAACCGGGAGTCCTGTCGGGCTTTCAGAGGCTGGCCAGCGCCGCGACGACCAGTGCCAGGAGGAGGAGGAAGAGCACGGCGGCCACGGTGGCCCGGTCCCACTTCTCCTCGGCCTGCCGCACGTTCTCGTCCTGGCGGCGGAAGGTACCCAGCCAGCCCCAGAGCTTGTTCTTGCCCGGCTTCTTCCGCCGCCGCTTGGCGATGTCCTCATCCTCGTCTTCGCCATCGCCCACGTCGCGGTCCTGGCTGCGTTCGGTGGCGACCCCGCCGTCCGCGGCAGCCGGGCCCTCACCTCCGGGGTTCCGCTTCCCGACAGTGCCACCATCAGCCGGCGGCGGCGGCGCCGGCGGGGCGTCGTACTGCTCCCCCTCCATCCTCGGTGGGAACGAACCCTCCGCCGGGATCGAGATCTTCTGCTCCTTCGCCAGGGCAGTGAACTCCTTCATCCCCTCGGCGGAGAGGAGTTGGAAGGCGTTCTCCACCCCATCCTTCCCGTTGGCCTCGTTCTTCAGCGCCTGGAAGCCCAGCATCTTGAGCGAGTCGGCGAACTCGCGGGCGAGCGCGCGCTGCTGCTCCGGGCTGATCGGGCGCTCCGGTCTGGCCTCTGCCTGCGGTTGCGCCTGCTGCTGCTGGGGCGGCTCGGCCTCGGCGCGTGCTGGACCGTCCCGCTGCTCTGGAGGCGGCGGTGGCTGCGGCTGGGGCGGCTCCTGGGGTGGAGGGGCTTGAACCAACTCGCCGGTAGAGGTCTGGACGAAGGCCTTCGCGTACTCGGTGAAGAACTCGTTGGCGCGCTGGCCCACGTCCTCGCGGGGGAGGCCCGGGTGGTCGAGGAGTTGGTCCTTCACCAGGAGGTAGGCGCCCTGAAACGCGTTCTGGGCCTGGGCCGGGTCCTGGATCTGCTTGGCCTGGACGGCGAGGGCCGCCGCCGGCAGCGCGAACCCCACCGCCTGGCCGGTGAGCTGCGCGACCTCACCACCGAGCGGAAGTTGGGCCTTGAACGCGTCCGCGGGGGGAGGGGCGTCGATCTTCTTGGCCTGCCCGGGCGGAAGCTGGACCTGGGCCTCGGCCGCGGTCCCGACCGTCACCTTCGCCTGCACGCCCGGAAGCTTGACGTCGCTCATGCCTCACCCGCCGGATCGCGACGGGTGAATGGTACTACGCCCACTCCCGGGGAGCTCGCAGCACGTCCAGCAGCCTGGCCTCCGGGCTGCCCTCGGCCGTCCGGTAGTCGTAGACCCAGCGGACGCGCGGGGGCAGCGACATCAGGATGGACTCGGCGCGCCCGCCGGTCTCCAGTCCGAACGTCGTCCCCCGGTCGTACACCAGGTTGAACTCCACGTACCGCCCGCGCCGGATCTCCTGCCAGGCCCGCTGCGCGTCCGAGTACGGCAGGTCCTTCCGCCGCTCCACGATGGGCAGGTACGCGGGGAGGAACGCGCGCCCGGCGTCCTGGACGAAGGCCAGCTCCTTCTCGAGATCTCCACCCATGTCCTCGAAGAAGACGCCGCCCACGCCTCGCCGCTCGCCGCGGTGCTTCACCACGAAGTAGTCGTCACAGACCTTCTTGAAGCGCGGGTAGTACGCCGGGTCGTGCCGGTCGCAGGCGGCCTTCAGCGTCCGGTGGAAGTGCCGCGCGTCGTCCTCCTCCAGGTAGTACGGCGTCAGGTCCGCCCCGCCGCCGAACCACGCCTTTCCACCCTGGTGGATGAACCGGTAGTTGGCGTGCACCGTGGGCACCAGCGGACTTCGCGGGTGGAACACCAGTGAGACGCCGGTGGCGTAGAAGGTCCGCCCCTCGCCTTGGAGTCGCTTGGCGAACGCCTCTGAGAGCTCGCCGTGGACGGCCGAGAAGCCAATACCCGCGCGCTCGAAGACCGCCCCGTCCTCCATCACGCGCGTCCGCCCCCCGCCGCCGCCCTCGCGCGTCCAGAGGTCCTCCTGGAACCGGCCCTTGCCGTCCAGCCGCTCGAGCGCGGCGCAGATCTCGTCTTGGAGCGCGCGGAGGAACGGCTCCATGCGGGCCTTGATGGATTCGGCCAGCTCCTGGGCCTGGGCCGTCACGGCACCCCGACCTCCTTCGGCGCGTTGAACTCCATCGGCTTCAGCTTCGTCCCCTCGTTGCCGGCGATGTCGAAGACCTGGAACTCGCCCCGGTAGGCGCGCCCGTCCTCGAAGATGAAGCGCCCGCTGCACGCGTCGTGGCCCACCAGCAACTGGTCGTCGAGCACCGGCAGGAAGTAGGTCTGCTTCACCACGCTCCCGCGCGCGCGCTGGAGTTGGAGCACCACGTACGCCGGGCTGACCT
>DATBSS010000502.1:0-5105 GCA_036559665.1 Myxococcaceae bacterium
TCCGGAGCGGAGTCCAGCCAGACGCTGACCGTGACCTCGGTGAGTCTCGTCACGCCGGTGGGCGGGGTCGTGACGCTGATCGGAGGGGTGGTGACGTACACGCCGCCGCAGGGCTTCCTGGGCACCGACGCGTTCACGTACACGGTGACGGACAGTGGGGAGCCCGCGCTGTCCGCGGAGGCCACCGTCACCGTCACGGTCACCACCGGAGGGTTCCTGGACGGCGTGGGGGCGTCCGGCGGCGGGTGCGGCTGCAGCGCGGGCGCCGGGTTGGCGGCCCTGCCCTGGTACAGCATCCCGGTGCTCCTGGTGCTGGCGCGGCGGCGCCGGCGGAAGGACGGAGCGCGTCCGCCAGGGTGAGAGAGGCTGGTCCGGTTCTGAACGGGGCGCGCGGGTCGGCCCCGCCGTTCACGGCCTGACGGCGAAGACGCGGAAACCGATGTGCTCGTGCCGGCGTTCGGGCTCGAAGCGCACGCGCATCGCCGAGCGGCACGCCCACCCCTCGTCCGCGTAGCAGCCGCCGCGGCGCATCCTGGCCTGGGTCCCGTCCCGGTTCGGCGTTCCGGGGACCGAGTACAGGTCGGGGTCCACGCCGCCGGGGAGCTGGTCGTGGGCCCAGTCGCGGGTCCACTCGAAGACGTTGCCATGCACGTCGTACAGGCCCCACGGGTTCGGCGGATAGCTCCCGATTGGCACGGGCTTGTCGATGGATGGCCCCGGGGCGGCTCCGTTGTACGGCTGTCCCCGGAAGTTGGCCTGGGTGCTGCTCAGCGAATCGCCGAACGACGTCGCCGCCGAGGTCCCCGCGCGAGCGGAGTACTCCCACTGTGCCTCGGTCGGGAGCCGGAATTCCCAGTCGCCCGGCAGCTCGCCCGAGGCATGGGCCAGGTCGGTGACGCGGCGGCAGAAGTCCTCCGCCTCCGCGAACGTGACCCGGTACATCGGAAGGTCGCCGGCCGCTCCGACATTGAGCTCGGCGGGGAACGCGCCCACGACCCGCTGCCATTCGCCCTGGGTCACCTCGTGCTCCCCCGCCCAGAACCCCTTGCTCACCATCACCTCCACCTGGTCCTCGCCGGAACGGCGCTCCCGCTCGCTCGGGGGACTGCCCATGACGAACGTCCCCGCCGGGCACCACCGGAGCGGCAAGCCGGCGATCGGCCGCGCCTCGCCCGCGGTCGCGCCGTCGAACGGAGAAGGTTCGGCGAGCGTGGCCCCCGGTGGCAGCGGTTTGATGGTGTGGCAGGCGAGGGCGCCGCCGGCGGCGATGAGGGCTACGAGGACTCGACGCATGTCGTTTCTCCCGTCGATCAGCGGGGACGCGGTGGTCAGAAGAAGACGACCACGCGACCCGGCTGTCCAGGCGCTCCAGGAGCGCCACCGGCGCCCGCGCCGTCTCGATGCGAATCGGCCGAGTTGCCCGGTCTCGGTCCGGCGCCCGCCCTGAGCACCGTCTCGCGATTCTGCGGATGGGACCAGGACGAACCGCCGCCGCCTCCGCCGCCGCAATAGGTGACGCGCCAACCGCCGCCGCCTCCTCCGTACAGGCCCGCGCCCCCACCGCCACCGGCGCCGTTGCCCGCTTTGGATTCGCCGCCGGACGAACCATCCCCGCCCTGGGCGACCCCGGTCCACCCGTGGGACCCACCGCCCCGGTAGCTGGCGCCGGCTTCCCCCTTCCCGGAGGGACCGGTACCGCCTCTTCCGCCCGCCGCCTGGCCGCCTCCTTCTCCACCCGTGGCGCGGTCTCCATCCCGCTCGTAGCAGCGGACGTCCTGGCCTCGTTCACCAACCTCCGCGCCTCCCGCTCCGCCGTTCCCGGCCAGCCTCTCCTCACACCCCGTGCACCCGTCGGCCCCGGCGCCTCCGCCACCGGCCGCCACCAGCAGCGTCGTGTTCCCCCGGGCCACCAGCGTGGCGCCGCCTCCACCGCCCGACGTGGTCCCGAAACCGGGGAGCCTGGCGCCTGCGCCGCCGGCTCCGACCTGGATCTGCAGCGCCTCGCCGGGCGAGACGGCGATGCCGGCGCGGACGAATGCGCCTCCGCCGCCGCGGGCGTTGGCCTTCCCCGCGCTCCCGCCGCCTCCGCCCGCCCCCCACGCCTCCACGGTGATTCGCTGTACGCCGGGTGGGACGACGAAGGACTGGGGTTCGTCCGAAAGGGTGAAGCTGGACGTGCGCTGGAGCCGCGGCTCCGGCAGCGATGGCTCGGGGGGAGGCGGTGGCGCCGGTGGCGCTGGTGGCGGCGCGTCGCAGGGAGGGAAGTTGTGCGTGTCTCCCCATCCGGCGTTGCTGGTCATCGACTGGAGCGGTGAACCGGAGATGTTCAGCCCGGTCTTGCCCGTGATGGCGACGGTCACGGTCCCGTTCGGCACCTGGAGGTCCAGGTCCACCGGCGCGGAGGTGTTCTCCACCAGGACGTACAGCGGCGGCCGGTGCGGCGCCTCGATCCGGAGCGAGCCGCGTTCGCCGTTCACCGGGCCGATGCCGTGGCCGGCGATCACCGAGGTGGCTTCGCTCGTGAGCCGGATGACCGTCGAACGGCAGAACCGGATCACCGATTCGTCCTGGACGCAGATGCGGGAGAAGTCGTAGGGCCCCGGTCCCAGGACCACCGTGCTGCGGCCGGTGAGGCGCAGCGACCCATCCGGTCTCAGAGCCTGGCCCAGGTCCTGTTGCGGGCATGCCGCCGTGGACGCTTGCTGATGCGGCGCAGGTGCGCCGGATTGGTTCGAAGTGCTCCGAGCGGGCGATTCGTTCGAGATCCCACCGCGGACCTGCTGCTGGAGCCACGGTCGCATCCTGCATCCGGCGAGTGCGTTCACCAGCAGGACGGCCACGAGCAACGGGAGGTGCAGGCGCATGATGGCCGGTCATGTGAACAAGCCCCATGGCGGCCGGTCAAAGGCAATCCGCCCATCCCGTGGGGCACCGGGCTGCCCCGGTTTCTGGGCTCCCATGCTTGTCGGTGCGCCGCCAGGGCAGCTCCCGGACGGCGATACCCTGGCCGTCGTCGCCGATCCAGAGGGGCTCACGCTGGGCCTCTTCCGGGCCCGGTAAAAGAGGAGCGGCGTATCGACCGTGTTCGCGGTACATCCACGCTTTCACTGGTGGAGCGCTCATGGTCCATCTCCCTCGTTCCGGCCGCCTCTATCTCGTCTACGCGGCGGTAGGCTTGATCGACCTGGCGCGGGTGGGTCTGGCCGCCGGCGGCGGAACCGGCGGATGAGATCGAGCACTCGTGGTTCTATAGGCGAGCGCTCGTGGTCGGCCTGGCGCATGCGGAGAAGGCGCAGGGGTACCGGATCGAAAGGTACGAGGCGTACCGGGGGATCCCGATCGGCAAACCGACGCAGGTCGATCCCTTCGTGCTCTTCCCGCTCAACGTCCCGGATCGAGCCGGGGGGCGGCTCGTCCTGCTGGAGCTCCCGTGGGACAGGCCGCCGCTCGCGGACGTGGAGGGCGTGGAGTTCTCAGGGTTGCTGGGACCGGTGCCGGACGACCTGATGCCTCACATCAACCACGCGAAGGGCCAGCCCAGGCCGATGCGGCTCCAGCCGGCCGAGTCCCCCTCGGTGCTGGTCTCGCTGCTGCTCTTCGGCGGGGTGGCGTGGGCCTTCCGGATGCTGCGCAAGGCGGAGCGGCGCGGGCTGCAATCCACCGGGATGTCCCGGGTGGGCTTCGTCCTCGCGCAGATTCCGGTGTGGCTCGCGCTGGCGGCCCGGCTGCGCTTCCATCCGGCCGCGAACCAGGTGAGCACCTGGGCGTTCGTGTTGTTCATCCACACCCTCTTCTTCGCGTTCTCGCTGATGACGATGCGGGTCCCGCGCGCCGACGATGAGACGAGCGCACCGCTCTCGGACGAGGCGTTCGCCGCCGCCAGCGCCGCCCACGAGGAGATGCGCTCCCGGTACCGCTCCTGAGCGACGGTTGTCGAGCGCCGGAAGCTCAATGACCTGCGGATGGTGCGCGAAGCTCGAAAGTGAGCGACAGTGGTGCCTGAGTTCTGCGCCTGTAGCTCAGCTGGATAGAGCATCGGCCTTCTAAGCCGAGGGTCGTGGGTTCGAGTCCCGCCAGGCGCGCTAGCCAAAACGTCAACAGTTATCGGTGTTTTGGCGTTCCGTGTAACAGGTGGTTTCGGGTCGTTTTCGGGGTCGTGGACCACGGGTGGACCATGCGGGGCGAGGTTCGCCACCATCGCCACCTCGGCGGACTCCGGATCGAGCGGCGCGGGCCGCGCGCCAAACTGGAGGCGGTCCACCTCGGCGCGGAGGTACTCAGGCGCCAGGTGGCCGTAGACCTCGGTGGTGATCCGCGGGTCGCTGTGGCGGAGGATGCGCTGCACCGCGGCCGGGTTCGCCCCGCTCATCATCAACAAGCTGGCGGTCGAATGCCGAGTGGAATGGAAGCGGATCGGCCGAACCTGGGGCTTGGGCCAGAGCTTGGCATTGTGCTCAGGGCAGCGGCGGAGCGCGGCGTCCGGGGCGTTCTCCCGATGGCTGCAACCCTTCCGACGGCAGACGTGGACGTAGCCGGTGGTGATGCCAGCGCGGGCGAGCGCACGCCGCAAGACGTGCTCGAGGCCGACGTGCTCAGTCATCATGGAGCCGTCCGGCGCGGGGAACAGCAGATCATTGGGGGAGTCGGCCAGCGCGCGCTCCAAGTACGGACGAAGTATTCCGCCAGCCGCAAGACCAAACTCCGTGGCCTTCGCCGGGTCCTTCTCCGCCACCTCCAGGATCCACCCCTCCACCTCGGGGGCGAGCTTCTCGAATAGGGCCTGGAAGGTGGCGCGGGCCTCGGCCGTGGCCTTGCGGCAGTTGGGCGTGCCCTTTTGTCGGCCGCCGCGTCGGACTCCGGGAGGTGAGCCAGTGCCAGCCATCGCTATTGGCGGCTACTTTAGCGAACCAGCTTCGTCCGCGTGACGAGAGAGGCGACATGCCTAAGAAGCCAAGGAAGATCCCCGAGTTCACCATCGAGGGCTCCTGGTTCGCCGGACGCGTACTGGAGATGGGGATCATTGCCTATGGCGACCACACCTATGAGGAGTGGAAGGAGTTGGCTCCCGATAGGGTCTACGCATTTGACACATGCTCCCGCATGGA
>DATBSS010000503.1:0-9235 GCA_036559665.1 Myxococcaceae bacterium
CCTGCACCCCAGAACGACCTGTTCATGGAGTCGATCCCCGCCGCGAAGATGCCCGGGGGCAACAAGATGCCGGGGGGGATCCAGTCCTTCTTCGGGCCCACCAAGCGCGCCAAGGCGGTGATCACCGCCCGGCTGCTGGACCAGCAGTACACCGACATCTATTCGCTCCCGAAGGGCGGTCGGGTGATGGTGAAGGGGCGGCTGTTCGAGATGAACAACGACCTCTCGCAGGTGGTGATCAAGGACGCGCTGCTCTTCCAGGACCGGGACTGGTCGCAGGGCGCCATCCTCGCGGACCCGGGCACCATGTTGATGTGCTCCGCGGCGCTGAACGACATCACCGGGACGGCCGGCGTCTTCCAGCCCGGCGGTTTCGGGCAGCACTCGCCGGGGCGGTAGAAGGCGTCTCGCCACCGGGACCCAGGCCGGTGTCGGCCGGGAGTCCTTCCGGGCACTTGGCGGTGGCACACGCCCTGCTCGCTCTGGCCGTTCATGCGCTCGGAACGAACCGCCGGACCCGCACACGCTCCCCAACCCATGAAGGCGAAGCCGTCCTTTCCGGACGCGCTGGCCGGCGCGAAGCCGCTGCCCCCGAAGCCATGCGCCGGGGCCGGCGCCCTCGCTTCCCGCAGCGCGGCTCACGCCACCACCGCGCAGGCGCTCCAGCGCGCGCGGGCGAGCCACGCGGTGGAGGCGCACCGGCTGGGGGAGGCGCGCAAGGACCATCCCGCCGTCCCTTCGCCGGCCTTCCCGCGAGGAGTCCGCGAGCGGGTGATGGAGGCGCTGGAGTCCGCGCCCCCTCCTCCCCAGGTCCTCCCGGCCGCGGTTCCAGGCCACCCCTCCCCGAGCCAGGCCGACCGGGCGCCCACCTCGCGCGTGGAGAGCGCGCTCCAGTTGGTGGAGCGCATCCAGGTCTTCCTGCGTTCCGGCCGGCCGCAGCTGGAGCTGTCGGTGGGCGGCCAGCTCGAGGCGCAGGTGCTGCTGGAGCGCACCGGCCCGCGCGAGGTGGCGGTGACGGTACGCGGGCGGAATGGGCCTCCGCCGGCGCAGGAACTGGCGCGCGTGCGGGAGGAGATGCAGCGGAGGGGGCTGAAGGTCAGCGCACTGGAGATCGGCTGACCGCCCTCACTTCACCCGCAGCGCCACGTCTTCCATCATCCCGATCAGCCCGCGGTTGAGCCACGCGCCGCCGTCGATGGTGAAGCACGTGCCGTTCACGTACGACGCGAACGGCGACGCCAGGTACGCCACCGCGTCCGCGACCTCCTCCGAGGTCGCCATGCGCCTGGAGGGGATCAGCGACGTGATCGCCTTCTGCACCGTGGGGTCGTCGTAGCCGAGGTTCTTGGACGCCCCCTCGGTCACCACGACGCCCGGCGCCACGGAGTTGACCCGGATCTTCCGGGGCCCCCACTCGGCCGCCAGGGTCATGGTCATGTTCCACACCCCCGCCTTCGCCGCTGCGGAGTGCACCACCCCCGGCGCGCCGGTCCACGCGTAGGTGGCGATCACGTTCACGATGGAACCCGGCAGGTCCTTCTCCAGCCAGTGCCGCCCGGCGGCGCGGCTGCAGAGGAAGGTGCCGTTGAGGACGATGTCCACCACGCTCCGGAAACCGTTGGGGGACAGCTCTTCCGCCTGGACCACGAAGTTGCCGGCCGCGTTGTTGACCAACACGTCCAGCCGGCCGTAGGCGGCCAGCGTCCCCGCCACCAGCGCGTCCACCTGCGCCGGGTCGCGGATGTCGGTGGGGATGGCGGAGGCGGTGAGGCCTTCGGCGGTGAAGCCGGCGACCGCCTGGTCCAGCACGTCCTTCTTCCGGCTGGCGATCACCACCTTGGCGCCGGCCATGGCCAGCGTCCGGGCGATCACCTTGCCGATGCCGGTGCCGCCGCCGGTGACGATCGCCACCTGGCCCTGGAAGGTGTCCCGCGGGAGCATCCGCGCGGACGGCGCCGTCACGGAGGATCCATGTCCAGCATGGATCGCTTGTCGGCCTTCTCCTTGAACTCCTCCGCCTCCGCCAGCGCGTCCTTCTTCTCCGCGATGTTCGGCCACTTCTTCGCCAGGTCGGCGTTCAGCGCCGTGTACTCCGTCCACTTCTCGGGGAGATCCGACTCCGGGAAGATGGCCTTCGTCGGGCACACCGGCTCGCAGGCGCCACAGTCGATGCACTCATCCGGGTGGATGACGAGGAAGTTCTTCCCCTCGTAGAAGCAGTTGACCGGGCAGACCTCCACGCAGTCGGTGTACTTGCACTTGATGCAGGGCTCCGCGACCACATACGTCATTTCGCGCTCTCCTTGGGAGCTTCGAGAAGCATCGGCGAGGCTGCCAGCCTAACCAAAGAGCTCCGGCGCGCCTAGAAGATCCCCTGCGCCCGGAGCTGTTCAGCGACCAGGATGGCGCCCTTGGCGGCGCCCATCTTGGTGTTGTGCGACACGAGCACGTACTTGATGCCGTTCTCCAGCACCCCGTCCTCCCGCAACCGCCCCACCGTGGTGGCCATTCCACCGTACGTGTCCCGGTCCAGCCGCGGCTGGGGCCGGAACGGGTCGTCCAGCACCTCGATCCACCGGGGCGGCGACGAGGGGAGGTTCCTCGCCACCTCGGCGCCCTTCCATTCCCGCATCGCCGCGGCCACCTCCTGGACGGACGCCTTCCGCTTCAGCGACACGAACACCGACTCGGTGTGGCCCTCCAGCACCGCCACCCGGGTGCAGGTGCAGGAGACCTTCGCCGCGTGCGGCGCGATGGACGTCTTCTGGAACGAGCCGAGGATCTTCTTCGTCTCGATCTCGACCTTCCCCTCCTCCTTGTGGATGTAGGGGATGACGTTGTCCAGGATGTCCAGGCCAATCACGCCCGGCGAGCGCCCCGCCCCGCTCATCGCCTGCAGCGAGGTCATCAGCACCGCCTGCACCCCGAACGCCTGCTCCAGCGGCGCCAGGGTGATCGCCAGGCCGGTGGTGGTGCAGTTGGGGATGGGGGCGATGAAGCCCTTGAGCCCGCGGCGGCGCTGCATCTCTTGAAGGAGCGGCGCGTGGTCCGCGTTCACGGGGGGGATGAGGAGCGGGACGTCCTCCTCGTAGCGGAAGGCGCTGGCGGCGGAGATGACCGGGATCTCCTTCGCCAGGGCCGGCTCCAGCTCCCGCGCCACGTCCGCCTCCACCGCGGAGAAGGCCAGGTCGTAGTCGCGCGGCTTGATCTCCCCGCTGTTCAGCACGGTCATCCCCGCCACGCCCTGCGGCAGCGGCTCCGGGACGAACCAGGCCTGCATCCCGTTGGCGGTCCGGAGGGCGTCCGCGTAGGACTTGCCCGCGGACCGGGGCGACGCGGCGACCGCCGTCACCTCGATGGATGGGTGGTCCTTCAGCGCGGCGATGAATTGCTGGCCAGCCAGGCCGGTGGCGCCGATGACGACGGAACGAAGCTTCCCTGCCATGGGTCTCGAAGGCTCCTGGGCGCACACACCGGGCGCGCCTGAGCGCTTCTACACCGTCTCGACGCGGCGAGTCACGCTACCGGCCCACGGGTCACTCAGCCTTCTTCTTCTCGTCGGCCGCCGGCAGGGGCGCGAAGTCCATGGCTGGGGCCGGAGTCGTGAAGTCGATGAACGGCTGGACCACAGGCTCCTCGGCCGGCGGCGCCACGAACGGCGAGGCGGGCGCTTCGGCCACGGGGCCGGGGGCCGGCTCGCCGGGAGCGATCGCCGCCTGCTCGTTGAGGTGGGCGATCTCCTCGGGGCTGAGGATCTCGGCGCCCGGGGGCAGCAGCGCCATCAGCTCCTTGGCGTCGTGGGTGTGCTCGACGGTGACGGTCTCGCCGTCCGGGTTCTCCAGGGTCCAGGAGCTGACCTGCGCGCTCATGTTGCCCGGAGGCATGTACTGCGCGACGGCGGTGAGCGACCCGTCCTCCTTGCGGCGGACGCCCACCGGGACGCCGTGCTGGTCCAGCCCGGCCTCGCGCGCGGCGCTGAGGACGGGGCCCAGGTCCTTGGTGGTGGCGCCGGGCGGGAGCGGGCTCTGGTAGTCCATCAGCGACCCGTCCGGCCGGAAGGTGAGGATGCCGTTGTTGCCCAGCGGGATCGGCTCCTGCCCCTTGCCGGGGAGCTGCCGGAGCTGGACGCGGACGATCTGCGCGCCGTTGTCGTCCAACTCGTGGTCGGTCACCTGGAGGTCGAAGCCGGGGCCAATGCCCAGCTTGCTCAGGTTGTTCTTGATCAGCTTGTTGAGGTCGTCGTCGTTCTTGTGGAAGCCCATCGACAGCTTGGGCAGCGCCGACTCGTGCGCCTTGAACTCCGCCACGGACCCGGCGTCGAAGATCTCCCGCCGCTGCATCTCGGTGGAGATGACGTTGGAGTACTTCCCCTTGAAGTACTCCTTGTCCACCTTCAGCCACGCCTTGCCAACGTCCTCCAGGGACATCGAGTTCGCGGGGACGTGCTCGGTGGAGCGGGCGTTGAACGTGCCCATCACGTCGCCGGCCACCTGGAGGGCGTCCAGCTGGGAGCGGCCGTGGGCGATCTGGTCCTGGTAGACGGCCTGGAAGATCTTGTACGAGGCGCCGGTCAGCACCTGCGAGCGGTCGTGCACCTCGTCCGAGGTGTTGGAGATCTTGAGGTCCTGGAACGCGTCCCGGATGCCGGTCCCGGAGCCGATCAGCGAGGCGAAGGCCTCACCGATGCGGGTGAGCGAGTTGGACTTGTTGGGGTCGCCGTTGATCTCCGTGAGCAGCGCCGACGCGCGGTCCCGGTCCTTGAGCGAGGTCCACATCGCGGTCTGGTCGCCGAAGGACTCACCCCACTGGTTGAACCCCGGGTCGGTGTGGTCCACGTCCGGCATCAGCGCGTTGTGGATGGCGTGGCCGGACTCGTGCGCCACCATGTCCCAGGAGGTGGCGGTCTCGAACATCTTGACCTGGGTCTCGCCCTTGAGCCGGTACGGCACCACACCGAAGAAGAGCTGGCGGGCGGACGGGCTGTAGAAGGCGTTGAAGTCGATGAAGGTGTGCGGCTCGGCCTCCAGCTTCCCGTTGTTGCCCCAGTCGATCTCCCGGCCTGCCCACGACTCGGCGGCGCGCGAGACGGAGTTCATGCCCTCGAAGGTGGTGGCCGACCCGATGCTCAGGTTGTTCGGCGTCCAGACCTGGAGCCCGTCCTTGACGATGATCTTCCCGTCCGGGCCGCGCTCCTGCTGGAACAGCGGGAACCGGGGCTCGTCGAACACGAAGCGGCCGTTGGCGTCCGGCTTCACTTCCTTCGGCCACGGGTTCCAGGCGAACGGGACGAAGTTCCCCTGGGCGTCCTTCCGGAAGATCTTGTCCTCCTCGATCACGCCGGCCCGGTTGCCGCGCAGGCCCACCGGGTTGCCCTTCTTGTCCACGTCGAAGTCCGTCCGGTGCATCCCCTCGATGTTCGTCTCCTTGGCGAAGGGGTCGTCATCGTTGGAGGAGACGGGGATCGGCTTGCCCCAGGCGTCGGCGGCGTACTGGGAGAGGTTGGTGCGGTCCTTCGGCGAGCGGTGACGCGACGTGGCGAAGAGATCGGTGAAGAGGTCGTCGAAGAAGTTGCCGCCCCCGACGTGGTGGCCGGTGTTGAGCGGAGTCTGGAGGGTGGTGGTGCCGGACTTGGACGCGGGCTTCGAGCTCGCGGCGAACAGGTCGCGCTGCTGGGTGGCGGCCGCCTGGTTGGCCGGGCTGCCGGTGGGCGGCGCCTGCGTCGCTGGCGCCTGGGCCTTGCCTTGGGCCGGAGTCGCAGCTTGCGCGGGCGCGGGGGCAGCGGCCTGGTTCTGGGCCGGGGCCTTCTTTTCACCGCTCGTCGTAGCCGGAGTGGTCGGCTTGGACGGGGCTCGGCGGAGGAGATTTCGAGGATCGATGGCCATTGGCAGGCAAGACGGAGGAAGGGCCCACGGGGAGAGAGAGACTCCCCGGGATTATCGCCCCGACCGATTGGCCAGTTCACCTGTGGGATGAAGGGATTTTTACGCTTCTTTTACAACGAGGACGGAATTGCCATCGGACGCGCCGCGGTCGCTCGTTCCGTGGGAAATCCCATGGAAATCCAGGCGCGCAAACCCCCGTCCAGCACCACCGCGTCGAAGCCGCGGAGGCGGAGCATCCGGCAGGCGCGCCAGGCATGCGGCTCCCGGGACGTCCCGTAGATGACGATCAGCTCGTCGTCCGGGAGCGAGTGGGCGGCGTGGGCCAGCTCTCCGCCGGCGATCCACAGCGCGCCGGGGATCTGGACGTCCAGCGCTTGCCATTGGTCATCCGGGCGACAGTCGATGACCAGCACTTCATCATCCCCGAGGCGAAGCAACAGATCGCGGCAGTGGATGGTCGGCTCCACGCATCCTCCCGGTCACGGGCTCACGTGGTGAACTCGCGTGCGCGAAGGATTTCTTCCGGGCCCTAGAGGCCCAACTGCTTGGCGATGATCTCGTTCATGATCTCGCTGGTCCCGCCGCCAATGGGGCCCAGCCGGGCGTCGCGCCAATGGCGCTGGATGTCGTATTCCATCATGTAGCCCGCGCCGCCGTGGAGCTGGAGCGCCTGGTCCGCGAGACGGCAGCACATCTCGGTGGCGAGCTTCTTGGCCATCGACGTCTGCGCGAGCGCGTGCTCGCCGGCCGCGTGGAGGCGGAGCGCGTGGTAGGTGAGCTGGCGAGCCGCCTCCAGGTCGGTGGCCATCTCGGCCAGCCGGTGCTTGACCACCTGGAACTCGGAGACCGGCCGGCCGAACGCGCGGCGGTTCTGCACGTAGGCGAGCGCCTGTTCGAAGATGTCGGCGGCGGCGCCCACCGCCCCCAGCGCGAGCGACAGGCGCTCCCACTGGAAGTTCCCCATGATCTCGTAGAAGCCCTGCCCCTCCTCCCCGAGCAGGTTGGCGGCGGGCACCCGGCAGTCCTCGAAGACCAGCTCGCCGGTGTCGCTGGACCGCCACCCCAGCTTCTCCAGCTTCCGGCTGACGCTGAAGCCGGGCGTGCCGCGTTCGATCACCAGCAGGGAGAGGCCCTTGTGGCCCCTGGACGGGTCGGTCTTCACCGCGGTGACCACGAAGTCCGCCCGGACGCCGTTGGTGATGTACGTCTTCGAACCGTTGACGACGTAGGCGTCCCCGTCGAGGCGGGCGGTCGTGCGCAGGCCGGCCACGTCGGACCCGGCGTCGGGCTCGGTGATGCCGAGCGCGCCAATCCGCTCGCCGGCGATGGCGGGGGCCAGGAAGCGGCGCTTCTGGTCGTCGCTCCCGAAGAGGTGCAAAGGGCCGGTGGCGATGACGAACTGGGCGGCCAGGCCGGCGGCCACGCCCCCGGAGCCGCAGCGGGCCAGCTCTTCGAGCAGGACGGCCTCGAAGAGGACGCCGGCGTCGCTGCCGCCGTACTGCTCCGGGTACTTCAGGCCCAGGAAGCCCAGCTCGCCGAAGCGGCGGAACAGCTCGCGCGGGAATTCGCCGCGCTCCTCCCACTCGCGGGCGTGCGGGCGGAGCTCCTTGTCCACCACGGCCCGGACCGTCCGGCGGAACGCCTCGTGCTCTTCGCCGTACAGCCCGAAGCCGTGGAGCATGGAGGGCTCGTAGAGAGAGGCGCCACCCGGATTCGAACCGGGGAATGAGGGTTTTGCAGACCCTTGCCTTACCACTTGGCTATGGCGCCGG
This sequence comes from Myxococcaceae bacterium, assembly GCA_036559665.1. Classification (GTDB taxonomy): domain Bacteria; phylum Myxococcota; class Myxococcia; order Myxococcales; family Myxococcaceae; genus DASRBA01. Next base: position 7,655 of record DATBSS010000503.1, read on the forward strand.
AAGGACCCGGCTTATAGGGGTCGGCTGTCGGCCCGGTCAACACGCACGGACGCGCGTGGAGGCCCGGCCTGACAGGCAAGCCTCCTCGGTGTTTCTGGCGAGCCGCCTCGACCGCGGCTAGGGTCGCCGCCCGCGTGGGCTCCTCCGTCCGCTGCTTCGCCGCCGCCGCGGGCCTCCTGTTCGTCGCCGGGTGCGCGCTCCTCCGCGGTACGCCTCCGGCCCTCCCACACGTCCCGGACGCCGGCCTCGACGCAGGACTGGTCACGGGCCCCGAGCTGGACGCGGGCGCTCCCGAGCCGGACGCCGGCACGGCCACCGACGCCGGCATCACCGCCCTCCCCCTGGAGCTGCCACCCGCGCCCAACGACCCGCTCCATGCCGCCTACCGCAAGCGGCTGGACTTCCGCGGCGGCTCGCCCGCGGTTCCGGTGAAGCTGATGGAAGGGGTCACCCAGGTCACCTTCTCCACCCGCGGCCGCCTGCGGATGAAGCTGGCCGGGCACGTGGAGAAGCTGGTGGACGGCGCGCCCGGGACGCTGTGGACCGTGCGCATCGTGGAGGCTCACCCCGCGCAGGTCTCCCCCCGCATTCAGCTCGCGGAGCTGCGACTGGAGGACCGGGCCGGCTTGCAGGCGGAGCAGAAGGACTGGGAGTCCCGCGGGCTGAAGACCCGGGTGGAGACCATGGGCTCCCTCTACGGCATCGCGGGCAAGGTCATCGACAACCGCCGCTTCCAGCTCCTCCTCGACGAACCGCTCGCCCCCGACCAGGTCGCCGCCCGCCAGGCACAGATCGTCCGCCAGCACGGCGTGCGCACCACCCTCGTCCAGCACCTGGAGCAGCGGCCCTCCGGCATCCTGGAGCTGCTGGACGCCCGGGGCGCCAGCGTGGCGCTCGCCCAGGACTGGATCGTCGCCGAGCCGCTGGAGACCACCCCGGTCGAGGTGCGGCAGGTGGAGCACGACGTGGGCTACCCCTCCCACGGCTTCGAGGACCGCGCCTACCGCGGCAGCCTCCTGCTGGCGGTGGACCGCGACGGCAGGCTGGCGGTGGTCAACCAGGTCGGCCTGGAAGACCTCCTCCGCGGCCTGGTTCCCTCGGAGATCTACGCGCGAGCGCACCCGGAGGCGCTCAAGGCGCAGGCGGTGACCGCGCGCGGGGAGGTGCTGGCGAAGATCGGCACCAAGCACCTGGCCGACCCGTACCTCCTCTGCGCCGAGCAGCACTGCGCCGTCTACAAGGGCATCTCGCAGGAGACGCCGGCCACCAACGCGGCGGTGGACGCCACCCGCGGCGAGGGCCTGTTCTCCCCCGACGGCCGCCTGGTGGATTCCGTCTACAGCGCCGTCTGCGGCGGGCACACCGAGAACAACGACGTGGTCTGGGGCGGCCCGCCCAACCCCAGCCTGCGCGGGCAGCCGGACCTCATCGGCCCCGCGGACGGGTTGCCCACGCCCGCCAACCTGGCGGCGTTCCTGGCCGCCGAGCTCCCGTCCGCGGACCGCCTCTCCACCTTCGCCCAGCCGTCCAAGTACCGCTGGGAGCGGCGCTTCACCGCGGACGAGGTGAACCAGCTCACCG
>DATBSS010000504.1:0-6929 GCA_036559665.1 Myxococcaceae bacterium
GCTGCTCTTGCAGAACGCGATCCTGGTGAGCGACCTCAAGCTCGACAACGTCGAGCTGAAGAAGAAGCTCGAAGACCAGCAGTACGGCGACATCGTCGGCTCGGCCCAGGCGATGCGCGAGGTCTACAAGCGCGTCGACAAGATCTCGCCGACCGACATCTCGGTGCTCATCACCGGCGAGACCGGCACGGGCAAGGAGCTCATCGCCCGCGAGATTCACCGGCGCAGCCCGCGCGTGAAGGGGCCGTTCGTCACGATCAACTGCGGCGCGATTCCCGAGAACTTGCTCGAGAGCGAGCTGTTCGGCCACGTGAAGGGCGCGTTCACCGGCGCGGTGGCGACGAAGCCGGGCAAGTTCCAGGCGGCGATCGGGGGCAGCCTCTTCCTCGACGAGATCGGCGAGATGCCGCTGCAGCTGCAGGTGAAGCTGCTGCGCGCCCTGCAGGAGAAGGTCGTCTACAAGGTCGGCGACAACCGGCCGGAGGCGGTGGACATCCGGGTGGTGGCGGCCACCAACAAGATCCTCGAGGAGGAGGTGAAGAAGGGCGCCTTCCGCGAGGACCTCTACTACCGGCTCAACGTGGTGACGCTGAAGCTGCCGCCCCTGCGCGATCGCGGCGAGGACCTGATGGTGCTCGCCAAGTTCTTCCTGCAGAAGTACGTGAAGGAGTTCAACAGCAAGGCCAAGGGATTCGCCCCGGGTGGCGCCATCTCCATGAAGAAGTACTCCTGGCCGGGCAACATCCGGGAGCTCGAGAACCGGATCAAGAAGGCGGCGGTGCTGGCGGACAAGGCGCTCCTGGGGCCGGACGACCTGGACCTCCACCCGGAGAACCTGGACCCGATCATGCCGCTGGCCCAGGCCAAGGAGGAGTACCAGAAGCGGTACATCAGCGAGGTGCTGGAGCGGAACAACGGCAACCGGACGAAGACCGCCAAGGACCTGGGCGTGGACCCCAGGACCATCTTCCGGCACCTGGAGAAGCTGGAGGCGGAGCGGACCGGCAGGACGCTCCCGCCCGACAGCGAGGAGGACGCGGGGTGATGTCAGACCCTGCCGCGACGCCGGTGTCGTGTTCCGGTTCCCGGGCGCCTGACATGAGGGGCTCCAACCCCCCGTCCAGCCAGCGTTTCTACCTTTGCCGCGCCATGGCAAGCGGGTTGCTGATGCTGGCGGCGGTCATGTTCGGCTGCCTCGTTCCCCAGGACTATCGCTTCTCGGACGATGCGCCGCCGTTCAAGAACAACCCGGTGAAGATCGTCCACCCCGATCCGCCCGGCACCACCATCACGCTCAACAACGGGATCGGCGGCGGCGGCGGCACCGCCTGCTCCGAAGACTTCGCCGTCTCCGCGGAGGACCCGGACCTGAACGACCCGATCACGGTCCGGTGGTACGTGGACTACGACCCGGGCATGAACCCCGGCATCCTCCGCGAGCAGCTGCTCAGCAACGTCGGCTCGGCGCAGCGCGGCCCGTCCTCGGTGCGCATGGACCTCAACGCCCCCGGCAACCCGCTCGTGCAGCAAGGCTTCCACGTGGTGGAGGTGCTGGTGGCGGACGGCCTGCTGGACGACGACCGGCTCCCCCTGCCCAAGTCGGTGGACCCGGACGCGGGCGTGAACCCCTCGTTCGTGGACCGCTACGTGTGGACCGTCAAGACGTTGCCCGGAGATTGCCCGCTGCCATGACGCTTCGCCCTGCCATCGTCTCCGCCGTGGTGATGGCCCTGGCGTTCGGCGCCGGGAGCTGCGGCCGCGTCATCGTCGGGGCCCCCTTCTGCACCACCGACGCGGAATGTGGAGCGGGCGAGATCTGCTTCCCGGACGGCTGCGGCGATCCGGGCCAGGGACTCAAGATGCAGGTCACCACCGGCAAGTACTCCCAGGAGATCGAGTTGGCCGACCCGCACGCCGCCCAGGAAGTGGTGCTGGAGCGGCAGGCGACCTTCAGCGGCCAGCTCCGCCAGGACACCGCCAGCGGGCCGGTGGCGTTCACCGGCAGCGTCACCTTCCGGGGCGGCGGCAGCGCCCTGCTGGTGACCGGTTATCCCCGCCGCATCGACGAGCTGGTGCAGCCGTCCGCGGGGCAGTACTCGTTCCCGGCCAGCTCGGGCAAGTACCTGTCGCTCACCGCCTCCAGCGCGGACCCCACCATCCCGCCGGTGTCGGTGGAGAACCAGAGCCTGTGGACGCTGGCGCCCGGGGCCGACCAGAAGCTGGACGTCACCTTCCCCGCGCAGGGAGCGCTGGTGCGCATCTCCGGGACGCTGGTGCTGTCCACGGTGCTGGGGCCGGTGGGCTCGCCGATGCAGATCCAGGTCCTGGAGCTGAACACCGGGCGCCCGCTGTCGCAGCCGGCCCCCGTGGACCCGCTCACCGGGACCTTCTCGGTGCTGGCGTCGCCCAAGGCCAGCGGCCAGTACGTGCAGCTTTTGGCCTCACCGCGGGACGCGGCCCTCTCGCCGGACACCATCGTCCCCACCCGGATCTTCGGCAGCGTGCTCGTCACCGTGCCCTTCACGCCCATCACGCTCCAGATGGGCGACTTCGGGAGCGCGGTCGAGGTCACCGGCGCCGTGCAGGACGCGAACGGGGTGCCGGTGGCCGGCGCCAAGGTCTACACCGAGCGCGCCACGCAGGACCGGAACAACTACACCAGCACCCCGGTCTTCACCGGCGCGGACGGCGCATTCCGCGTGAAGGCGCTGCCCACGCTCACGCCCGGGGACGGGGTCTCGCTGTGGGTGGTACCGCCCAGCGGCTCCCACGCAGGGACGCTGGAGGTGGTCGCCACCGTGCCGCCCTCGGGCGGGTCCATCCAGCAGCCGCTCCGGTGCCCGCGGCGCCCGGAGATACGGGGCCAGGTCTTCCGGCCCTCGGGCAGCGAGCCCGCTACCGGCGTCAACGTGGTGGCCGAACCGGTGGGCGGCGTGCCGGGCCGCAAGCCGCCGACCTATCCCCAGGAAAGCACCACGGACACCGAAGGCCGCTTCAGCTTCTTCGCCGACCCGGGCGAGTACCGCCTGGACTTCCACTCGCCGGACACCCTGCCCCGCGTCAGCCGCCGCGTCATCGTGGACCCGCCGCCCGGGCCGGACCCGACCCCGACCGACGTGCCCCCCTTCACGCTCTGGAACGGGCGCAAGCTGAACGGCAGCGTCTCCGCCTTCGCCACCCCCAACGCCCCCACGCCGACGGCGGTGGCCGGTGCGACGGTGGAGTTGTTCCGCGTCGTCACCGAGGGTCCGAAGAAGGTCTACTACTCGCTGGGCAGGACCACCACCGAGTCCAACGGCACCTACGAGCTGTCGATTCCCACGGTGCCGGAGCCGCCGCCGGAGCCGGACGGCGGCTAGACTGTCGGGCGTCGATGCTCAAACCAACGCCCCAGGCGCTGGCTGCCGCGGTCACCGCCCTCTACCGCATCCGCGCGATCGAGGACCCACCCGGCCCGGACGGCAACAAGACGGTGTGGCACCAGTGCGCCCTCGGGGCGGAGTTGGTCTCCACCGTGAACGAACGCCACGTCATCCGCCAGGAGCTGACGCTCATCCAGAGTTACTTCACCTGGACCCCCACCTCGGGTTTATCCAGCGGAGTGGTGGTGGATGACGGGCCCAAAGCGCTCGCCAACGGAGGGCCCCTGGTCGAGATGGACGCCGCGCTGGACAAGGAGCGCCTGGCGGAGGCACTGGCGGCGCTGGCCCACTACTCCGGCGAGGACCTCTACATCCGCCACCTGCTCCGGGTGATGACGCTGGTCCGCGACGGCCTGGCGGAGGACGACGAGGACAGCGTCACCGGCGTGAAGGGTCTCGGCGACGCCGGCCGCGGGCGGTGGTCGCGGCGCTGGTTCTACGCGGCCGCGGCGCTGGCCGCCCTGGGCGCGGCGGTCGCGGTCATGTTGCACCTGTGAAAACGTGAACGTCCTCTTCGTCGGCAACAGCTACACCTCCTCCAACGACCTGCCCGGGACCATCCAGTCCCTCGCCACCGCCCGTGGCCAGGCGATGCGCCACGAGGTGCTGGCCCGCGGGGGCGCCCTCCTCCGCGACCACCTGACCGGCGGCTGGGGCGCGGCCTCCCAACGCATCATCTCCGGGGCGTTCACCCACGTGGTGCTCCAGGAGCAGAGCCAGCTCCCCGCCGTCGCCCCACCCCTGTTCATCGAGCCGGCGTGCGCGCTGGCGGGCCTGGCTTCCGGGCACGGAGCCCAGCCCATCCTGTTCGTCACCTGGGCGCCTCGCGACCAGCCGCACGAACAGTTCCGCATCTCCGCCGCGTACCAGGCCGCCGCCCGGCAGTCGGGTGCGGCGCTGGCGCCGGTGGGCCTGGCCTGGGCCAAGGCCCTGGCGGCCTCCCCCGGCCTGGCCCTCCACGGTCCGGACGGCCGCCACCCCGCCCCCGCCGGGACGTACCTCGCGGCCCTCGTCCTGTACCGGACCCTCACCGGGGACACGCCGATTGGCCTGCCGGTTCGACACGGTGTGTCAGAGGCCGTCGCCCGCACGCTGGCCCAGATCGCCGCCGCGACCGACTTCTGAGGGCGTGTCGCCGGCCTTTTCTGGCCGGAATTCAGCCAGGTCTCGCAGAGGCGTTGACACTTCCGGCCGAAACACGGGCCGCTGGATCCTGAGAATGTAGGCGTCCCGCGTACCTGGCTCCCTGGAGAAGCCCCCCCATGAATATCGGCGCCGCCATTCAAGACCTGACCCGCCTATCGCAGCAGATTCAGGCCCTGGCCAAGCAGATCCAAGGCATGCAGCGCCCCGCAGGTGGGGCCGGAGCCGGTGGCGCGGCGCAGCAGGGCGCCCAGGCGCGGCCCCAGGTCCAGCAGCAGCCCCGGACGCAGCCGCAGCAGCAGCCGTTCCGGCGCGACACCTTCGACCAGGGCTCGGCCCGGCCGCAGCAGCCCGCTCCCGCCCCGCAGCAGAAGCCCACCGGCACGGGCGGCGCGCAGGCCGCGCAGCCGTCCATGACGCCCACCGGCCAGAGCTTCACCGCCAAGGGCACCGGCTACTTCCCGGACAACTCTCCGATGGAGGGTGGCTTCCAGGACCGGAAGGGCAAGCCACTCCACACGCTCCAGGACTACCTGGCCGGGAAGGCGCCGTACGTCTCGGTGGCCATGGACAGCAAGTCGTTCCCCTACGGTCAGAAGCTCCGCATCCCGGAGTTGGAGAAGAAGTACGGCCGCCCCATCGAGTTCCGCGTGGTGGACACCGGCGGCGCCTTCAAGGGCAAGGGCACCTCCCGCATCGACATCTGCACCGCGAACCGCAAGGCGTCCCTGGACCCGACCGTCAACGGCAAGCTGACGCTGGTCCCGCAGAAGTAGCGGCTATCCGCCGGTCGAAGGGTCCAGCGACACGTTGACCTCGGAGGTGGCGCCGGGGCGGAGCTCCACCGTGACGCTCCCCTTCTGGCCGTCCGCCGTCGCCACCTTCAGCGTCAGGCTCTCCGCCGGCAGGTCCGTCACCAGGAACTCGTTCCCGGGGAAGGACAGCGGCCCGGAGCTGCCGGGGCGCCACTCGGTGGAGTCCACCTCCAGCGTGAAGCCCGCCACCGGCTTGCGGCCGCCCACGACGCGCCCGTGGACGGCGCCGGCCGCGCGGAGGGTGATGGTGAGGTCGCCGCCGCCCGGCGTCCAGGGCGCCTCGCCCGAACGGCCGCCGTTCCAGGCCTTGAGCGCCATGGCCTCGCCCTTCATCCCCATCCCGCCCAGGCTGGCGTGCCCGGTCTCGTCGGTCCGGAAGCCGCGCCAGGGCCGCCCGTTCCGCGTGGCCCAGAGCTGGGCGCCCGGCGAGGGTACGCCGCCCGGCTCCAGCACCAGCACCGAGGCGCCGGGGGCCAGCGCCGAGTCGTCCACCACCAGCTCCACGCGCGCGATCTGCCCCGGCTCCACCTTCACGTTCGTGACGGCCAGGGGGCCGCGCTGGGAGCCGGTCTGCTCGAAGGCCACCACCCGGTACTCGTCCGGCGGGACCTCGGCCCGGAAGGTGCCGTCGTCGTCGTTGACCTCCGCGTCCTCCGACCGCCGCTTGGAGAACTGGTACAGCCGGACGCTGACGTGCAGGCGCGGCGCGCCGCCCGCCTTGGCCACCACCCGCCCCTCCACCACCGAGGTGTCGGTGAGCGTGAAGTCGGCGCGCCCCACGTCGTCCTCGGTGAGCTGCAGGGAGAGGCGCGGCTTGTAGCCGCCCTCGGTCCGGCCGGCGGCGATCTCCACCCGCCCCACCGGCACGCCCGTCATCCGGTAGTTGCCCTCCGCGTCCGTGCTGGCCGAGACGCTGGGGGTGTCCTCCATGGGCCCGGCGGCCGTCACCACCGCGCCGGGCACCGGCTGCCCCGCCCCGTCCGTCACCGTGCCCTCGACCTCCGCCGTCCCCGCCACCTCCACGTGCAGCGTGTATTGCTCGCCGTTGGCCACGGTGATGCCGCGCTCCAGCACCTCCGAGATGCCCTGCCCGCGGACCACCACGTCGTAGGCGCCGGGGGCCAGCCCGTTCACCGAGAAGCGGCCCTCGGAGTCGGTGACGGCGCGCCCGGAGTCGCCCGCCGCCAGGTACGGGCTCACGTCCACCGTCGCGCCCTCCACCGGCTGGCCGCCGCGCTTGCGCACCACGTCGCCGGAGATGCCGGCCGCCTTCCCCATCCGCAACACCAGCCCGCGCGCGGTGGTCCGGGCGGCCACCACCACCGGCGAGGGCAGCGCCCCGGACTCGCCGCCCCTGCGCGCCGAGACCCGGTAGGTCCCCGGCGGGACCTCGATGGAGAAGCCGCCGCCCATGCCGGACGGGACGCTCAGCGGTTCGTCCGCGCCGGCCACCATCACCTCGGCGCCCACGGCCGGCTTGCCGTCCGAGCCCAGCACGTAGCCCTCCAGCACGCCCGCCGGCGCCAGCTCCAGCACCACGTCCTCGGCG
>DATBSS010000505.1:0-3710 GCA_036559665.1 Myxococcaceae bacterium
GACGCCACGCTGAACCTGTTCTGGGTCTCCTCCATCGGCGGCGGCGGCAGCGGGACCATCCTCGGGATCGACGGCACCATCCCCGGTCCGTCCACGGTGGGAGGCACCATCGCCAGCGGCGCGGCGATGTCCATCGACGACCTCACCACCGGCACCTGCGCCAACGTGATCTCGCCCAACCAGTGCGGCGCGGACCAGGTGGCGTACATCGCCACGCACGAGGCCGGCCACTGGCTGGGGCTGTTCCACGTGTCCGAGGCGACCGGCACCTACTGGGACTCGCTCAGCGACACCCGGAAGTGCGTCTGCCGGTCGTGCGTGAGCAACGCCGCCGGCTGCGGCAACGGCACCCTGGTCACCACCTCCATCTGTAGCAGCAGCAGCAAGCCGGACTGCGGCGGCTCGGACAACCTGATGTTCTGGCTGCTGGGCGGCGCCGCCGGCGGACACCTCACCCCGCAGCAGGGCGAGGTGATGCGCCGCAACCTGGCCGTTCACTGAGGAGCGACCGATGAACTGCATGATCATCACCGTGGCCATCGCGCTGAGCGGACCGCCGGACGCGGCCGACCGGACCAGGGTCCAGGGCGTCCCCGCCGGCGACGTGCGGGAGCAGGTGGAGACCTTCCTCTCCACCATCGACGTCCCGGTGACCGCGCAGCAGTGGCAGGCCCTGGGGCCGGAGGCCGCGCCGCTGCTGATGGAGATCGCCTCCAGCCAGCAGCTCTCCCTGCGCCGGGCGCGCGCCGTGGAGGCGCTGGGGATGCGGAAGGACGCCGCCGCCACCGACCTGGTGGGCCGGCTGGCCACCGGCGCCTCCGAGCCGAGGGCGGTCCGGATGGCCGCGGTGCGCGCCACGCCGAAGCTGGCGCCGGGCCCGGCCGCCCAGGCCACCCTGGCGCCGCTGCTCCAGGAGAAGGACCCCCACCTGCGGGCCGCCGCCGCGAGCGCGCTGGCCTCGCTGGGGGCGAACGGCTGCAAGCTGGTGTCGCAGCGGCTGCAGCGGGAGACCGGCGAGGAGCGGGCGCTGATGGAGCGCGCCTCCACCTCGTGCCACAAGCCATGACGCGCGCCCGGGCGCTCCATCCCGGCCGTCCCTGGTGACGGCGCCAGCGGCGGCGGCCGCTCCAGCCCAGGGCAACCGCCGCGCCGCCACCGCGACCGGCGCGGGTGCGCTGGCGCTGTGGGCCACCCTGGCCTGGCTCACCACCGAGACCGCGCGCATCCCGGCCTTCGAGCTGATGGCGCTGGTGTTCGGGCTGGCGTTCTCCATCGCCGCCGCCGCGTGGATCGCCCGCGGCGACTCGCTGATCCGCCGGATGATGCTGAAGCCCGGCATCTGGGCGCTGGGGCTGTTCGGGCTGTTCGGCTACCACGCGCTGTTCTTCGTCGCCCTGCGGAGCGCGCCGGCCGCCGAGGCGAACCTGATCAACTACCTCTGGCCGCTGCTGCTGGCGCTCTTCTCCGCGCTCCTGCCGGGCGAGCGCCTGCGCTGGTGGCACCTGCTGGGGTGCCTGCTGGGGTTCGCCGGCGCGTCGCTGCTGGGGGTGCGCGGCGCCAGCCTGGCGTTCGACGCGGCCCGGTGGCGCGGGTACGCGGCGGCGCTGGGGTGCGCGGTGATCTGGCCCACGTACTCGGTGCTCAGCCGGCGCCGCGGCGATCTCTCCACCGACGTGGTGGGCGCGTTCTGCGGGGGCACCGCGCTGCTGGCGGCGGCGCTCCACGTAGGGCTGGAGCCGTGGGTCGCGCCCACCGGCCGCGAGTGGATGGCCATCGCCGCCATGGGCGTGGGCCCAGTGGGCGTGGCGCTGTTCGCCTGGGACGTGGGGATGAAGCGCGGGAACGTGCGCGCGCTGGCGGCGGCGTCGTACCTGGAGCCCATCCTCTCCACCCTGGTGCTGTTCGCGGCCGGCCAAGCCGCCCTCTCCGGCGCGCTGGCGGCCAGCTGCGTGCTGGTGGCGCTGGGCGCGGTGGTGGGCGGCTGGGACGCCCTCCGGCCTGCGGATTCCTGAGGCGCTCCGGCGGGAAATCCGTCGCTGCGCCGCGTCGCCGCCGAGCGCTCACCGGCGGTTAGCATCGGGCGCGTGGGTTGCTTGTCCGCAGGCATGCTCGGCCGGGTGCTCCTCATCTCGCTGGCGGCTTCGCCGGGGCCCGAAGGGGACGAGGCGGACGCGGGTTCGTTCCAGACCGTGGTGCGCGGCGAGCGCCCATCGGCGGGCGAGCTGCGCGAGGGCGAGCTGGAGGAGGTGCCCGGCACCATGGGGGACCCGATCCGCGCCGTGCTGGCGATGCCGGGCGTCTCCACCATCCACTCCGGCATCTCGTACCCCGTGGTCCGCGGGTCCAGCCCGGCCAGCACCGCGCTGTTCATCGACGGCGTGCAGGTGCCGCTGCTCTTCCACCTCTTCGTCGGCCCGTCGGTCATCCACCCGGACCTCATCGACTCGCTGGAGCTCTACCCCTCCTCGCCGAGGCCGGAGTACGGGCGGCTGCTGGGCGGCGTGGTGGAGGCGAGGACGCGCGAGCCCGGCGACCGCCCGCGCGTCTCCGCGACCGCGGACCTGATGAACGTGGGGGTGTTCGCGTCCGCGTCGTTCCCCACCACCGGCACCGGCTTCACCTTCGCCGCCCGCTACAGCTTCACCGCGTGGCTGATCGCCGCCATGGCCAACGCCATGGACCTGGTGAGGGTGCCCGGACAGCGCGAGGGCGACACCTCCACGCTGGACTTCGCCGACTACCAACTCCGGCTCGACCAGGCGCTGGGGCCGGGGAAGCTGCGGCTGTTCGTCTTCGGGAGCGCGGACGACTACGGCGTGGCGTCGCCGCGGCCGCATGGTGGCTGGATGGTCCACGCCCTGTTCCACCGCGGGGACCTCCGGTACCGGTGGCCGCTGGGTCCCGGCGAGGCCGAGGTCGCGCTCACCGCCGGGATCGACCGGCTGGGGTACGACGGGAAGAACGGATCCGGGTCGGAGTGGGTGGATCCGTTCGGCGACGTGAGCGTGGTCACCACCTCCGAACGCGTGGCCGAGCCGTCCTTCCGGGCGCGCGCCTCCTGGCGGGGCCGGCCCTCTCCCGGCGTGGAGGTGAGCGTGGGGGCGGACGCCGATCGCCGCTCGGCGCAGCTCTCCGCGCACCAGGTCCTCGAGGACAACCTGCAGCGCGGCACGGAGGTGGGAGAGCGGGACCTCACTGCAGACGTGGCGGTGGGGACGTTCCTCGGCGCCTGGGCGGAAGTGCGCTGGAGCGGACCGGGGCCCTGGGAGGTCGCGTCCGGGCTGCGCGCTGACCTCTACCACCTGGCCCCCGGCATCGACCGTTACGCCTTCGAGCCCCGCATCTCCGCCCGGCGCCGCCTCGCCGAGGGGCTGGAGCTGCGCGCCGCGGCCGGCGCGTTCCACCAGCCGCCGGTGGCGGTGATCGGCCTGCCGGTGGTCGACGTGGGCGGGCTGCGCTACGGGCTGCAGGAGGGCGCCCAGGCGGACCTCGGTCTCTCCTGGAAGCCGTGGCGGGGCGTGGAGGTGACGGCGGACGCGTACTTCAACCCCGTCCTCACCGCGATCGACCTGGACATCTTCCAGAGCGGCGCGCTGGGCTTCCAGATCTCCGGGCCAAAGGAAGGCTCGCTCTTCCCCAACATCGCCGCGGTGCGGTCTCGCGGGTACGCCACCGGCCTGGAGCTGATGGTGCGACACCCGCTGGGCGGC
>DATBSS010000506.1:0-1639 GCA_036559665.1 Myxococcaceae bacterium
ACTCACCCCATCACCTGCCGTCAACAGCCCTTCCACAAGTTGTCGGTCTCCCCCTGGACCCCCTCGGCGGCCCTCGAGGGCCGCCCGACCACCATGACCGCCATTGAGGGAGTCACTTCGTGACTGGACCTCATACAAGCCTTACCGCACTGCTGGTCGGAACGGACGAGGTGTTCGCGCGTGGGACGTGGGACGCCTTCCGGAGGGAGGGGGCGTCGCTGGTGGCGGAGGTGGACGCGCGGAGCGGGCTGGAGCAGGCGGCCAGCGGGCGTTACGACGTGGTGCTGCTGGAGGCGGCGGCGCCGGGCCTGGACGGGCCGGAGCTGTGCCGGGAGCTGCGGGAGCGCAGCGACGTTCCGGTGGTGCTCCTGGGCGCGCGCGCCGATGAAGGCGAGGCGCTGCGTGGCTACGAGTCCGGCGCGGACGACTTCGTGGTGAAGGGCATCGGGCCTCGGGAGCTGCTGGCGCGGGTGCGCGCGCTGGTGCGGCGCGCGCGGGGGTTGCTGGTGGGGCGGCCCACCATCCGGGTCGGGGAGCTGGAGCTGGAGCCGCGGGCGCGGCGGGCGACGCTGGACGGGCGGGAGGTGCCGCTCACCCGCTACCAGTTCGAATTGCTGCGGGTGCTGGCGCTGCATGCGGGGACGCCGCTCTCGCGCGAGCAGCTGCTGGAGGCGGCGAAGGGGAGCGCGGAGGCGTCGTTCGACCGCTCCATCGACGTGCAGGTGTATCACCTGAGAATGAAGCTGGGAGACGACCCCCGACACCCGCGGATGCTGAAGACCATCCGCGGGTGCGGGTATGCGCTCATCCAACCGGGTTGCTCATCCCCGGCATCGGAGGCGGGCGCGGCGGCGAGCCGGCGATGATGTGGCTGGCCATGTTGTTGCGCTGATCGCCGGAGAGACCGGGCAGGCGCTGCGAGAGGAAGCCCTCCACCTTCGACTGGAGCTGGCTCGGGCTCAGGCCGACGCTGGAGGCGACCTGGGTCAGCGACTGGCCGGACTGGAGCTTCTGGGCGAGCTGCTCGGGCGGGATGCGGAGCGCCTGGCCGAGGTCGCGCATCAGCTCCGGCGGGGGCAGCGGCGGGCCCCGGCGCTGCTGTTGGGCGGGCTGGAAGCTGCTCCCGCCCGGGAAGCCCCGGCCCTGCGTGCCGTGGTTGTTCCCGAGTTGGCCGCCTCCCCCGCCGAACGACTGCATGCCGAACTGGGGAGGACGCATCGCACCGAAACCGGAAATGGAATTGCCCATGACTGTTTTTCTCCTGAGTAGGGTTGGGACCGGACGGCCCTCTCCAGGAGCCGTCACATTCCAGTTCTCCGCACAGGGGCGCACACCGTTGCGGGCGCAAATGATCCGGAAATAATCGGAGCGCGGCTGTGCGAGGCTCCGGGGGGCGATGACGCCAAGACCGCTGAAGGGCCTGCTGGTGGCGTTGGTGATGCTGATCGCCTGCTCGGGCGTGCGCCGCGCCAGCGCGCCCAGGATCTACGCCCAGTACGCAGACGATTCGATCTCAGAGCATTGCAAGTACCACCCGGAAACGTGCGTTGGGGCTTTCGGGCCTGAACTGGGCACCGGCGCTCCCGCCGCAGCCGCCGGAGCCCCTGATACTGCTGGTGTCATCCAGGCGGTCGGGACG
>DATBSS010000507.1:0-6481 GCA_036559665.1 Myxococcaceae bacterium
GCTGTTGCTCACCGCGGACCTGGTGGTGGCGGACATCACCATCCACAACGCGAACGTGTTCTACGAGTTGGGGATCCGCCACGCGCGCCGCCGCCGCGGGACGTTCCTGCTGCGCGGCACGCTCCCCCCGAGCGAAGCGCGCCGGGACGTGCCCTTCGACATCGCCGGCTACCGCTACCTGGCCTACGAGCCAGCCTCCCCTGGCGCCACGGTGGCCGCGCTGGTGGACGGGCTGCGCGCCACCATCACCGGCGAGCGCGACGACAGCCCCATCTACACCCTGCTCGCCAACGACCAGGAGGAGCCGTCCGAAGAGCTGCCACCGCCCTCGACCTTCAAGGATGACGTGGAGATCGCCTCAACCTCCAGGGACGCCGGGATGCTGGCCCTCCTCGCCGAGGAGGCGCAGACCTTCGCCTGGGCGCGGGCGGCGCTGCGCCAGGTGGGGCGGTCGCTGTACAAGGCGGCGGCGTACGAGAGCGCGCGAGACGTGTGGAGGAAGCTCCTCGAGGCCAGGCCCGACGACTTCGAGACCAACAAGCATCTGGGCAACATCTATCACCGGCTCGGCGACATCGCGGAGAGCACCCAGGCCATCGAGCGCATCCTCGAGAACCGGTCGTCGACCTGGAGCGACCGCGCCGAGGCGCTCGCCCAGCAGGGCCGCAACGCGAAGGAGCTCTGGCGCCGGGAATGGGCCGGGTCGGCGGACCTCGCCCCGCGGCGCGAGGTGGCCTTGCAGTCCCCAGGGCTGGCCGAGGCGCTCGATCACTACCGGAGCGCGCTCAAGGAAGACCTGAACGACTACTACCCGGGCATCAACGCCCTGGCGCTCCAGGTCATCACCGGCGAGCTCTCCGGCGAGGCCGCGGGCCAGATACAGGCCCAGGTCGAGCTCACCACCCTCGTCCGGGCCGCCGTGGAGCGGGCGCGGGAGCGCGCGGCGCGGGAGAAGAAGGTCGACCGGTGGGCCGAGGCCTCGTTCGCCGATCTGACCTTCCTCACCAGCGACGATGCGGCCGTGGTCGAGAAGGAATACCGGCGCGTCCTCTACCGGAGCAGCGAGCTCGATCGCGAAACCGTGCGGCACCAGCTCGAGCTCTTCAGCCTGTTGGGCCTTCGCGAGAAGGTGCTGGGCGCCGCGCTCCGCGCCCTCGGGCCCTCCGCCTCGGCGGAGGGGTACGAGCGGGTGCTGCTGTTCACCGGGCACCGGCTGGACGCCCCCGGCCGCCCCGAGCCGCGGTTCCCCGCCGCCAAGGAGCCGGCCGCGCTCGCGCAGATCAAGGCACGGGTCGAGAGCGAGCTGCAGAAGGCGAAGGGAAGGGTGATCGGGATCGCCGGCGCCGCCAGCGGCGGGGACATCCTCTTCCACGAGGCCTGCCAGGAGCTGGGGGTGCCCTCCCTGGTCTACCTGGCGCTCCCGGCCTCGCAGTACGTGGTGCATTCCGTCCAGGACGCCGGACCCGGTTGGGTGGAGCGATTCAACGCGCTGATCAAGACGCATCCGTCCAGGGTGCTCTGCCCGAACGGCGCCCTGCCCGCGTGGCTCCAGACGCGCAAGAGCTACGGCATCTGGAAGCGGAGCAACCGGTGGATGCTCCGGAGCGCGCTGGCCTCGGGGTACGAGAAAGTCACCCTGGTCGCCCTCTGGGACGGCAAGGACCAGGGCGACGGCCCCGGCGGGACCGCGGACCTCGTCCTCACCGCCAAGGAGTACGGCGCCAAGCTGGAGATCATCAAGACCACAGAGCTGTGAGCCCATGCGCGAGCCGGAGATCCGGGAGTTGGAGCTGGAGGAGGTGGAGCGCCGCCTGGGAGAGCTGGGCGCGCTGCTGGAGGTCGTGGTCGAGGGCGGCGCCTCGGTGAACTTCCTCCGGGGGTTCACGCGCGAGGAGGCGGAGGGCTTCTGGCGGGCCCAGCTGCCGGCGATCGGCGCGCGGATGCGGCGGCTGCTGGTCGCCGAGGTGGACGGGCGGATCGCCGGCACCGCCGTGGTGACCTTCGCGCCGCAGCCGAACCAGCCGCACCGGGCGGAGATCGGCAAGATGCTGGTGCACCCGGGCCACCGGCGGCACGGGCTGGGCGCGCGCCTGCTGGCGGCGGCGGAGGCGTCCGCGGCGCGCCACGGCCGGACGCTGCTGGTGCTGGACACGGAGAGCGGGAGCGCCGGGGAGCGCCTCTACACGCGCTCCGGCTGGGTGAAGATCGGGGAGATCCCCGGCTACGCCCTCAGCACCGGCGGCGTCCCGAAGGCGGCCAGCTTCTTCTACAAGCAGCTCCCGGCCAGGCCGCCGTAGCCGTCCGCCGCTCAGCCCCCGGAACCCAGGGGCTCAGTGGCGGTCGGACGAATCGATGTTCCCGGAGTACCGGTCGATGAGCCCGGTGATCGGGGTGCCCTGCTTGCCGGTGTTGAGGGCGCGGCACGACTCCACGCCCTTCGGGTCCTCCGGCGAACCCTTGACCTTGGTGCAGCGGTACGGCTTGCCGTGGAAGATGGTGAACTCCGTCTCCTGGTCGGTCGACCGGAGGCCGGGGATCGGCGCTTGCTTCTTGCCGATCACCACCACCTCGTTCTGCTCGTTCTTCCCCGGCTTGACCTCCTTCTTGACCGGGGCGTTCGGCGCCGCCGGCGCGGGCGCCGGTGAAGGGTTCACGGTGGCACAGCCCATCAACCCTACGCCGACCAGCAATGCAGCGACTCGCATGTCGCACTCCTTGTCCAAGCCCTGACCTCCCATGGAGACGGGTGCGAGTGCTTGTGACCGGGGCCAAGCCGGGGTAAGGACGCCCGCCCCTTCTGAAGGAGACTTGCCGATGAACCTGTCGAAACCCCGGTTGGTGCTGGTGGCGTTCCTGCTGTGCGCGAGCGGCGCCATCGCTCGCGGTGCGGATCCGGAGGCCTGGATCTCGCTGGGCGCGGACACGCTGCCCGCGGTGCAGGCGGCGTTGGAGAAGGCCGGCCAGGGAGCCTTCGCCGTCCCGACCGACAAGGTGGGAGACGTGGTGGTGCTGCACCTGCGCGAGTCGCAGCTCCCGCTGGTCGGGGAGGTGATGCACGACCGGTTCAACCGCTGCGCGGGCTTCCTGTCGCATGAGTCCCGACAGAAGGCGGTAGCCGAGGTGAACGCCGCCGCGTTGCGGGCGGCGACCATTCAGCCCCTGGCCGTCACCTACACGGTGGACAACGGGGCGGTGGTGAATTCGCTGATCGGCCAGATGACCGCCGCCAACATCGAAGACACCATCACCAACATGGCCGCCTTCAACAACCGCTACTACACCGCGCAGACGGGCGTGGACGCGGCGAACTGGCTGAGGTCCCGGTGGCAGGGCTACGCCGCGGGCCGGTCCGACATCACGGTGGACCTCTTCGCCCACTCCTGGGCGCAGCCGTCCGTGATCATGACCATCCTGGGCACCACGTCGCCCAGCGAGGTGGTGGTGCTGGGCGGCCACCTGGACTCCATCAACCAGTCCAGCCCCTCCACCGGGAGGGCGCCGGGCGCGGACGACGACGCCTCCGGGGTGGCCTCGATCACCGAGGTGATCCGGGTGGCGCTGGCGCAGAACTACCGCCCCCAGAAGACGGTGAAGTTCATGGCGTACGCCGCCGAGGAGGTCGGGCTCCGCGGGTCTCAGGCAATCGCCAGCTCGTACCAGGCCGGCGGCGTCAACGTGATCGGCGCCCTGCAGCTGGACATGACCAACTACAAGGGCTCCAGCATCGACATGGCGATCCTCACCGACAACACCAACGCCGCGCAGAACAACTTCCTCATCTCGCTGCTCACCACCTACCTGCCGACCCTCACCTATGGCAACACGTCGTGCGGCTACGGGTGCTCGGACCACGTGTCGTGGACGAACATCGGCGTCCCGGCCTCGCTGCCCTTCGAGTCGCTGCTGAACCAGGACAACCCGAACATCCACACCGCCAACGACACCCTGGCCAACAGCGGCGGGAACGCCAACCACGCGCTGAAGTTCTCCAAGCTCGCCGCGGCGTACCTGGCGGAGCTGGCCAAGGGGAACTTCAACGGCTCCGGCCCCGTGGGCGCGATCGCCACCTACGACGCCACGCTGAAAGCGCCGAAGTGCGGCTCCGCCGGCGCGTGGTGCGAGTCCGGGACGCTGCTCAACGGGCGCGCCGCCCTGGGCCCCGAGGTGAACCAGCCCAACACCATCGCCGCCTCCTGCGCGGACGGGGCCTCCGGCACCTTCCACTCCGACGAGTCGAATGACTGGCTGAGGGTGTCCACGCTGGACGGGACCAACCTGGCCGCAGGGAAGACGGCGAAGATCGAGGCGCGGGCGTGGGTCTACTCCACCTCCGCCGACAAGCTGGACCTGTACTACGCGGCCAACGCCAACAGCCCGACGTGGACGTTCCTCGCCACCATCACCCCGACGGCGACCGGGGCGCAGACGATGTCCGCCACGTACACGCTGCCGTCCGGCGCGCTGCAGGCGGTCCGGGCGCAGTTCCGCTACCAAGGGGCCGCCGGGACCTGCACGGCGGGCAACTACAACGACCGCGACGACCTGGCGTTCGCGGTGGAGGGCGGCACGCCGGACACCACGCCGCCCACGGTCAGCATCACCGCCCCCGCGGGCGGGAGCACGGTGAGCGGGACGGTCACCATCAGCGCGAACGCGAGCGACAACGTGGGCGTGGCGCAGGTGGAGTTCCTGGTGGACGGGGTGGTGAAGGGCACGGACACCTCTTCGCCGTACAGCTACGCGTGGGACAGCACGACGGCGGCGAACGGCAGCCACTCGCTGACCGCGCGGGCGACCGACGGGGCGGGCAACGCGACGACCAGCGCGGCGGTGAGCGTCACCGTCTCCAACAGCGGCGTGGCGTACGACACGGTCCTCAAGGCGCCCAAGTGCGCGTCGGTGGGGAGCGTCTGTGACTCGGGCACGCTGCTCACCGGGCGCAAGACGCTGGGGCCCGAGCTGAACCAGCCCAACACCATCAACACCTCCTGCGCGGACGGCGCGTCGGGCACGTTCCACACCGACGAGTCGAACGACCGGCTCAAGGT
This sequence comes from Myxococcaceae bacterium, assembly GCA_036559665.1. Classification (GTDB taxonomy): domain Bacteria; phylum Myxococcota; class Myxococcia; order Myxococcales; family Myxococcaceae; genus DASRBA01. The sequence continues at coordinate 5,049 of DATBSS010000507.1, forward strand.
CTCCACGACCGACGGGACGCCGTTCGCCGCCGGCAAGTCCGTCCGGGTGGACGCGACGGTCTGGGCGTACTCCACGTTCACTTCCGACAAGCTGGACCTGTACTACGCGGCCAACGCCAGTAGCCCGACGTGGACGCTGATCGGCACGTTCTCGCCGACCGCCGGCGGCTCCCAGACGCTCTCCGCCACGTACACCCTGCCGTCCGGGACGCTGCAGGCCGTCCGGGCGCGGTTCCGCTACCAGGGGACCGCGGGCTCGTGCGGGGCGGGCAACTACGACGACCACGACGACCTGATCTTCGCGGTGCAGTGACCGGCGGCGCCCCGTGCCCATGAAGGAGCTGAAGGCCGGTGACGCGTTCACGCTCGAGCGCGAGTGCGACCGTTACCGGCCCATCTATTACGCGGGCGCCTCCGGTGACTACAACCCGATCCACATCGACGCCGAGGTCGGGAAGTTGGTCGGGCTGGGCGGGGCGATCCTCCAGGGGCTGTGCACCATGGCCTGGGCGGTGGACGCCGCCGCCCGGTACGCCGGCGATCCGGGGCGTGTGAAGAAGGTCCGGGTGCGGTTCTCGCGCCCGGTCCGCGTCGAGGACACCGTGACGTTCGAGGGCCGCGTCGCGCGCGTGGAGGGCGGGCGCGCGGTGGCGGAGATCTCGGCGAAGAACCAGGCCGGCGAGGACGTGCTCAAGAACGCGGTGGTGGAGCTGGAGACGTGAGCATCGACCCCAGGCACGTGGGCCGCCGCTACGGACCGTTCACGTACGAGCTGGGCCTGGAGAAGATGCGCGAGTTCGCCTTCGCCATCGGCGGCGGCGCGCCCGGGATGGGGGTCTCCCAGCCGCCGGCGGACCTGGACCCGGTGCTCTACGACGTGGAGGCCGGGAAGCGGAGCCGCCACGGGAGCGTCATCGCCTTCCCGACCTTCGCCGTCACCTTCGCCATCCGGCCGTTCTCCGAGGCGGTCACCGATCCGGCGCTGGGGATCGACCTGCTCATGCTGGTGCACGGCGAGCAGGAGCTCGAATTCTTCGACGTGATGCGCTCCGGGGACGTGATGACCACCGGGGGCGAGATCACCCGCATCGACGAGAAGGCCGGCAAGGACTTCGTGACCGTGGTCACCGAGTCCACCAACCAGGCCGGGAAGCTGGTCGTCCGCGGGACGTGGACCGCGGTCATCCGCCACTGATGCCTGGCGTCCCAGCTTTCAGTAGTTAGCTCAGGTTTAGCTCTATGCGGTCGGGTCTTGCGTAAAATGATCAGGTTATCTTGATCAGTCGAGTACGATTGGTGTCACGTGAGATCCCCCATGCAGATGCTTCCAGTGCCATCCCCATTCATCAGCGGGACAGGGCAGGAGCTTGAATTGCAGGACAAACTGACTGCGTTCGTCGACTATAAGCGGCCATCGAATCCAAATGATCGCG
>DATBSS010000508.1:0-12430 GCA_036559665.1 Myxococcaceae bacterium
AAGGGCGTCGTCGCCAACACCCTCGGCGACGGCAAGGGCAAGCAGCCCTACGCCGACGGCAGGCTGGTCGCCGATCACGCGTACATGGTCACCGGCGTGGACAAGCAGGCCGGCACCGTCACCCTCCACAACCCGTGGAACAAGGACGACTCCGGCGTGACCATGTCCATCGCCGACTTCAACAAGTACCTCAGCAGCGTCGACTTCTGCCCCACCCGGTAACCGGCGCCCATGAAAGTCGCCCTTGCGGTAGTCCTCGCCGGCGCGCTGAGCTGCGTGACCATGAGCGGATCGAGTGGATCGAGCAGCACCGGCGCGCCCGGCGAGACGCGCATCCAGGACGGCACCCAGGCCCACCTCGGCGCCGGCCTGACGATCGGCGCCGGGAACTTCTGGGACGAGGGTGGCCAGCTCACCTGTGCCCTCTGGATCTCCGGCTCGCCGGCCGGCGAGCGGGTGAAGAAGGGCCAGGTCCTCGAGCGCGGCGGCCGCCGGATCGAAGTGGTGGACGTCGCGCGCGACGGCGCCAAGGGCGTGGTGGTGCTGAGGGTCTCACTCCCCTGAGCGCGACGCGGTCCCCTGCCGGAGGAGCGCGGCGAACGCCCAGAGGCCCAGTCCCCCGAGGATGACGTTCGCCAGCTCCCCGGCGACCGCGACCGGCAGGTGGCCCTTGAAGGCCATCTGCTCGAAGAAGCGGTAGAGCACGTAGTAGCCCGCGTAGCCGGCGAGGGTGAGGAGGAAGCCCCTCGCCCTCGCGCCCGGCCGCCGGCGCATGGCCAGCGGCGCGCCCAGCAGCGCCAGCGAGATGGGGGAGAGCGCCTGTCCCAACCGGCGGTGGAAGGCCATCCGCCAGGTGACGGACGGCTCCCCGCGCGCCTCCGCCTCGCGGGCCAGCTCCAGCACCTCGAACGGGGTGAGCGCCTCGCTGGGCGCGCCGAACCGGTTCTTCCGGGTGATGGACTCCTCCATCCCCACCGAGATGTCCCCGCGCTCGAAGGTGATCACCGCGTAGTCGGTGCTGGACCGGCCGGCGCGGTGGACCTGGCCGTCGGAGAGCGTGAGCCGGAGTGCTTCACCCTTCGTGGCCGGGCTGACCTTCCCCTGGCTGGCCAGCACCAGCACCGGCGACGCCGGGTCGCGGTCGTCGTGGATGAGGACGTGGGTCCAGCTCCGCTCGGCCGGGCTCACCTGCTCCGCGTAGAGGGTGAGCTGGCTGAGGTCTTCGTAGAACACGCCGGCCTTCACGTCGCCGATGACGTTCCGCTTGATCACCTCGCTCACCAGCTCCTGGAGCGCGGTGAGGCCCCACGGCTGACCAGTGCAGGCCAGGAGCCACAGCAGCCCGGAGACGCCGGCCGCCATCGTCACCGCTCCCGCCAGCACGCTGGCCGGGCTCACCCCCAGCGCCTGCATCGCGGTGAGCTCCCGGTCCTCCGCCAGGCGACCCAGCCCCAGCAGGATGGCCAGCAGCGAGGCGATGGGCAGCGCCATCACCAGGAAGTGCGGCGTGAGGTAGAGCAAGAGCCGCCCCACGTCGGAGAGCGTGACCGCGGACCCGAGGAGGATCTCGCTCCCCTTGAGCGCCTGCATGGTGAACAGCAGCGCCCAGAGCGACCCCACCCACACCAGCAGCGGCACCGCCAGCTCCCGCGCCACCGACCGGAGGAGCAGCCCCCTCACGCCAGCGCCCGCGCCCCGATGTCGCGCCGGTACTGCGCGCCCTCGAAGCGGATCAGCGCGCAGGCCCGGTAGGCCGCCTCGCGCGCCAGCGCCACCGTGGCGCCGTGGCCGCAGACGGTGAGCACGCGCCCGCCGGCGGTCACCAGCCGCCCGGCCAGCGCCTTCGTCCCCGCCTGGAAGACGCGCGCCCCGGTGGCCTCCGCCTCGGCCAGGCCCTCGATCAGGTCGCCCTTGCGCGGCGACTGCGGGTAGCCGGCGGCCGCCATCACCACCCCCACGCTGACGCCCGCGCGCAGCCGCAGCGGGCGCGCGGGCAGCTCGCCGCGGGCGGCGGCGTCCAGCAGCGGGAGCAGGTCCTCGTCCAGTTGCATCACCAGCGCCTGCGTCTCGGGGTCCCCGAAGCGGCAGTTGAACTCCAGCACCCGGGGCCCGCGCGGGGTGAGCATCAGCCCGGCGAACAGCGCGCCGACGAAGGGAGTGCCCCGGCGCTTCATCTCCTTGAGCGCGGGGCCAATGACCTTTTGCCCCACCTCGTCCAGGCCCCGCCCGTGCAGGAACGGCGCCGGCGCGTACGCCCCCATCCCGCCGGTGTTCGGGCCCTGGTCGCCGTCGAAGATGCGCTTGTGGTCCTGCGCCGCCGGGAACAGCTGGTAGTGCTCCCCGTCGCACAGGGCGATGGCGGAGACCTCCTCGCCCTCCAGCAGCTCCTCCAGCACCAGCGCCGAGGCCGCCTGGCCCATGGCGGCCACCTGCCGGACCGCCTCCGCCGCCTCCAGGCCGGAGCGCGCCACCACCACGCCCTTCCCCGCCGCCAGCCCGTCCGCCTTGACCACCAGCGGCCCCTGCGCGCGCGCGTACGCCTCCGCCTCCGAGGCCGAGCGGAACACGCGGTGCGACGCGGTGGGGATGCCGGCGACCGCCATCACCTCCTTGGCGAACGCCTTGGAGCCTTCGATGCACGCCGCCGCCGCCGAGGGGCCGAAGACCGCGATGCCCGCCGCGCGCAGCGCGTCCGCCGCGCCCTTCACCAGCGGCGCCTCCGGGCCCACCACCACCAGGTCCACCGCCCGGGCGCGCGCCGCCGCCACCACCGCCTTGAGGTCTTCCGGGTCCAGCGCCAGGTTCTCCCCGTGCGCCGCGGTGCCCGGGTTGCCGGGCGCGCAGAAGAGCGCGGTGAGCTGGGGGCTCTGCTTCAGGCGCCACGCCAGGGCGTGCTCGCGCGCACCGGACCCCAGCAGCAGCACCTTCACGGCCGCTCCCCCTCCCGCTTCTCCAGCGCGTAGAGGGCGCGCTTGGCCGTCACGTAGGACGGGTCCAGCGCCAGGCAGCGCACCAGCCGGTCCCGCGCCGCCGCCACCTCGCCCGGCTTGCGCGCCTCCAGCTCCGCCAGCCGCACCTCGGACGCCAGCACGTTGGGCGAGAGGGTGGAGGCGTCCCGGAGCTGCTTCTTGGCCTCGTCCACGTCGCCGCGCGCCGCCAGCGCCATCCCGAAGACGTAGTGGGAGATGCCCATCCGCGCCCCGTTGAGCGACGCCTTCTGGGCGAAGCCCAGCGCCCGCCCGCGCTCGCCCTCCTCCAGCGCGACCAGCGCCCGGAAGGAGAGCGCCAGCGCGTTCTTCCCATCCTGGTCCACCACCCGCGCGAACAGCCGGTCGGCGTCCGCCAGCGCGCCCTGGTGGAAGCGGATCAACCCCTCGTAGACCACCGGCATCACGTCCGACGGACTGGTGGACAGACCCAGCACGGTGCCGTCCAGCCCGTTCGTCGTCTCGCCTTCCGCCAGCCAGAACCGCGACACCGGCCGCCGCGGCGCCGACCGCGTGGGGTCTCCCTGCACCGCCTTGAACAGCACCGCCAGCGCCTCGTCCTTCTTGCGGGCGCGGGCGTAGGCCACCCCCGCGCCCAGCCGGGCGTCCACCCGGCGCTCGTCCTGCTCCGCGGCGATGGAGTATTCGCGCGCCGACCTGGCGAAGTCGTTCTGCGCCATCAACACCTTCCCGGCCACCACGTGCTCCAGCGCGGGGTCGTCCAGGTGGCCGTGGATGAAGGGCAGGTGCGCCGCCGCCTCGTCCGGGCGCCCGCGGAGCAGCGCCACCAGCAGGAGCTGGAGGTGGGCCGCGGCGTCGTCCTTGCTGATGGTGAGCGCGCGCGACCCGGCCGCGGCGGCACCGTCCAGGTTGCCCCCGGCGCGCTCGGCGGAGGCCAGGTGGACGTAGGCGTCCAGCGCCACCTCGCGCTCCAGGCGGTCCTCGTCCTTGAGCACCGCCCGCAGCGCGGCGGCCGCCTCGCGGGCCTTCCCCTCGAACTGGTACTCCAGCACCGCCAGCTGCACCGGGATGCGCGGGTCCTCCGGGTTCTGGCGCTGGGCGCGCTGGTAGACCTCGCGCGCGTGCTCGGGCGACCCCAGCTCCTCGTAGATGCCGGCCAGCGCCGCCAGCGCCTCCGGCTGCCCGGGGTCCAGCTCCAGGCGCTTTTCGAGGTCCGAGATGGCCAGGCGGAACTCGCCCACCGAGGCGTGCGCCAGCCCGCGGTAGTAGCGCGCCCGCGGCGGCGCGGAGGCGGACTTCAGCGACAGGTCGAAGTTGTGGGTGGCCAGCTGGCCGGAGGTGGAGACGTAGCTCCGGCCGAGCGCGAGGTACGCCTCGCCCTTCTCGCCGTCCGTGGCCACCGCCAGGGCCCGCTGCGCCAGCTGCCTGGCCACCTGGAGGTCGTCGTTCCCCGGGTTCCGGGCGAGCAGGAGATGCACCTGCGCCAGGAGCTCCGGCACCGTCTCGCCGCCGCGCTGGCGGGCCGCCTCCGCCAGGGCCAGCGCCTCCTTGCGGGTCTCGTCGTCCACCATGGCGCCGCGCCCCAGCGCCAGCGCCAGCGCGTAACCGGCGATCGCCTCGTCGCTCCGGGGGTCCAGCAGCAACGCGCGCTGGAAGTCCTCCTCCGCGTCGCGGTACGCCGCCGGCCGGTCCTCCTTGAGCCGCTTGCGCCCCTCCGCCAGCAGCGCCGCCGCCGAGGAGTCCTTGAGGTCCGTGAACTCCAGCCGCCAGCGCGGGAGGACATCCAGGATGGCCTTGGGCGTCTCGTTCTCGTGGGAGCGGCGGAGCACGGTCATCGCGCCGAAGGCCACCCCGCCGGCCACCACCAGCACGCCGGCGGCGATCGCCACCGGCTTGAGCCACACCGGCGCGCCCATGCTGGCGCTCATCGCCACGCCCTGGCGCGTGTCGTAGGTGGGCCGCGGCTGGTCGCCGCTGGCGCCGCGAGGCGAGCGTGGCTGCGGCCCGGAGGGCGTGGCGGAGGCCGCGGGGACGCCGTGCGGGCGGCTGTTGGTGCGGGGGGCCGGGGACTCTTCGCCGTCCTCCATCTGCTCGCGCGGCTCCGGCGTGTTGCGGCGCGGGGCGGGCGGCGCGCTGGTGTCCAGCGAGAGGCCGGAGGGGGTGCCGCGCCCCGGGGTGCTGCGAGGCCGGGGGGCGCTGGGGGTGGGGCCGCCCAGCGCCTCGCCCAGGCCGCCGGGCTTGGGGGCGGGGGGCTCGCCGCCGTCAGGGTAGGCGGTCTGCTGGTGCTTGCAGTTGGGGCACCGGCTGCGAACGCCCCGCACGCCCATCAGGCGTTCGTCGATCTCGTACGTGGCGCTGCATTTCTGGCAGAGGATCCGCATCGACTCGGCCGGCCCCGGAACCCGTCCCTCGGCCGACCCTGAGGTTATGTCAGTGGGAGCCCAATTGGGGGGTCAATGCCGGAAGTGCCGGACCCCGGTGAAGACCATGGCCAGATCGTGCTCGTCCGCCGCGGCGATGACCTCTTGATCCCGGATAGACCCGCCCGGCTGGACGACGCAGCCCGCCCCCGCCTTCGCCACCGCGTCCAGGCCGTCCCGGAAGGGGAAGAACGCGTCCGAGGCGCAGGCCGTCCCCCGGAGTTGCTTGCCCCCCCGCGCGACGGCGACCTTCACCGACTCCACCCGGCTGGTCTGCCCGCCGCCCGCCGCCACCAGCCGATCCGCGGTGGAGAAGACGATGGCGTTGGACTTCACCAGCTTGCACACCCGCCAGCCGAACCGGAGCCGGGCCAGCTCGTCCTCCGTGGGGGCCCGCTTCGTGACCACCTTCCACGCCTGCTCCGGCTCGCGCTCGTCCCGGTCCTGGACCAGCAGGCCCCCGGAGATGCTCCGCAGCTCCACCTGGGGCGCGCCCTGCCGCTCGAACGCGCCGCCGGTCTCCAGGAGCCTCAGGTTCTTCTTGGCGGCCAGGAACTCCCGCGCGCGGGGCGAGCAGGCGGGCGCGATGACCGCCTCCAGGAAGACCTCCGCCAGGGCGGCGGCGGTCGCCTCGTCCACCTCGCGGTTGAGCGCCACGATGCCGCCGTACGCGGAGACCTCGTCGGCGGCGCGCGCGGTCCGGTACGCCGCCTCCAGCGCTGGCGCCACCGCCACCCCGCACGGGGTGTTGTGCTTGATGATGACCGCGCAGGGCGACTCCGGGAACTCCAGCGCCAGCATCAGCGCGGCGTCCAGGTCCAGCAGGTTGTTGTAGGAGAGCTCCTTCCCCTGCAGGACCCGCGCGAAGGCCACCGTGGGCGACGAGCGCGGCGGCGCGTCCAGGTACAGCGCGGCGCGCTGGTGCGGGTTCTCGCCGTAGCGGAGCACCTGGGCGCGCTGGAAGGAGAGCGACAGATCGGCCGGGAACGGCTCCGCCGGGTCGGCGAGAAAGCGGGCGATGGCCGCGTCGTAGGCGGCGGTGTGGGCGAAGGCCTTCTGCATCAGCCGGCGGCGGGTGGCCGGGGCGACCGCGCCGCCCTGGGACAGCTCTTCGAGGATGGCCGGGTAGTCGTCCGGGTCCACCACCACCGCCACGTGCGCCGAGTTCTTCGCCGCCGCCCGCACCATGGCCGGACCGCCGATGTCGATCTGCTCCACCGCCTCGACGAACGAGGCGCCCTTCGCCACCGTCTCCCGGAACGGGTAGAGGTTCACCGCCACCAGCGAGATGGGTGGGATGCCCTGCTGCTCCAGCTCCGCGCGGTGCTCCGGCAGGTCGAGGTTGGCGAGGATGCCGCCGTGGATGCGCGGGTGGAGCGTCTTCACCCGGCCGCCCAGGATCTCCGGGGAGCCGGTGTGCTCGGACACCTTGGTCGCGGGCACGGCGGCGCGCTTCAGGGCCTCCAGCGTTCCACCGGTGGAGAGGAGGGTGAACCCCAGCCGGTGAAGGCCCTGCGCGAACGCCTCCAGGCCGCGCTTGTCCGAGACGCTGAGCAGTGCGAGCACCGCGCCCACGTACCAACCGTGGTCTGGTGCGTCAATCTCGGTCGCTGACTTGCGCGCCTAGTCCTCGTCGTCGTCGAACACCCGGGTAATGGGCTGCGGCGGGGTGGCCGGCTCGGCCTCGGTGGCGGCGCGGAGCTTCATCAGGCCGCGCGTCTCCACCTGGCGGATGCGCTCGCGGGTGAGGTTCATGATCTCCCCCACCTCCTCCAGCGTGATCCCGCCCTTCTCCGCCACGTCCAGCGCGCAGGTGTACTCCAGCTCCCAGATCTCCTTGTCCGGGAAGTTGAGCTTGATGGAGCCGGTCTCCGGGTTCACGTCCAGGTAGAGGTTGTGCTTGCAGGAGACGAACAGGCAGGGGCGCGGGCCGTTCATGCAGTCCGCCCGGGTCTGGGGGCGCTGCGAGTCGATGTAGCGGAGCAGCTCCTCCTCTTCCGGGTCCACGTCGCCCGAGAGGCGGCGGCGCCGCAGCTCGCGGGCCATCTCCTTCCGGGACATCGTCTTGGAGCGCTTCCGTTCCTGGAGCGCCGGGTCCGCCGGGCTCGCTTCCGCCTCCGCTTCTTCCTTCAGCTCGCTCATGTCCCCTCCCTCGGTGATACGCCGGAATGCGCGGGCTCGGCGCGCGCGGTGACGGTGACCGCGCTCCCCAGCCGGGCAATGTCCTTCAACAGATCTCCGGAGCGGCGGCGCAGGTCGGTCAGCTCCGCCTCCAGCTCCCGCTTGCGCCGGTCCCCGAAGGCGCGGAACCGCAGCTCGGCCTGGAAGCCGTCCAGGACCTCGTCCATCCCGCGGTCGATCTCGTCGATGGAGTTCTTGAAGAAGACGAAGGAGCGGCGGATCTCCTCCAGGGTCAGCCCCTCCGCCATCATCTTCTTGATCGCGTTGATCCGCCGGACGGACTCCACCGGGTAGAGGCCCTGGCTGCCGCGGTGCTTGCCCTTGCGGCCCACCCGGCGGCTGCGCGGCAGGAGCCCGGCCTGCACGTACTTGCGGAACGTCCCTTCGGAGAGCGCCACGCCGCGCGGCGCGAAGATCTCCAGGATCGCCCTGGCCGGTAGCCCGCCGGCGTGCTGCGCCTCGATCCGAGCGATCTCCTCAGGGCCCAGGATGTCCATTGGCAAGGTGGCTGTCAGGTAGCTCTATTGAATAGCTGCCATTGACGAGAGGGCCGTAAGTACTCTGCATTGAGTGTAGAAGTCAAGCGCTCGAAGGCCCGGGCGGAGGAGTGGCGCGCTCCGGCGTGTCAGGGGGTCAACGGGGAGACGGCGGCTACTTCAGGAAGTCCTGCTCGACCACGGTTTCCTTGCCCGAGCGGATGGTCGCCGGGGCCTCGTAGGAGCGCCGTGGATGGTCGAGCCGGACCTGGTGCACTCCGGCTGGAAGTTTGAAGGTGGCCCTCCCCTCCACTTCCCTCCGGAACCGGTCGTCGATGAAGACCTTGGCGTAGGGCCGGGCGAGGACGACGAGCGTCCCCGGGCTCTGCTCGGACCTGGGGGCCGGTACGACCGCTGCCGGCTGGGGCGCAGCGTCAGTGGCCGGAGCGGGAGCCGGTGGTTCGGCGGCCACCGGCGCGGGCGCAGGAGCCGGCTCCGGCACCAGCGCGGAGGCCGGCGGCGCCGCCCTGGAGCGGGAGACCATCACCGTCACGCCGGCGGCGGCGATCCCGACCGCGATGAGCCCGCCGGCGATGAGCGCGCGGCGCATCCCGACGGTCGCGCGCGGTGCCCGCCGCATGGCGGGGAGGGTCATGGTGGTGGGCGGCACCGGGGGCGGGGCCTTGGGGCCGGATCCGCGCGCGGCCGGGGCTGCCGGGAGCGACAGGTCGGCGATGACGTTGGGGAGCGAAGGGTTCGACCGCCGGGCCGGCGCGTCCGTGGTCGCGGTGGGCGAGGCCGCCGGCGCGGGCATGGCCGGATTGCTCTTCACCTCGGTCTTCGGCCGCGAGCGATCCACCACGTGGGTGGACGCGTGCACGTCCTCGTCCGGTGAAGCGCCCGGCGGCGGCGCGGGCGGCGCGCCCACCACCGCGGCCGGCTCCCTCGGCGGCGGGTCCGCGCCGGGGCGCGAAGCCCCCTCACTGGCGGCCTCGCCGGCCAGCTCCTCCGCGTAGAGCTTGCGGAGCCAGGCGGCCAGGTCGGTGTCGTCCACGGACCGCGCGTGGGAGAGGACGAAGCCGGCCAGCGCGCGCTCCAGCTCCGGCCCGCTCTGCCAGCGCAGGGCCGGGTCCCGCTCCAGCGCCTTCATCACCACCGCGCTCAGCGGCTCCGGCACGTCCGGGTTGAGCCGAGCCGGCGGCGCGATGGCGCTGGACTGCACCGCGCGCAACACCGCCAGGTCCGAGTCGCCGTCGAACAGCCGCCCGCCGGTGAGCATCTCCCACAGGACGATGCCGAGGGCGAACAGGTCCGTCCGCGCGTCCAGCGGCTCCCCGCGCGACTGCTCTGGGGACATGTACGCGAGCTTGCCCTTGAGCACGCCCGCGGCGGTGCTGGAGGCGCTGTGCTTGGCCACGCCGAAGTCGGTCAGCTTCACCGCGCCGTCGAACGAGAGCAGCACGTTGTGCGGCGTTACGTCGCGGTGGACCAGGTTGAGCAGCTTGCCCTTGTCGGAGAGGCGGTGGGCGTAGCCCAGCCCGCGCGCCACCTCGGCGCCCACGTGGGCCACCAGCGTGGGCGGCATGGGCTCCATCAGCTCCTTGGCGCGGCGCCGCACGTCCCACAGCGAGTGGCCGCGGACCAGCTCCATCGCCAGGTAGTAGGTGTCCTCGTGCTTGTCGAAGTCGAAGATCTGCACCAGGTTGGCGTGGTTCAGCCGGGAAGCCACCCGCGCCTCGGCGATGAACATCTGCACGAAGCTCTCGTCGCCGGCCAGGTAGGACCGGATCCGCTTGATGGCGACATCCTTCTCGAAGCCCTCCGGCCCGCGCGAGGAGGCCAGGTAGATCTCCGCCATCCCGCCTTCGGCGATCTTGCGGCGCACCACGTACTTCCCGATCGGGGTGCCCTCGGCGAGCATCAGAACTTCACCGACACCTTGATCACCGAGTTCGCCTTGACCTCCACGCGCTCGGTGCGGGTGCCGTGCTCGGGGTGCGTGAACTTGCACTGGTACACGCCCACCGGGAGCTCCTTGTCCGCGAACGGGGTGGCGCCCAGGTCGAACGAGCCGCACGACACGTTCGCCCACGGCGTCACCGCGAACCGGACCTTCCCCTTCAACACCTTGCTGTTCGGGCCCAGGCGGTCCAGCCGGAGCAGCTCCTCCTGGGCCTGCGTCTGCCCCACGTGCACGGACTCGTTGAGCGTGGAATAGCCCGGGTACTCCAGGCGCACCGACACGTCCGAGTTGGCGAGCAGGAAGAACGCCCGCGGGGTGCGGCCGGACGGCTGGCCGTCGAGGGTGATGGCCGCCCCGGACGGCTCCGAACGCAGGGTCAGCTCCACCTTGGGCGCGTCCGGCGAGACGGGGTCGGAGGCGGCCGTGCCGCTGTCGGGCGAGGCGTTCTGGACCGCCACCGGCGGCCTGGTGGACGGCTGCTGGTTCTTGTCGGCCTCCAGCCGCAGCGGGCCCAGGGTGATCTCCCCGCTCTCCGGGATGGTCACCGTGGTGTGCAGGTCCAGAAAGCCACGCCGCCCCACCACCAGCGGGAACTGGCCGGCGGGCGACTTGGGGAGGTCGCAGGGCGTCAGCGCCGGCAGCGGCCGCCCGTTGAAGAGGACGGTGGCGCCGGTGGGCTCGGAGACGATGTGGACGATGGCGTCGCCCGGCGCCTTCTTCGACGGCCGGAGCAGGAAGAAGGTGGCCCCGCCCATCACCACCAGCGCCGCCGCCACCGCGGCGATGGGGAGGATGGGCACGCCGGACGCCTTCGCCGGCTTGCGCGGGGCGCGCGGGCCGCGGTCGTCCACCGTGTGCGGCGCCCCGGAGGACGTGGTGGTGGCCGAACCGGAGTACGCGGCGGACTCGCCGGTCTCGCGGCGGTCCTCGGCCAGGCCCAGGAACCGCCCCGGCGGGGTGGCGGTGGTCTTCACCATGTCGCCCAGGTACGCCGGCTGGTCCGGGGGGACTTCTTCGGTGCGCTCGGGGTCCTTGGCCGCCGGCCGCGCCATCAGCACCGGCGCGGCGATGGAGCGCGACTTCCGGTCCATGGCGGGCGGGGGGAGGACTTGGGGGGGCGGCTCGGCCGCGGCGTCCGTCATCTTGAAGGAGCGCGACTTCTTCATCGACGGCGAGGAGCTCGCCTGCGGCCCGAGCGGGTCCGGCTCGTCGCTCGCGCTGTCGACGCGCTTGCCCAGCGAGTCGATCTCCTCCACCAGCACCTGGCCGGCGGCCTTCTCCTCCGCCAGGCGTTCGGCGTACAGCTCCTGCATGAAGCTGGCGAGGTGCCCGGAGGACGACGGGAGCTGGTGCCTGAGCAGCCACTCCTCGAGCGCCATCTGGAGGTGGATGGCCTGCTCGTAGCGGTCCTGGGGCTCCTTGGCCAGGGCCTTGAGGACGATCTCGTCCAGGTCCTTGGGGATGTCCTCGTCCACCTCGGACGGCGGCGGGACGTTGCACTCCGTCACCGCGTTGAGGGTCTGGATGTCGTTGGCGCGCTTGAACAGGCGGGTGCCGGTGAGCAGCTCATAGAGCACCACGCCCAGCGCGAAGATGTCGCTCCGCTGGTCCAGCTTCTTCCCCAGCGCCTGCTCCGGGGACATGTACGAATACTTCCCCTTGAGCACGCCGGAGCGGGTCACCACCGCCTGGTCGGCGGCCTTGGCGATCCCGAAGTCCACCACCTTCACCCCGCCATCGAAGGTGACCAGGATGTTCTGGGGCGAGACGTCGCGGTGGACGATGCCCAGCGGCTTGCCGCTGTCGTCCGCCTTCTTGTGCGCGTAGTCCAGCCCGCTGCAGGACTCCATGATGACCCGGCAGACCAGCTGGGTGGGCATCACGGTGCCCTTCTGTTCGGACCGCTTCCACACCCGCCGCACGTCCTCGCCGTGGATGTACTCCATGGCGATGAAGTAGCTGTCGTCCTGCTGGCCGAGCTTGAAGATCTGGACGATGTTCGGGTGGTTCAGGCGCGCGGCGATGCGGGCCTCGTCCAGGAACATGCGGACGAAGTCCGAGTTCTCGGCCAGGTGCGGGAGGATGCGCTTGACCACCAGCAGCTTCTCGAAGCCCTCCGGGCCCTTCTGGCGGGCCAGGTAGATCTGGGCCATCCCGCCCGTCGCGAGCCGTTTGATGAGCTGGTAGCTGCCGTAGTTTTCCATTCGGCCGGCGCGCCTTTTGAGGCGGCGTGCCCGTCAGTGCAAAAAGGGGAAAAATCGTATGCCCCGTGCCCAGGGGGGTCAACGTGAAGGAGGCTTGACGGGACCCTGGGCGGTCGAGCCTGGGGATCGGCCGGGCTAGCGTGCGGAGCCCGGACGGCGGCGGCGGTCGCGCGTTTCGCCCATCAGGCCCTCCAGCTCGTCCAGGCGGCGGCGGAGGGCCTGATGGGCGAAACGCGCG
>DATBSS010000509.1:0-1732 GCA_036559665.1 Myxococcaceae bacterium
GCCGCCCATGCCTGGTGATGGAGCTGGCCGAGGGCGAAACCCTCCAGGAGGCGCTCGAGCGAGGAGCGTTCCCACCCGAGCGCGCCGTGCCGATCCTGATCCAGCTCGCGGACGGGCTGGCCGCCATCCACGAGAAGGGGATCATCCACCGCGACCTCAAGCCGGAGAACGTCGTCCTCACCCGCTCTGTGCGGGGCGAACAGGCGCGCCTGCTGGATTTCGGCATCGCCCGGCTCTCGGAGCCCGAAGGACAGCCCGTGCCCGAGGGAGGCCTTGCCACCGCTTCCGGCGTCATCCTCGGCACGCCCGAGTACATCTCCCCGGAGGGCGGTTTCGGAGGTCGCCTCGACGCGCGCAGCGACCTCTACTCCCTGGGCGTCCTCGCCTACCGCACCCTCTCCGGCAAGCTCCCCTTCGTCGGCCCGAGCCCGCGGAATTTCGTCGCCCAGCACATCTCCACCCCGCCTATCCCGCTCTACCAGGCCGCCCCCGAGCTGGTCGCCAACGTCCCCCTGTGCGAGCTGGTGATGGGCTGCCTGCAGAAGAACCCCGCGGACCGCCCCCAGACCGCGCTCGAGCTCTCGGAGGCACTCGCCAGGTCCCTACGCGCGCCCAAAGAGGAGGCGCCCGCGCAGGAGCCGCCCACACCGCCCAGCGGTAGCCAGCCGGTGATCCGGTCATCCCCACCTGCCGTAACGCCCACCACGGCCCCCACCGACCCCGAGCTGCAGCCCCTCCCGGAGCTCGCGTCGGCGCCGCCTGCGGCCGCGCCGCCACCGGCCCCCACCGACCCCGGGCTGCAGGCCTTCCCTGAGCTTGCGCGACCGCCTCCTCCTGCCGTGCCGCCACCAGCGCCGGCCAGGCCCGCCCCGGCCAAGCCGCCATCGCCGCCCGCCCGCCCGCGCCTGGGTGGCCTGCCACCGTTCGCCCGTGCCATCGCGCTGGGGGCGCTGGTGATCGCCTCGGCCACGGCCATCGTCGTGGTCGTGAAGCGCCAGCGGCTGGAGAACCGGGCGCGCGCGCTGCTCGACGCCGGCCGCCCGGAGCAGGTGCTGCAACTCCTGGACTCGGACGACGCGGAGCGCGCGCCGCTGGCCCGGGTGAAGGCGCTCCGCGCCGCGGCGCTGCACCGGCTGGACCGGCACCCGGACGAGCTCCGCGAGGCGGCCGGCGTGGACCTCGAGGCGGTGGGCGACCTGGACGCGCTCCTCCTCGACGGCTTGGCGCAGGACTATGGGAAGAGCCACGGCCGGGACGCGGCGATCCGCAAGTACTTCAACACCTGGCCGCGCGAGGCGATCCGCGTCCCCTTCCGCGCCATGGCCTCCGAGCCGATCTCCCCGCGCGAGTGGGGCGCGCTCCGCTACCTCGACCAGGCGGGAATCGCCCAGGGGCTGAACCTGGTGGAGCGGTATGTCACCGCGCTGAAGTTCAGCGATTGCGACGTGCGCGCACAGGCCGCGCGGCGCCTGCGCCAGTTGGGGAGCCTGGCGGCACTGGAGCCGCTGGAGAAGCAGGCCGCGACGCCGGGGTGCGGCCAGGAGGAGGCGATGGAGGCCGCGCGCGCGCTCCGCCGCCGCGGCGCTCAGTAATTCACTTGGCTTGCGATCGCGTCGGGGCCCCGTAGTACCGATGAATGTTTCACTGCTAGCGGCCTTCCCTTCGTGGGGACAGAGGAGTGTAAAGCGACGTGCGACGCGACACCTTTGCCTTGCTCCAATAATGCACGGGC
>DATBSS010000510.1:0-13638 GCA_036559665.1 Myxococcaceae bacterium
TCCGGGGCGGGGGTGACCGGTTCGGTGGTGAAGGTGACGGAGAAGGCCGCCGGGGTCGGGTTGCCGGCGCGGTCGGCGAGGGCCCCCGCGCCGACCTGCACCTGGTAGGTGGCGTCGTGGGCGAGGCCTTCGAAGCGGACCTCGGTGCGGTCCGAGTTCCAGCGCCCCGGAACGGGTGGGTCGCTCCCGCCGAGCGGGACCGCCTGGGGCGGCGGTGTTGCGGTGGAGGGCATCGGCTCGGAGGCCAGGAGGCGAACGGTGGTCGGGGTGGGGCGCGGGGCGGGTTCGCTGAAGGAGAGCGAGGGCGCGACGTTGTCGGCGGCGCGGTAGATGGAGTGGACGGTGACGCGGCCGCCGGAGCGCGCCGACTCGGTCGTGCGGATCCGGAGTGGTTGCGGTTCGCCGTCCGAGACGGGGAGGGCGAGCGTGGTCGCGAACTGCCCGGTGGAGGAGACCTGCAATGGCTGCCACAGGTCGGGCCGGCCGGTGGAGATCTCCGCGGTGTATTCGCCGCCAAAGTCGATGATGCCGGAGACGGAGGCGGTAGCCCCCACCAGCGTCTCGCCGATTTGTGGCGACGCCCAACTCACCGCCGGCGCGTCGGGGACGTAGCAGAGCTGGTAGGCGAGGTGGCAGGTCTGGCCCGCTGGGCACGTGCCGCCGGGGCCGCACTCGCCTGCGAATCTGGTGCACGAGAGCAGGGCGAGCGACGACACCGCCACCGCCGGGAAGAGCCGGCTCATGTCCGTCAAAGCGTAATGGAAGGGTTACACTCCAGGCGAATGCGTTCGGCCGCGTGGGGGCTGGTGCTGGCGTGCAGCGTGGCGTGCATTCCGGCGCCGCCCGGGAAGCCGGACGCCGCGCCGTCGGAGGTCGATCCGGCGTCGCTACCGCCCTCGGTGGTGACGGCGGCCCTGGCGGACGCCGTGGCCGGGATGCCGTACGGGGAGCGGGTGCTGGCGAAGGACGGCGTCCCGCCGTACGCGTGGTCGCTCTCGGGGTCGGCAATGTGGCTGTCGGTGGAGCCGGGCACGGGCGAGCTGCGAGGCGCACCGCCATTCGGGAGCGCGGGGACGCAGGTGATGGTCACGGTCACCGCTGATGACGCAGCCGGGCGATCGGGGACCAAGGACCTGGCGTTGAGGATCCTGGCCTGCACGCCCGGACAGGTTCTGGCGTGCCAGCAGGCGGCGGTGGGCGTGTGTCGCGCCGGCGTGCAGACCTGTCAGCCCGGTGGGACGTGGTCGGCGTGCGTGGCCAGCGCAGCCTCCACGAGCGCGTCCGGCTGCGGACCGGCCTGCGCGGTCTGTGGTCCGGACGCGGACCGCTGCGCCTCGGGGACGCAGTGCGTGTGCGGAACGGCGGCCAGCCCATGCGCGGCGGGGA
This sequence comes from Myxococcaceae bacterium, assembly GCA_036559665.1. Classification (GTDB taxonomy): domain Bacteria; phylum Myxococcota; class Myxococcia; order Myxococcales; family Myxococcaceae; genus DASRBA01. The sequence goes on from DATBSS010000510.1 coordinate 1,387, forward strand.
GCTCCTGCTGCGCCAGCCCGGACGGCAGTGCCCGGTGCGCGAACCTGGCGACGGATACGACGGCGTGCGGGTCGTGCGGCACGCGGTGCGGGTCGCCGCTGAATGCCGACCCGAGCTGCGACGCGGGGGTCTGCGGGGCGACGTGCAAGGCGGGATACGGGGCGTGCGACGGGCGGACGCTGGATGGGTGCGAGGTGAACCTCCGGACAGACCCAGACCACTGCGGGACGTGCCCGGCGGTATGCGCCGGTGCGCCCTCCGGCACGCGGGTGTGTGACGGCGGGGCGTGCGACCTGTTCTGCAATCCGAGCTTCCCGCAGCACTGCGGACTCCGCGATTGCCGCGCGTACGACGTCCTCAACTGCGGGGGATGCGGCGCGGCGTGCGCGAATCCAGGGGTGAACGCCGGGCTGCCCACCGGGTGCGCTGGGCCGAACGCGTGCACCTACGCCTGCAACGCCGGCTATGGAGACTGCAACGGGGGGTTGGACGGCTGCGAGACGGACGTGACGCTCACGCCCACGCACTGCGGGACGTGCGCGAACAACTGCGTCGCCCAGGGCTTCAACGGCGGCTGCGTGAACAGCCAGTGCGCCCGCTGCTACCAGTGCCCGCCAAACCCCGACAACTCGCGCACCACGTGCTGCGGCGAGCATTGCCAGTACGTGGCCGCCGACCAGCAGTACGACTGCGTCCCGTGCGCGCCCGGCAGCCTCGTCGATGGCGGGTGCTGAGCCGGGAGCTTCATCCGCTCCGCGCGAACACAGTGCGTGCCGCCATCCTGCACACCGCGGCGAACCGCTCTGGTGTCGGTGGGGAAGGACGGCCGCTCTCGACGGCGATCCGGCAGGCGGCGCGGATCAGATCGTCCACCGTGTCGAAGCGTGCCTCGATTTGCGATTGGAGGTCCTTCGTGACGTTGGAGTGCTGTCTGGCCGACACCAAGCGCCACGAGGCTTGGAGTGACGCGATCTTCCCGCTGAAGAGCATCAGGGTGTCGTGCACGTACAGCAGATCCTTGGGCCGTTTCTCTGGCGTTCGCCGACCGAGGACCAGAAGCTTCTGCGCGATGAAGCTCGCCGGATTGGGAATCCGGATCTGGACGCTCGCTACTCCTACCGGGAACCCGAGTTGCTCGGACAGCTGGATCGTCCAGGGCTCCTCGAGGAGAAGGTCGACGTAACGAAGCGTCTGGGCGGTGACCCCTCCGACCACCGCTGTATCTCGGGATGCCCCGGTTCGAGTCCTTGGAGCACCGAGCAAGGGCGCGAGGAATTCCACGTACAGGCCGGCGCCCTCCTCGCCGAGGTGGTACCTGCTCATCGGTGGGGTGTCGTCACCTCGGAGCTCCTCCGTGAAGCCGGCGGCTCTCAGGTGCTGGGCGATCGGCTTGGCGCGGACTTCCAGTCGCAGCGGCGCCGCGAGGTCCGCGTCATCGGTAGCGAGCGGCTCGAAGTCGATCGGGTTCGAGAGCTCGTGAAACTGGTACAGGCGGTGTGCCCACCCCCCCACGAAGACCAGCACGTCCAGATACGGCTCCAGGGCGGTGATGACGCGGGCGAACGCTTCGCGATCCGAGACGGCCGTCATCGAAGCTTCCCTTCCACCAGGTGAGGCTGGAGAACGCGCTCCCAGAGCCGCTCCGCCTGCTCGGCGCCGCGCACGGGATGGTCGGCGACATCGAGCCAGCACTGGATGACGTCGGCCACTGGCGCGCCATTTCCCATGACGGCCGCGCGGAAGAGGGACTCCGGGTACATCGGTTCGCGCACGAAGACGTCGACCCGTTCGCCCGCCATGGCGGCCGAGAGCCCGAGTCGCTCGAGCGCGGTATCGGATGCCTGTTCCAGATACAGATGCACCGGAGCGCCGCGAACGAATCCGAGGTTCAGCCCCGCGCATGCCGCGAAGAGCCCGAGACAGGCTCGACCACCTTCAGGCCCTGAGCTCCTGGCGCGGTCCTGGAGTGTTCCAGCGAGTTGTGCGAGTGAGTCTTGAGAAGGCAGCAGCCAGCGGCAGGGCCGCTCGAAACCAACGAAGCGGACCGCTCGACGCCACTCGGCGAGGAACTGGGAGCGCCTGACCAGGCGGACGCCCTCGCTTCGATCGAGAAATTGCAATTGCTCGAGCCGGCGCAGAAACCGCGAGGCGCTGGGGACGGACACACCCGCGAGGGAGGCCAGCTGAGTGGGGCCGGAGACGTGCTCCCGCGGTGCGCTGAGGAAGCGTTCCGGGAGCTCGGGGGCGAGCAGGATCTTCGCCATCCACTGCCCGAGGTCGGAGAACACGTCAGGATGGGCGCTGGCATGCGGCGACTTCTTGGTCGCGCGGGGAGGCCTCCGGATCGCATCCAGGCCCGGTCCGTGGAGCTCCAGCTTGCCGCGACCGTCGATGAGCCCCCAGGCCGCCCCCCGGAAATATCGGTTGGCGTGTTCCCCCAGCTCCACCGCCCACGCATCGGAGATGGCCGGCGCGCCCACGATCGCCAGCGGTCGAGCGTCGTGGTCGACGGCCCCCGCTTGAGCCCTCACGTACGCGTCCGCCAGGAGCGCCGGCAACTCCGGTCGGCGGGCCTCGCGCCCGATGCGCAGCTCGGCCACATAGCGGGCGCTACCCCGTTCGAGTACGAAATCCGCTCGATGCCCTGGAGGCCCCCCCGGTACCTCCCGCCGCACCGACCAGCCTTCCGTCAGGAATTCCTTCCCGAGCTGCTGAAAGAGCAACTCGATGAGCCCGCGGAAGTGTCCGGAAGGATTGGGGTGAAGAGGGGTCATGGTTGCGACCGCGAAGGTTTCATGCCCCACGAAGCTAACAACGAACACTTTCATGATCAAGAAAGTTTGCGTGGTCATGAAATAGCGGAGGCTGCGGGGCGCGTGCGCGAGCCCAGGGGTGAACGGCGGAGCGCCCACCGGGTGCGCGGGGCCGAACGCGTGCACCTACGCCTGCAACGCCGGCTATGGAGACTGCAACGGCGGCCTCGACGGCTGCGAGACGGACGTGACGCTCACGCCCACGCACTGCGGGACGTGCGCGAACAACTGCATCGCCCAGGGCTTCAACGGCGGCTGCGTGAATAGCCAGTGCGCCCGCTGCTACCAATGTCCGCCGAACCCCGACAACTCGCGCACCACGTGCTGTGGCGAGCACTGCCAGTACGTGGCTGCCGACCAGCGGTACGATTGCGTTCCGTGCGCGCCCGGCAGCCTGGTGGATGGTGGGTGCTGACCCCGCCCGGCTGACCTGGTCAAGGCGCCCGGAAGGGCTGGCGCGCACCGGGTAAGCTTCCTCCCGTGCCGATCCGGGTCAGCACCTTCCAGCTTCCGTCCGGGGACTGGGCCGCCCGCATGGATTGCTTCGGGACGATCGGCAAGGAGGATGGGGAGTCCTGGCTGAAGCAAGTCGAGCCCGGCGGGCCGTTCCACGAGCTTCCCACGCTCGCCGTCACGCTCGAGATCGAGCACATCACGTCCGAAGGACGCAACTCGTTCATCCGGCGCGGCAACGCCCGTACCGTCTGGGTGGCGGTGGTTGTCACCAGGCCCCTGGTTCGCGTCACCGCCAACTTCGCGATGCGCGTCAGCGGGAACAAGAAATATCGCCTCTTCGCGACCGAGCGGGAGGCGGTGCTCTGGCTGGACGAACGGGTCCGTGAGGATGCGGCGCAACAGGTGGGGCCATGAAAACGGCGCCGGCGCTCAGCGCAGCGCTTCGAGCAGCCCCTTCAACCTGGGCACCTGCGCGGCCCGGGCGCGCAAGGCTCGGGCGGTCTCCTCCAGCGCGGCGAGCTGCGCGTCCGTCGAAGCGGGCGCGGTGCCTCCCTGGACCGCCTTGGCGTCCACCGCCGCTCGCGCCGTGAAACCGCCGCCGCCGGCCGTCTCGGTGAGCGGGACTCCGCGCGCCAGCGCCTCCTGCACGCGCGCCCCCACGGCGCGGTAGGCATCCCGGAAGGCGGTGCCCCCCGCCACCATCTGCTCCGCCATGTCCGTGGCCAGCGTCATCCCATCCGCCAACGCCGCCTCCATCCGCTCGCGCACGAAGCGCACGCCCGTCAATCCGATGGCGAAGGCCCCCAGGCAATCCAGCGCCAGCGCCGCCGTCTCGATGTAGCTCTTGTCCTCCTGCAGGTCGCGCATGTAGCCGACGGGCAGGCCCTTGAGCGTGGCGAAGAGCGCGGTGAGGTGGCCCAGGGCGCGCGAGGACTTCCCGCGCAGCAGCTCGAACACGTCGGGGTTCTTCTTCTGCGGCATCATCGACGAGCCGAAGCTGATCGAATCGTCCAGCTTCACGAACCCGAACTCCTGGCTGGAGAAGTCCACCAGGTCCGTGCTCACCCGCGACAGGTGCATCAGCGCCCGCGCGCACGCGTAGGTGAAGTCCAGCGCGAAGTCCCGGTCGCCCACCGTGTCCAGGCCGTTGGCGGTGACGCGGGAGAACTGGAGGTACTTCGCCGTGCGGCCCCGGTCCGTCCTCAGCGAGGTCCCGGAGATCGCCCCCACCCCCAGCGGGCACTCGTCCAGGGCGTCCAGCACCTCTAGGAAGCGCCGCCCGTCCCGCGCCAGCATCTGCCCGTACGCGGAGAGCAGGTACGCCACGGTGATCGGCTGGGCGCGCTGCCGGTGCGTGAACGCCGGGAGCAGCCACTGGCCCTCGGGGCCGCGGGCGCGGGCGATGAGGACCTCCAGCGCCGCGCCGAGCCGCTCGAGGAGGGGCGCGCACTGCTCGCGGAGGAAGAGGCGGGCGTCCAGCGCGATCTGGTCGTTCCGGCTCCTCGCGGTGTGAAGCCGGGCGGCGGGCTCGCCGATGCGGCGGCGCAGCTCCGACTCCACGGCCATGTGGATGTCCTCCTCCTGGGGCCAGGGGTACGACCCGGAGGTGGCCTCCTCGTAGATCGAGACCAGCCCCCTCCGGATGGCCTGGGCGTCCGGAGAATCGAGGATCTGGCAATCCTCCAACATGCGGACATGTGCCAAGCTACCGGCGATGTCCGCCGCGTACAGGGCCTGGTCCACCGGCAGGGAGGTGGTGAATGCGAGGATCCGCGGATCCAATTCGCCTCGCCCGGTGGCTTCTGTCCTCGCGACCGTCATCTCGCCCTCGATTTGGGCGACAATTGAAGAGCCCTCGGAGGAAGGGAAGTCCAGGTCGCCGCGCGTGTCATCCTAGGTAATCTGATGTCCGACCTGCCATTCGAAACGGAGGAGGAGAAGCCTCGGCCGACCGAGCCGGAGACGCTCGCGTCGAACGTGCTCATCGTCGACGACGAGCCGGTGGTGCGCGACGTCTTCAAGCGGCTGCTGGCGCGCGAGCAGGACATGGTGGTCTCCGTGGCGGAGGACGCCGAGCAGGGGCTGGAGCTGATCAAGCAGCAGCGGTTCGAGCTGCTGATCACCGACAAGAACCTGCCCGGGATGGGCGGCATCGAGCTGATCGCCGAGGCGAGGGCGGTGCGGCCGATGATCGAGGCGGTGATGATCACCGGCTACGCCAGCAGCGAGTCGCTGATCTCCGCGTTCGCCGCCGGGGCATCGGACTACCTGGTCAAGCCGTTCGACGACCTCAAGGTGGTGCGCGCCAAGGTGCGGGCCGCGCTCCAGCGGCGGCTGGACCGGAGCCGGTCGCAGATCTCGTCCAAGGACGTGGCGCGGCAGGCGGCGGCGCTGCTGGGGCAGGGGAAGGACGCTCCGGAGGCGGTGTGGCGGAAGCTGGACACGAAGTTCGCGAAGTACGAGCACGCCATTCGCGACGGCGGCGGCGGGACGGTGATGGTGGTGGGCACCGAGCGGACGGTGGACGCGCTCGTGAAAGGGGGCGTGGTCGCGCAGCGCGCGGAGCCCAGGGCCCCCGAGGTGCTGACGGCGGAGGTGGTGGTCATCGAGACGGGGCCGCAGTTCGACTGGCATCCGCTGGCGGAGAAGCTGATGCCGCTGCCGCCGGACGTAGTGCTGGTCGCGGGGCCCGAGTCAGACCTGTCGGACCTGCTGGAGGCGATCAGCCTGCGGGTGGACCTGGTCGGGTTCGGCGGGCACGCGCCGGCGCGGTTGCTGCCGGATCGGGTCAAGGCGAACCTCATGCGGAGGTCCGTGGAGCGCGCGCAAGAGGAGCTGGTGATCGCGCTCAACGAGTTCAAGCAGTCGCTCCGGACGAGGCTGGAGGCGGGGGCGCCTCCTCCGCCGGAGACCGGGAGTGGCACCGGGATCGAGGTCAATCCGCCGCTCGCGGCGATCGCGGCGGTGCCGCTGGTGGCTCGGCATGCGGCGCCGGCGCCGCCCGCGGGACCACCGGCTCCGGCACCTGGGAAGCCCCCGGCCAGCTCGACGCGATCGCCGATCACGCCGTCGATCCCGATCCCGGCGACGGTGCTGGAGGCGCGGCAGCAGCGGGCGGCCGCGGTCGCGCCGGGCACGAGCGGGCGGTCTCCGGTGACGCCGTCCGCGCCCATTCCGGCGGCTGGAGCACCGGCCGCGCCCGCGACGGACGATCCGCAGATGCCTGGATCCGTGGCGCCCAGGCACAAGGCGCCGGCCTCCGCGAGAGTGTCGACGCCTTCGGTCGGAGTGCCGGCCCGCCTCACCGATGCAGGTGGCGCGCCCCGGGCGCCGGTGCATGGGGCGCCCGCCGGGCCGGGGCCAGGTGGAGCGCCGAGGCGGCCGACGGGGTCGTTCCCGCAGATCACGCCGGCCTCCGAGGATCCGGCGACGCCGGCGCAGGGGGCTCCGGCTGCGGGGGCGGCTCCGGCTGGAGCGCCGAGGCGGCCAACGGGGTCGTTTCCGCAGATCACGCCGCCCTCTGCCGAGGGTCCGGCGGCACCGGCCACGGCCAGCGGGCCGCCGCGGCGGACGGGGTCGTACCCGCAGATCACGCCGGAGCCGGCGGTGGATCCGGGCTCCCTCACGGGCGCTCCAGGGAGCGGCGCGCCGCGGCCGACCGGACGGGTGCCCATGGGCACACCGGAGGATGCCCCGGCGCCTCGAACCACCGCGGCCCCGCGGAGTCCGGCGGAGGGAGCGCCTGGGCTCGGAGCGCGCCGTCCCAGCGGGTTGTCTCCACAGCTCTCGTCGCCGGGGGCCGTGCCAGGGTCAGTCACGCCGGTGCCGGGAACCGGCGCCATGCGGCGACCGACTCCGCGTCCCCTTCCGCATGTCCCGGGCGCCGCGCCAGGCGAGGCGCCGCATCGGCCACCGGGTGGAGTTTCGCAGGCCGCGCCGCATGGAGCTGCGCCAGGAGTTGGCGACCCGATGCATCGGCCGCCAGGTGGCGCTCCGCAGGCTGCGCCGCATGGAGCGATCCCAGGCGCAGTCGCGTCCGGAGTTGGCGATGTGGTGCACCGCCCGCCGGGCGGGTTGCCGCAGACCGCGCCGCGCGGACCCGCCGCGCCGGGAACTGGCGACGCAATGCACCGCCCGCCGAGCGGCCTCTCGCGTGCCACGCCACAGGTCGCTCTTCCCGCCAGCCCCGCGCGACGGCCGACCCCGGGGCCCCTCCCGCAGGTCACGCCGGAACCGACGCCCGGACCAGGGGCAGGTCATGGGCCGCCGCCCCACGTGAGTGGCTCGCCCTCGCCGGCCCCATCATCGGAAGACAAGGCCATGGAGGCGCTCCCGCTGGAGTGGACCCCCATGTCCTCCGCTCCCGAGGCCCCGGCGCCCGCCGCGGCGCCGCCGTCGATCCCGGTCATCACCGCCACGGAATCCGACCTCTCGCTCGACGACGCCTTCTCCGAATGGGCTGAGCTCTCCAGCGCCACTCCGCAGCTTGCCGGGTCCGGCGCCGACCAGCCGCTGGACTCCTCCTTCTCCGGGTTGAACGAACCCCCGGCTCCGCCGCGCGCTCCCATGCCACCGCCACCGCCGGCGGCGCCTCCCCGCCGGTCCACCGGCTCCTTCCCCCAGGCCACGCCTCCGGACCCCGCCCTCGCCCCCTCCCCCGGCGCGAGCGCGGCCGCCCGGCGCCGGGCCGCCTCCCCCTTCCCGATCATGACCGTCGCGGAAGCCGAATCCACGCTGAAGGCCGCGCAGGCCCAGGCACCCTCGCCAGGAGCCCAGCCCCCGCATTCCATGCAGGGTCGCCCGCTGGCCCCAACCCCGGGCGTGGCGTCGAACCCGCCCAGGCGCTCCACCGGCTCGTTCCCGCAGGCCCCCACGCCTCAGGCCCCGCAGGCGGCCCACCCGGCGCCGGCGCCGCAGCACGCCCCCGCCCAGGACGGCACTCCCCCCAAGCCGAAGCCACCCAACGGCGGCGGCCCCTAGACGTCTCCCGACGAGGATGCCCAGGCCCGACGACCAGCAGCGACGCACGCGGCAGATCCAGGCCCAGTTCCGGACCTGGCCGGAGATCACCAACTTCCCCGCGTTCTACACCCAGCTCCTGGCGCCGGTGGAGCAAGCGTACGGCCCGCTGGACACCACCCAACTCACGCCGCAGGTCCCCTTCTCCGACGGCGGCCCGGTGAACGTGGCGACCGTGGGCCGCGACCGGCGCAACCACTTCGTCACCTACGTCACCTGCGAGCTGGCCTGCTACTGCGCGCAGCGCCCTTCCCCCGTGGGCCCGTTCGAGATCCTGCTCACCACCAACGACCCGCAGTGGGCGCAGGCCATCCTCAGCGCGCTCGGGCGCCTCTCCTTCGACGACGAGCTGGACCAGGGGCACAGCGTCGGGCTGAGCCGCATCCTCCCGCCGGGCACCCCGCTGGTGGGCGTGATCTTCGAGCGCTTCTCCACCACCAAGATCGGCCCCCGCCACTACAGCATCCTGCGCGCCATCGGCATCACCAGGCAGGAGATGGACTGGGTCCTGCGCTTCTCCCCGGTGGCGCTGGTGAAGCGCTTCAAGCAGGCCGGGCTCTACCCCAACAGCGATGCCCGCCGGGGCTCCGTGCCTCTCTAGATCCCCGGAATCCGGCCACGTTGCGACCTTTCCCGGCTGGCTGTGTCTTTAGGAACAGAGGGTTCCGAGTCGTCACACTGGAGAGGATGACTTTCCCTGAAAGGATGACTCCCGAAGAGGCTCCGGACAGTGCTCCTCCGGTGCCTCTTCGGCCTTTGCGGGCTTGGGTGAGGTAGAAGCCCGGGCATGCCCACCTGGGACCCGACCTCGCTCTCCCCGCCGCAGGCCTTGCAGCGGCTGGTGGATGGCAATCGCCGCTTCCGGGACACGTCCGCGGAGTCACGCGCGCGCGCGTGGAACGCGAGCCAGGCCGACCAGGCGCAGCGCCCGTTCGCCATCGTCCTGGGGTGTTCGGATTCGAGGACGCCGGTGGAGATCCTCTTCGACCAGGGCTTCGGCGAGCTGTTCGTCGTCCGCATCGCCGGAAACGTGGTCGCGCCCTCGGTGATCGGCTCCATCGAATTCGCCGCCTCCGCGTTCGGCACCCGCCTGGTGGTCGTGATGGGCCACACCCGCTGCGGCGCGATCTCCGCCACCGTGAACGAGCTCCAGACCGGCCACGGCCCGGAGTCGAAGAACATCCGGGCGATCACCGACCGGATCGCCCCCCACATCCAGGGGCTGGTGCGGCCCGGCGATACGGAGCAGATCCTCCGCGAGGCGACCCGCGCCAACGTGCGCGCGTCCGTGGACCAGCTCCGCCACGGGAGCCGGATCCTGGAGGATCTGGTGGTCGCCGGGCGGGTGGCGGTGGTCGGCGCGGAGTACGAGTTGGAGACGGGCGCGGTGAGCTTCCTGGAGAGCGTGTAGGCGAGCCGGCCCGAGCACGCCTCCCCGGCGCGTCGAACCCGAACGCGCGACGCGTCGCGACCCAACGCACCCGGTCGGAGGTACGCTCCAATCCCCTATTTTTCCAGGGGGACCGTGTGGCGTCGCGGCTGCACGGATGTTGCTTTGCCCTGGCGTTCACCCCTGCCTCAAAGGACACCCATGAACCGGAGCTTCGAATCCACCCCGCGGCGCCTGGCGCTGCTCGCCGTGCTGGCCCTCGCGCTCGCCGCCTGCAAGGGCGACAAGGGGGACATCGGACCTCAAGGGCTGCCCGGCGCCGGCGGAGACATCGGCGCCACCGGACCGCAGGGCAGTGCGGGCCCGGGCGGGAAGCATGCGCTCAGCGCCACCGCCGTGGAGCCGGCCGGCGCCAACTGCGCGACCGGCGGCGCGCGCGTCGACTTCGGCCTCGACGCGGACGGCAGCGGGGTCCTCGAGGCCACCGAGGTGAACGCCTCGCTCACGCAGTACCTCTGCAACGGCGCCCAGGGCGCCCAGGGCGCCCAGGGTTCGCAGGGACAGCAGGGCGCGACGGGTTCGACCGGCGCAACGGGTGCCACGGGGGCGACGGGTTCGACCGGCCCGCAGGGGACCCCGGGAACGCTGGGCGCCTACGGGGACGGTTCGGCCTTGGCGATGAACATCACCACCAACACCGACTGGAGCACCTCGTTCCCCGGCGGGAACCTCCAGTTCACCGACTTCTTCGTCGGCAACGGCGTCACCTTGACCGTCTCCAGTGGCACCATCATCCGCGCCACCGGCAACGTGGGCATCGCCGGGACGATCAACGTGCTCCCCGGCACCACCGACAACGGGCAGTTCCGGCCTCCCCCGGGGGTGGCGTTCGGCGCCGCGACGCAGCCCACGCAGGGCCTGGGCATCACCCGGCTGGCGGCCTCGCACCTGGTGCGGATGCCCGTCTACGGCGGCGGCGCGGGCGCCCGCAACGCGACCTGCACTGGAGGCGAGGGCGGCGGCTCGTTCGCCATCTACGCCCGGGGCGCCATCATCCAGTCCTCCACCGGGTCCATCAACGCCAACGGCGCCGACAGCGCCAACCCGGCCAGCGGGACGGTCGGCGTCCCCGGCGGCGGAGGCGGTGGCGGCGGCCTGATCGTCCTCATGGGCAAGACGCAGGTACAGATCCTCGGCGCCCTCCGCGCCCACGGCGGCAACGGATCGAGCGGGTTCGACGGGAACGCCGGCAATGCCGAAGGCGGCGGAGGCGGTGGCGGCGGCGGCATCATCCACCTGCTCTCCTCCCAGGCGCCTTCGATCAGCGGGACGACCTCCACGACCGCCGGCACCGCGGGCACGACCGCGGGCGCGAGCGCCACCCTCGTCTCGGGCGGCGGCGGCGGCGCGTGCGCCGGGAACGGCGGCGCGGGAGCCACGACGGCGACCCCCGCGGCGGGCGCGGGCGCAGCGGGCTACCTCATCATCTCCACCATGCCTACCCCGGAGTCGCTGCTACTCTGATCAGGTACGATGGATCTTCCCTTCCCCAAACCCTTCCCACAAAGGACACCCATGAACCGGAGCTTCGAACCCGCCCCGCGGCGCATGGCGCTGCTCGCCGTGCTCGCCCTCGCCCTCGCCGCCTGTAAAGGCGACAAGGGGGACCTCGGACCGATGGGGTCGATCGGCGCCACCGGCAACGACGGCGCCACCGGTCCACAGGGCCCCATCGGCCCGAGCGGTCTGGACGGGAAGAATTCGCTGACGCTCGGTACCACGGAAGCTCCTGGCCTCAACTGCGCGACCGGCGGCGTCAAGGTCGACTTCGGCCTGGACGCGAACGGCAACGGCATCCTCGAGCCATTGGAGGTGGATCCGCTCCGCACGCAGTACCTCTGCGCCGGTCCCGTGGGCCCGCAGGGCATCCAGGGCAATACCGGCGCGACGGGAGCGACGGGCGCACCGGGCACGAACGGTACGAATGGGCAGGATTCGCTCACCGCCACCGCGGCGGAGCCGGCCGGGGCCAACTGCGCCACGGGCGGCGCGCGCGTGGACTACGGCCTGGACGCGAACGGGAACGGGGTGCTCGATGCCGCCGAGGTGAACGCGTCGCTCCGCCGCTTCGTCTGCAACGGCGCGCAGGGCCCGCAGGGCATCCAGGGCGCGACCGGAGCGACGGGCGCGCCGGGCACCAACGGGACGAATGGCACGAACGGGACGAACGGACAGAATTCGCTCACCGCCACCGCGGCGGAGCCGGCTGGCGCCAACTGCGCCACGGGCGGCGCGCGCGTGGACTACGGCCTGGACGCGAACGGCAATGGGGTGCTCGACGCCGCCGAGGTGAACGCCTCTCTTCGGAGGTTCGTCTGCAACGGCGCGCAGGGCCCGCAGGGCATCCAGGGCAATACCGGCGCGACGGGAGCGACGGGCGCGACCGGAGCGGCGGGAACGAACGGGACGAACGGGACGAACGGGCAGAATTCGCTCACCGCCACCGCGGCGGAGGCGGCCGGGGCCAACTGCGCGGCGGGCGGCGCGCGCGTGGACTACGGCCTGGACGCGAAC
>DATBSS010000511.1:0-5147 GCA_036559665.1 Myxococcaceae bacterium
CCACCCGGGCCGGCCGGGAGGACACGCGCCAGCACAGCCAGGGGCCGTCCAGCAGCACCTGTTCGGCGACCTGGTCCAGGAGCGACCCGGACCGCACCAGCCGCGGGCTCTGGATGCAGCTCTCCACCACCACCCGCCAGCTCGCGTAGAGCATGGGCGGCGCGGTCCAGCCCTCCGGCCGCTCCCACACCCGCACCTCCGAAGGGCCGGCCAGGCCGCTGGCCTGCTCCATCCGCTTGAGCATCCGCGGGTCGAGGGCGTCCTGCAGCCGCAGGCCCATCAGCACCGCCAGCACGTCCGGGAGCGGGCCCAGCCGCTCCAGGCAGCGGATCAGCGCCTCCTCCAGCAGCGCCAGGGTGTCCTCGGCGCGCTCCTTCCCGTCGGTGCGGAGCAGCTCCAGCAGCGCGTGGGCGCCGTAGAGCGCCAGCAGCGGGCTGTCCAGCGAGGCGCGGAAGACCTCGGAGATCGTCTTCCAGTCGTGCCGCTGCGGGCGCCCCAGCGCGGAGATGATGCGCCAGGCCAGGTCCAGCTCCGGGCGGTCGTGGTTGAACCCGTCGCCCAGCTTGCCCAGCAGCACCTGCGCGCCCTGCAGGAACGCGGCGCCGCCGAAGCGCGCGTCCATCCGGCGCGGGACGAGGACGTGGGTGTGGTGGTCCGCGGACACCGTCAGCATCAGCTCGGTGGGGCCCTCCGGCCCGCCGGCGGCGCGCAGGCGGTAGCTGCCCGGCGCCATCTCCACGTTGAGGCCCGCCCAGCTCCCCAGCTCGTCGGAGACACCGTTCTCCCCCAGGTCCAGCAGCAGCTCCCCGCTGCGCGAGTGCAGCGTCAGCCCCGCCCCCGCGTGGCCCTCCACCTGGGTGCCGGCCGGCGCGTGGGCGAAGAGGAGGAGCTCCGCGCCCTGGCCCAGCGAATCGCCCGCCTCCCGGGCCAGGTCGCGCGCCGACTCCAGCTGCGCCACCGTGGGACGGAGCGTGGGCACGGGGGTGTGGCGGCGGGTGGCAAGCGAGTCGGGGGACCCGATCATGCGGGCCTTCTCTCAGGTCACCGCCCAACGCTGTAGAGTGGAATCTCCCAGGCCGGGGGCGATGGTTGGGGTATTTCACCCAGGACCACGAGGCAATGGGAAGGGCCGGCTGTACTTCGAGGTAGTCAGATGGCGTCAGGGACGGACCGGAGCCGGCGGCGCATCCTCGTCGTGGACGACGAGAACAGCGTGCGCGTGCTGCTGGTGTCCGTGCTTTCCCGCGAGGGCTACCAGGTGCTGCCCTTCGAGACCGCGGAGCAGGCGCTGGAGGAGCTGCGGCGGCAGCCGGCGCACCTGATCATCGCCGAGCGGTCGGCGTCCGGCGTGGACGGCGTCGACCTGCACATGCGGGCGCGGGCGCTCCAGCCGCAGATCCAGAGCATCCTGATCGCCTCCGCGCCCGGCCGGGAGGCCACCGCCGCCGCCGAGCGCGAGGGCATGCGCGAGTACGTCATCAAGCCGTTCCAGGTGGCGGACGTGCTGGCGGTCTGCGAAGCGGCGATGAAGATGGTGGAGCAGGGCTAGGCGGACAGGTCCTTCTGGAGGGCGTAGCGGACCAGTCCTGCGGTGGTGTGGATGTCCAGCTTCTCCATGATGCGGGCGCGGTGGTTCTCCACCGTCTTGGGCTTGAGGCCCAGCTTCTCGGCGATCTCCCGGCCGGTGAAGCCTTCGGCGATCAGGGCCAGCACCTGGCGCTCGCGTTCGGAGAGGGGGTCCACCTCCTCGTCGTCCTGGCGGAGGTAGCCGCGGAGCACGTAGTGGGAGACGTCCGGGGAGAGGAACGCCTCGCCGCGGCTGACCGACCGGATGGCGGCCACCAGCGAGTGGATGCCGGACCCCTTGAGGACGTACCCGCGCGCGCCGGCGCGCAGCGCCCGGTCCACGGTGGCGGCGTCGTCGTGCATGGTGAGGATGATCACCTGGGTCTGGGGGCGGGCCTTGAGGACGCGCTTGGTGGCTTCGATGCCGTCCATCCCCTTGAGGCTGATGTCCATCACCACCACCTGGGGGCCCTTCTCCTCGGCCATGCCCACCGCCTGGGCGCCGTCCGAGGCCTCCCCCACCACCTCGAAGTCCGGCTCGACGGTGAGCAGCGAACGGATCCCCTCCCGCACCACCTGGTGGTCCTCGACGAGGAGGATGGAGATCTTCGGCCCTTCGCTCATGCCGCCTTCCCGGTGAGCGGGAGCGAAACCTTGAGGCGGGTCCCGTTCATCGGCGCGGAGTGTACTTCAACGGATCCGCCCACCAGCGCGCAGCGCTCCTCGATGCTCTTGAGTCCCGCGCCGGCGCGGGGGACGCGCTGGTCGAAGCCGGCGCCGTCGTCGGTCACCACCATCAGCACCTTCTCCTTCTCCATGGAGAGCGCGATGCCCACCTCGCTGGCGCGCGCGTGCCGGCTGATGTTGGTGAGCGCCTCCTGGAGCACGCGCAGGAGCACGGTGGCCACCTCCTCGGAGCGGATCTTGTCGCCTTGGCAGCGGAAGGAGGTGGGCAGGCCGGTGCGGACCTCGAAGCGCTCGGCGTAGTTGCGCAGCACCTCCGCCACGTCGGCCCCGGCGGACAGCTCGGGCGGGCGCATGTCGTAGACGACGCGCCGGAGCTCCTGGATGGCGTACTGGGTGGTGGCGAGCGCGCGCTTCAAGTGGGTGCCGGTCTCGGCGGGCTGCTTGCGCACCAGCTCCAGATCGAGCGTCAGCGCGGCGAGGGCCTGGCCGACGACGTCGTGGAGGTCGCGGGCGATGCGCTCGCGCTCCGCTTCCTGGCCCTGGACCACGCGTTCGGAGAGGTCGCGGACCTTGCCCAACGCGGAGGCCATCCAGGTGGAGAGCTCGTCGTTCATCTTCTGCAGCCTGGCCTCCGTCTGGCGCAGCTCGGCCACGGCGGAGGTGAGGTCGCGGTGCTCGCGGCGGGCGGCGCCGCGGGGGACGGCGTAGACCAGCAGGCACACCAGCAGCCCCAGCGCGCCGGTGGCCGCGGTGGCCGCCCACATCGCGCGCGGCTCCAGGACGGTCTCCGGGCGGACGGCGCCCAGCCAGAAGAAGAGCGGCGGCAGCGCCACCACCGTGAGGCCCGCCGCCACCGCCACGGCCAGCGTCCACCGGCCGAAGGCGCGCTCGAGATCCGCGTTCGCCATGCTGTCCGGCAGCGTTACGCGAGTTGGTGCGTCACGGCAACGGGAGCGGCCGGCTGGACGTCCAGGAGGAATCGGATCCCATCCGGCATTGGCGGCGATTGGTACGCTGCGCCGCCCGCATGCCGGAATCTCGCTGCCTCCGGGAGGTGCTGCTCCTCCTACCGCTCCTCGCGTGCTCGCTCGACTCGCCGGGGTTCGACCCGGAGCTCTGGAAGTTCGCCCAGACGGTTCCGTTGAAAGGGAGCAAGGTTGGTGGGTGGCAGGAGGCGTGCGCGCACGTGACGTTCGTCGATGATCGCGAATTCTTCCCGAGGCCACATCGATGGAAGTGTGGAATCAAGGTCGGCATGCCGCTGGCGACGACGGTGGATGGCCCGATCTCAGCCGGGCTCGCCGCGAGGATCACGGCGGTGCTCACCACCGAGTCGGCTGATGCAACAATCCACAACCGGCCTGCTTGGCTTGGCGAGGATTACTGTATCCTGCTCAGGAAGACGCTGCAGGCAGGGTTCCGGGTGATGCAGCTCGGAGCCATCGTGAACCAATGCTGATGAAACACACCTTCGAGGAGCTCATCGCCATCGTCTATCGCCATTACCCGGTCGGGATTTGGGACGAGAATCCGGCCTATTGGTCCAGCCCCGAGCATCAGCGCAAACAGGCGGCGATCGACGCGTCCCGGCAATTCGACCCAACGTGGCAACGGGTGCTCGACGGATTGGCCTCCCGATTTCCGGAATGCACGGTCGAGGACGCAACTCACCTGCATCACCCGGGCAACAGGGAGGTCTGCTACTACGGCCGCCTGTTGCTGCCGCCGTCGCCGAATGGGCTCCTCCACATCGTCGTTGGTCTCGCCAGCATCCTGGTGCCGTATTACTTCCTTTTCTGCGAGACGATACTCCCGCGCGATGCGCGAAGCTCATCCGTACGGTACCAGCCAATGGTGATCGAGGAGGCGTACTTCCGTGGTTTCGCCACCGAGATCGAACGCGCGTTCGGTTACGAGCACATGCCACCCGAGGTCGGCCTCGCGATCGCGCCGCACGTGATCGCCTTCAACCGGGTCTTCGGCACGGCGACGCTCTACGACTGCCTTTTCACCGATAACCGCTACTGACCCGGCACCTCGAACCACGTCCGCTTGCCTTTCCGGTGCTCGATCGGCAAAGCGGGAAGCTCGGCGCCACGCTGCCGGTACATGGGCAATGGGTGCCCTTCCGGCCAGCACCGCCACTCCGCCCGAGGGTAGAGCGCTTCTGAGCACACCATGGCTGGAGGGCAGTCCTGTGAGCCTGCCCGGCAGGGGATGGCGCACTCCCCTTCATCACAGAACTGCCCGTCCGGGCACGGCGACTGCTTCGAGCACGGGAGCGCGCACCGGGTCTCTACGATCGGGCTCTGAGGGATTGGCAGGAACAGGCTGCGGCACACCATCCCCGGCTTGCAGGGATGAACGTCGCAGCGCTCGCCACGGGCGCCGACGCAGATCGCGAAGTCGGCGTCCACCCACGCGCACTCGGTTCCAGCGGGGCAGTCGGCTGCCCCACGGCATGACGGGACACACGAAGGCGGTTCGGCTTCGTCACGGCATCGCATCCCGGCCGGACACGAATCCGGCACGGACGGATCGCATCCTCGCCCGCAGACGCCGTAGTTGCAGCGGAGCGCCTCGATGCACGCCTCGCGCAGATCGTGCGTGTTGGAGCGGCAGGCTTCCCCTTCCCTCCCGATACCGCGCACGCGGCACAGGCGGCCCATGCGCACCGCGCCTTCGGATGCCAGCTTCATCTCCTTGCAATAGAGCGGGCCCGGGCAGTCCCAGTCGGACTCGCAGAGGCTGGTGCCGAAGGGCGCGTAGGCGATCCGCCGTTGCAGGTGGCGCCAGTAGACCGCGCCTCCGGCCGCCGCGAGAGCAACCAGCGCGACAACTCCAGCCGCGATCCCCAACACCCGCCCCGTGCGCATCGAGAGGTCTGACCCGGG
>DATBSS010000512.1:0-6193 GCA_036559665.1 Myxococcaceae bacterium
GTGGGAGGCGGTGATGGGAGAGAACCCGAGCCGGTTCCGGAGCCCTGACCGGCCGGTGGAGGGGGTGAACTGGGAGGACTGTCAGCGGTTCCTGGCGCGTCTCAACGGAATGGTGGAAGGGCTGGAGGCACGGCTACCGACGGAGGCGGAGTGGGAGCTCGGTTGCCGAGCAGGAACGTCCGGGATGACGTGGCTGGGAGACTTCGAGATTCGGAAGAATGAGGATGTGCCGGGGCTGGATGGAATCGCCTGGTACGAAGGTAACAGCGGAGGGGGGACGCATCCGGTCGCGATGAAAGCGGCCAATCCGAACGGGCTCTTCGACATGCTGGGGAACGTGTGCGAGTGGTGTAGCGATTGGTGGGGTGACGATCAACCTGACGGGGCAATCGACCCGAGAGGACCGGAGGCGGGCTCCCTCCGGGTCGTTCGAGGCGGTTCCTGGCTCAGCCACGCCAGGTACGTCCGCGCGGCGTGCCGCGACGCGTACGAGCCATCCCTCACGAGCGGCTACCTGGGTCTTCGTCTTGCCCGAGGTCAGGCCACCCGGTAGGGCCGGAGGCCCGGGGCCGCAGAGCGGCCCATTCGCGTAACCTTTTGCGGCCCCCGGTCGTGGAACGTTCCGGAGGGAGCACGATGACGCGGATGTCACCGGACGTGGTGGTGGTGGGAGGTGGGCTGGCGGGGCTCACCTGCGCAGGGCTGCTGGCGCGCGGAGGCGCCCGGGTGGCGCTGTTGGAGCGAGCCTCGGCGCTGGGTGGCCGCGCGCAGAGCGACGCGAAGAGCGGCTTCACCTTCAACCTGGGCCCGCATGCCCTGTACGTGCACGGGCCGGGCATGGACGCGCTGCGGGCGCTGGGCGTGGCGGTGCCGGGCGGCAACCCCAACCTGCGGCGGAACCACCTGCTGTACCAGGGGAAGGTGCACCGGCTGCCCACCGGGCTGGGCTCGCTGCTCACCACCTCGATGCTCTCGGCGCGCGGCCGCTTCGAGGCCATGCGGGCGCTGGTGGCGGCGCAGCGGGTGGACGCGCGGGCGCCGGCCTCGGAGACGGCGGAGGCGTGGGTGCGGCGGCACGCGAAGGACCCCGCGGTGGTGGAGCTGCTGACCGCCGTGCTCCGGCTCAGCTCGTACACGCACGCGCCGGACCTGCTGAGCGCGGGCGCGGCGCTGGAGAACTTCCAGGTGGCCGGCCGCGGCGTGCGCTACCTGGACGGTGGATGGGGGGCGCTGGTGGACGCGGTGCTGGGCGCGGCGGAGAGCTTCGGCGCGCAGCTCCGGACGGGCACGGTGGTCCGGCAGGTGCGGCCCTCCTCCAGCGGCTGGCGCGTGGAGTTGGATGGAGCGGACGCGCTGGAGGCGCGCGCAGTGGTGCTGGCGATGCCTCCCCAGGCCGCGGCGGCGCTCTTCCCGTCCGAGGAGCTGCGGCGCCACGCCGAGGCGGCCATCCCGGTCCACGTGGCGGCGATGGACCTGGGGCTCTCCCGGCTCCCGGCGCCGGACCTCCGGTTCGTGCTGGGCGTGGACCGGCCGCTGTACTTCTCCGTGCAGTCGGACCTCGCGAAGGGGGTGGCGCCGGAGGGCGAGGTGATGATGCAGTTGGCGCGCTACCTGCGGCCGGGCGAGCGCGCCGACGCGGCCGCGCTGGAGCGCGAGTTGGAGGAACTGCTGGACCTCGCCCAGCCGGGATGGCGGAACGTCGTGCGGCACCGGCGCTTCCTGCCGCACCTGCTGGTGACGCCGGCGCTGGTCCCGGCGGCGGGCGGCGGCTACGCGGCGCGCGCCCCGGTGGAGGCGGTGGAGCGGCCAGGGCTGTTCCTCGCTGGCGACTGGGTGGGCCCGGCGGGCATGCTGGCGAACGCGAGCCTGCACAGCGCGGCGCTGGCGGCGGAGGTGGGTCTGGCGCTGGTACGGCCCGCGGGAGCGGCGAGGCGAACCGCATGAGCGGCGCCGCGCCGGCGAGCGTGGATCGGCACCGGGACGCGAGGGACTGGACGGAGGCGTTCGAGGCGCACCGGCGGCTGCTCTGGTCCCTCTGCTACCGGATGACCGGCGTGGCGGCAGACGCGGACGAACTGGTGCAGGAGACCTTCCTGCGCGCGCAGGAGGCCCGGCCCTCCCGCGCGGAGCCGCTCCGTCCCTGGCTGGTGAGGGTGGCCGTCAACCTCGCGCGCGACGCGCTCCGGCGGCGGCGGCGGCGCGAGTACGTGGGCCCGTGGCTGCCCTCGCCGGTGGACCTGTCGTCCGAGGTCGAGCCCGAGGGCAGGGACGAGGCGGACGACCCCGAGCGGCGGCTGGAGCTGCGCGACACCGGCTCCTACGCGTTCCTCCTCGCGGCGGAGGCGCTCACCCCGACGCAGCGGGCGGTGGTGCTGCTGTGCGAGGTGCTGGAGTACTCGGGGCGGGAGGCGGCGAAGGCGCTGGGCATCTCCGAGGGCGCGGTGAAGGTGGCGCACCACCGGGCGCGGCGCGCGCTCCAGGGACTCGACCGCGCCTCGCTGCGGCCGGACCGCAAGGCGAAGGAGCGGGCGCGCGAAGCGCTGGAGCGGTTCCTCACCGCGGCCGCGATGGGGGACGCGGGCGCGATGCGCGCGCTGCTGTCGGAGGACGCGCTGGCACTCTCCGATGGCGGGGGTCGTTTCTACGCCGCGCTCAACCCCATCCGCGGCGCGGATCGGGTGGCGCGCCTGACGCTGGGGCTCGCGCGCAAGCGGCCGGACGTCTCCGGCTTCGAGTGGGTGGAGGCCAACGGCCTGCCCGCGCTGGTGCTCCGCTACGAGGGCGGCGGCGGGGGGAAACAGATGAAGCTGGCGCCGGTGTTGCTGATGCGCGTGGAACTGGACGCGGGTGGGCGGATCCGCGACCTGCACACCGTGCTCGCCCCGGGGAAGCTCTCCCGGCTGCCGGCCGCGTAGCGTTCCCAGGCTGAGCGATACTCGCCCCATGGGCGGTCCCGAGGAGACCCTGGCCATGGCGGTGGCGGTGATCTCCGCTGCCGGATGGCTCCTCTACTTCCGCTGGAAGGACCGCGCCCGGCCGGAGCCGCCCTGGCTGATGGCGGCGGGCATGGCGGGCGGCGCGGCCGGCGTGCTGCTGGCGTTCCTGGGCTACGCGTTCGCGAGCGCCGCCGGCGCCGTGACGACCTGGGAGATCCTCCAGTCCTCCGTCCCCGCAGCGGTGATGGCGGCGCTCCGGGTGGGCGCAGTGGAGGAGACCTCCAAGCTGGTGGCGGTCCTCCCCATCGCGCTCTTCGCCACCGCCTTCGACGAGGTGCTGGACGGGATCGTCTACGCGGCGTGCTCGGCGCTGGGGTTCGCCACCGCCGAGACGTGGTGGCTGCTGGCGCACGGCGACTGGGAGCTGATGGCCGCGCTGGGGCGGGCGGTGACCGGCCCCATCACGCACGCGCTGCTCGCCATCCCCTGGGGCCTGGGCCTGTCCGTTGCGCTGCTGCGGAAGCGGCGGTGGGCGCTCCCCGCCGGCCTGGCGCTCTCCATCGCCGCGCACGGCGCCTACGACCTGCTCCTGGCCAGGCCCGACCTGCCGCCGCTGGTGTCGGCGGGGGTGGTCCTGGTCCTCTGGTTGTGGCTCCTCTGGTATGCGCCCCGGCTGGCGCGCCTGAGCCCGGTGGTGCGCGCTCGATCGTGATCGCGGTGTAGGATCCGCGCCGGCCGCGCATCCCGGAGGTCGACGTGAAAGCCAGGCTCCCCATCGCGCTCGCCGCGGCGTCCAGCGCGCTTGCCCTCGCGGCCGCGCTCGCCGCGGGCTGTGGCGGCTTGCTGATCATCCAGGAGCCCCCGGACGGCGGGACCTGTTGCGACGGCGGCCTGCCGGACGGCGGCCAGACCCAGAACGGGCCGCCCAGCAAGGCCCGGAGCTCCCTGCTGATCCTCCCCGACACCACGGGTGTGGCGGACGGCCTCACCCCCATCACGGTGCGGGTGACCGTCCGGGACGCGGCCGGCCACCTGCTCAACGGGGTCGGCGTCACCATGACGTGCGACGGCTCCAACAACGCGTTCAACCCCTCCGGCGGCACCGGGTACACGGGGGCGGACGGGACCTTCCAGGCGGCGCTCTACACCACCACCGCGGAGCCGAAGACGGTCACGGTGGCGGTGGCCTCCTTCACCTTCACCGCGCAGCTCACCTTCGTCGCCGGGCCGCCGGACCCCAGCAGCTCGACCCTGGACCTGACGCCGGTGCCGCCCACCACCGTCCTCGCCGACGGCGTGGCCACCGCCACCGCCACCGCCACGCTGCGCGACCAGTTCTCCAACATCGTGGCCGGCTACCCGGTCGCCTTCACCGCCACCGGGGCGAACAACGCCTTCACCCCGGCGGGGGCGGTGAACACCGACGCGTCCGGCGTCTCGAGGGTCCGGCTGACCTCCACCCGCGCCGAACCGAAGACGGTGGTGGCCACGGTGGGCAGCCTGTTCGTGATGACCCAGCCGGCGCAGTTCGCGGCGGGCGTCGCCTCCCAGTCCATGTCGTCGCTCACCGCCAACCCGACCCTGCTGCCGGCGGACGGCACGACGATCACCACGCTCACCGTGCTGGCCCGCGACGCCAACGGGAACCCGGTGCCGAACAAGCCCGTCACCTTCAGCGCCACCGGCAGCGGCAACACCTTCCCCCAGGGCACCAGCGCAAGCACCAGCGTGGATGGCGTGGCGCGCGTCCAGCTCGCCTCCACGGTGGCGGAGACGAAGGCGGTCACCGCCCAGGCCGCGGGGCTGAACCTCAACGCGACGGTCCGCTTCGGCGCGGGGAGCCCGACCAACGGCAACTCGTTCATCACCGTGGAGACGCCCATCCAGGCGGACGGGGTGGCGTCCGGGTTGATCACCGTCACCGTCCGGGACCCCACCAACAACCCCGTGGTGAACACTCCCGTGTCGCTGAGCGCCACCGGGTCGCTCAACACGTTCACCGCGGTCACCGGCGGGAGCGTCACCGACGCCAGCGGCCTCTTCAGGATGCGGCTTTCGTCGACGGCCGCGGAAGCGAAGGCGGTGACGGCCACCGTCGGGAGCGGGCCGGGCACCTTCCAGCTCACCGCCCTGAT
Source organism: Myxococcaceae bacterium (assembly GCA_036559665.1). Lineage (GTDB taxonomy): Bacteria > Myxococcota > Myxococcia > Myxococcales > Myxococcaceae > DASRBA01. The sequence continues at coordinate 5,072 of DATBSS010000512.1, forward strand.
GACCTTCACCCCGGGCCCGCCGACCGCGGGGAGCTCGCAGCTGACCGCCTCGTCGCAGCACGTGCTGGCGGACGGAAAGGAGATCACCACCCTGACCGCCACCTACCGCGACGTGAACGGCAACCCGGTGCCCGGCCTGCTGGTGACGTTCTCCTCCAGCGGCAGCGCGAACGTCTTCTCGGCGACCAACGGCTCCACCGACTCGAATGGCGCGTTCAGCGTCACCCTCAAGTCCACCCGGGCCGAGCTGAAGACGGTGAGCGCCAACGCCGCCGGCGTCACCCTGCAGATCCTGGTGTCCTTCGACCCCGGGCCGCCCACCGCGGCGACGTCCTCGGTGACGGCCAACCCGACCAGCCTGCCGATCGGCGGGTCCAGCGACACCACCATCACCGCCACCATCCGGGACGCGCTGAACAACCCGGTCCCGAACGTGCCAACCAGCATGGACGCCACGGGGTCGCAGAACTACTTCGATCCGCCGTTCCCGAACGGCTTCACCGGATCGTCGGGGACCTTCCAGGCCTTGCTACACTCGTACATTGCGGAGACCAAGACCGTCACCGTCACCGCCGGGACGCTGACGCTCACCACCACGGTGACCTTTGGACCGGGCGATCCGTCCTCCGGGTCGAGCACGCTGTCCGTCAGCCCGGCGCAGGTGAAGGCGGATGGGATCGCCTACGGGACCGTCGTGTACACGGTGAGGGACTTCTCCGGCAACCTGGTCCCCAACTACCCGGTCTCCCTGTCCACGTTCGACCAATCCGACGTCTGGTCTCCCTCGTCCACCGGGTTCACCAATGCCAGCGGCGTGTACACGGCGCGCATCTCGTCCACCTACGTCGGTTCGAGGACGATCCAGGCCAGCGCGAACGGGATGGGGATCGCCTACGCGAGCTTCCAGTTCGTCCCCTGAGCGCCGGGGGCCGGGGCCGCGCTACGGCGGCACGGCGAGGAACTCCGCCAGCACCGGCGCCACCGAGCGCACCGCCAGGAGCTCGCCCTCCAGCTCCAGCGCGCGCGGGTGGCTGTCGGTGCACACCACCGCGGAGAGCAGGCCGCTGGAGCGGAGGCGGTACAGCGCGTCGCCCGGGAGCACGCCGTGGGTGGCGACCACCG
>DATBSS010000513.1:0-13801 GCA_036559665.1 Myxococcaceae bacterium
TGGAACCCTTCCGACCCGCCCCTCAAGCTGAAACCCAACGACTCGGTGGTGATCACCTTCTCCGACGTCCCCGTCAACACGATGCTCGGGACCACGGAGCTCAAGATCACCGAGTCGGAACGCGCAAGCGGATCCAACTCCATCACCTTCGAGCTCACCAAGTTCCCCTACGGGTTCTATTTCACGGACCTGGCCGCCTATGACTCGAACGGATTGCCGGTGGCGCAAGTCCTGTCCGGCGGGACCGTGCTGCTGAAATGGTCGGGGTCACTCACCGAGGTGAGCGGATACAAGGTGTATTACAACACCAACGCGGAACAGGTTTCGTCGGCGGTGACCACGCTGGGCCAGTGGACGTCGCCGCCGCTCAACACCAGCACCGTGTTCACCGTGCAGGCCACCGCCGAACCGGTGACGGCCCAGCTCCAGGCCGCGGTGGTGGTGCAGAACCCGGACATCCAGGTCAACTCCATCACGGTGGGCGGGCAGACCATCACCAGCTTCGACCAGGTCGTTCCCACGGGGACCATCGTGATGTGGTCCGGGGCGCTGGCGAACATCCCCACCGGCTGGGCCCTGTGCGACGGGACCAACGGCACGCCGAACCTGGTCTCGAGGTTCATCCTCGGCGCGGGCGACCCCACCAACCCGAGCACGCCCAACGCGGTGACGCCCAACAACACCGGCGGGGCCACCAGCCACGTGCACTCGGCCAGCGGGCAGGTCACGGTGGAGGTCGCCGGCGCGCACCACCACAAGGTGAACGGGATCTATCCGGCCACGGTGATGGCCACGCTGACCCTCACGAACACCGGGGGGCAGACGGTGATGCAGGGTGTCGGCACCGGCTGGGCGCGGACCCAGACGGACGACGGGGGCACGCCCGGCAATCACACCCACGCGGCCACCGCGACCGTCACCGTCAACTCCGCCAGCAACATGCCGCCCTGGCTGGCGCTGGCCTTCATCATGAAGACGAATTGATGGAGCCCAACCCGGAGCAGCTCCAGCCGGACGTGGAGGAGCTCCTGGCGCGGCGGTTCGGCGCGCGCTTCCACCTGCTGGAGTACCAGATGCTCGCCTCGCGCGTGTCGCGGGTGGGGCGCATCGTCGCGGCCCCGGGCGGCGGCGGCGCGGCGCGGAGCTTCATCGTCAAGCACGTCCCGCGGGAGGTGTACGGCGCGCCGGCGTCCTGGTCGCTGGAGTTCCGCGAGGAGGCGGCGGCCTACGAATTGTTCTCCACCCTGGAGCCGCCGTTCCCGGACCGGCCGGAGCGGTTCGGCTTCCACCCCAGCGGGTTGTTGCTCCTGGAGGACCTGGGCCCGGCGCTCAACCTGCGTCCGGTGCAGGCGGACCTCTGCGCCGCGTTCGCCCGGCTGTTCGCCAACCTGCACGCCGCCACCGCGGGGAAGCGGCGCCAGCACGACGAGGCGCGGGCGCGGTTCGGGCTGACGCCGGGCGTTGTAGACGATCGGCAGGACGGCGTGCGGAACCGCGGGCGGCAGTTCGAGACGGGTTCGCACGTGCTGGCCGAGTGGGGCGAGCTGCTGGGGATCGCCCCTGCGTCAGAGATGCTCGGGTCGCTGGAGGAGGTGCGCCGCGCGGTGGAGACGCCGGGGCCGCTGCACGCGGTGACCCACGACGACCTGGCGCACGGCCGCCAGTGCGCGTTCCGGGATGGACGGATGCTGATGTTCGACTTCGAGAACGTGCGTTATGGGCTGGCGCTGCTGGACCTGGCCAAGGCGCTGGTGGGCAAGTTCGAGCGGCACCACCCGACCCGGGTGATGGTGCTCTCCTGGCCGGGGATGGAGCGCGAGCTGGCGGTCCAGTACCGCCGAGCGTTGGCCCACGCCGGCGGTCCGGAGCTCTCGGACGCGGAGTGGGACTCGACGCTGGCGGACGCGATGGTCTTCACCACGGTGTGCCAGTTGGGCGTGCTGCGCTTCATCATCGACCGCGGGCAGGTGCAGGGGACGCTGCTGCCTAACTTGCGGAAATTATTGAGGCGGATGGAGGCGGTGCTGGAGGGGAACACCGCGCGGCGCGAGGTCCGGCGGCTGTTGGGCGCGCTGGATCAGCGGATCGCGCTCGCCTGAAACCCGCCATCCCTGACTTTCCCGATAATACCGTTGGTGGTGCAATTTTCCAGCGTACCTGCTATGGTGCGCTCGCCTTCTTGGAGGGGGACCAAGGATCGATTCCCTCCCCGTTTCTGTGCACCGAAGGGAAGAAATGCCCCTTCGAGTCTTCCGCTACAACTGAGCCCGCAGTTTTTGGGGGGATTTCACCAACATGCACCGTGATTCGTGCCTCGCGCTCGTGGAGCAACACGAGTCGTTTGACCCGGAGCAGATTCTCCAGTTCCTGATCAAGTTCACCGGCGTGGCGAAGAAGACGCCGCGCGAGCGCATCATCCTCGCGGTGGCGGAGGAGGTGCTGGACCTCTGCACGCGCGCCCGCGCCGCGGTGGAGGCGCTGCCGGCCCCGGCGCGCGAGTCCGCCCAGGGGCGGGACGCGCTGGCGGCGCTGGACCGGGCGATCGCGTTCAGCCACGTGCCGGACACGGTGGAGAAGGGCGCGGACACCTCGGACATCCGGGCCAGCTTCCCGGTCCAGGAGTTGGAGGCGCTGGCGGGGGTCGCGGCCCCGGAGCTGGCAGCGGTGCTGCGGGCGTACGTCGGGAAGCGGCAGGCGCTGGAGGAGCGGGTGCGCTTCCTGATGAACGGGACCACCCTGGACGAGGTCCGGAAGATGGACCCGATCCGGGACTGCGAGCTGATCCACACCTGGGTCTCGCACGCGTTCCGGGTGGAGGGGCGCGTCCTGGAGACGGTGGTCACCAACCGCATCGCCCAGTCGGCGGCGGTGTCGCTCTTCTTCCGCAGCACGAAGGAGGCGGAGCGGAACGCCATCGGCCGCTTCTACGACACGTTCATCCTGCTCGCGAACTTCTTCGAGTGGGGCCTGGACTCCAAGCGCGGGCGCGCGGTGGCGGAGCGGATGAACCAGATCCACGGCCGCTACTACGCGCCCAACGCGGGGATGAAGTACGTGCTGCTGCAGACCGCGTTCACCTTCCTGGAGGGCGCGGACCGGATCGGCCACCGGCCGCTGCTGGACGTGGAGCGGCGCGGGTACCTGCACGCCTACGTGAGGCTGGGCCGGGCGATGAACATCGCCGACATCAGCGACGACTACGACGAGATGTACCGCTGGTTCATGGACTTCAACCGGGCCAACAAGGAGACGGAGGCGATCAAGCGGGAGACGTTCGAGGCGATCACCGGCGCGTCGTTCGCGGACGCCGGCGTGCCCGGCCTCGAGGAGGCGATGCGGGTGGCCTTCCGGGTCTCCATGGAGGAGAACTACCTGAGCGCGCTGGGCTACCCGGCGCCGACGGCGGAGGAGACGCAGGCGGTGCGGAGCGCCTTCTTCACCATGGGCAGCCTGGTGGAGAAGCTCCCCTACACGCCGTACATCCGGAGCCTGCAGAACAACCCCGCGCGGAACGTGTACCACCGGCCGGACGTGATGGGCGTGAACGGGCGCTCTCCGCACATGCCGGTGGCGGACGCGGCGAAGCCCAATGGCGGCTTCCCAGAGCACCAGAAGCCCATCGTCACCGGCGCGGACATCGCGCCCATGGACCTGCCGGTCATCCCGTGGAGCGAGATCGCCAGGCACAACACCGAGACCAGCCTGTGGACGGTGATCGACGGCGAGGTCTACGACCTGACGGGCTGGGCCGCCATGCACCCCGGCGGCCTCCCGGTGCTGCTCAAGGTGGCGGGGAAGGACGGCTCGCGCGCCTTCCACGCCGCCAAGCACTCCGCGGCCACCCAGGTGTTCAGGCTCAACTACCGGATCGGCAAGGCCGCCCCGGTGGAGGGCGCGGCGCTCAAGGTGGTGCCGGCACCGGCCGAGACAGCCGGGCGATCTGGAGCTTCCAGCCCTCCAGGTACCTAGAGCCGTCCGCGGCGCGCGCGTCCGTGTTGAAGTGGCTGGCCAGGTAGTAGAGCCGGTTGGTGTCGTCCTTGAGCGGGCCGCGCGCGGCGTTCTCGAAGCGCTGCGCCAGGAAGTAGGGCGGCGTGGCCTGGTACAGCAGCGCCACGGTCACCGTCTTCGCCTGTGAGAGCACCTCGGGCGCCAGCGAGATCTCGTAGTCGATGGAGTCCGACCCGGTCAGCACCGGCCCCGAGTAGTCCGGGTCCGCATTCGTCGCCTTCCCCTCCGGCTTGGTCACCTCCGCGAACGGGCCGTCGCGGCGCCAACCCTTCGGGCGCAGGCGGTTGTCCTTCACGTCCAGGTGCACGCGGTGGAGGAAGCTGGTGGTGAACTTGCGGTCGGAGTCCTGGACCAGCTCCTCGTAGATCTGGACCTCGCTCCCGCTCCGGATGACCTGGTGGTGGTCCTGGAACGCCTGCTTCCCGCCCGGCTGAAGGTCGAAGAACTCGCTGGGCAGCGGCTGGTCGGTGACGCCGTCGAGGATGACGCCCGTGGCCGACGTGCGCCCGGAGGCCCACAGCACCTCGCCCTCCGCCCCCAGCACCTGCACCTCCAGGAACGCGCGCCGGAAGCCGACGCCGCTGGGGAAGTTGTGCCCGGTCAGGTTGGCGATGGTCACCTTCGCGCGCAGCCCGGCCGGCGTCCGCGCCAGCGCGTCCAGCGTCACCAGGGCAGTGTCGTGCTTCGCCTGCTCCAGCGCGGACTGGCGGCCGGTAGTCAGCGTCGGGACCGGCTCGCCGTTCATGAAGTCCAGCTGCCGGTAGCCCAGCTCCACCGGGAACTGTTCGAAGAAGCCCTCCAGGAAGACGTTCAGCCCGTACAGCGTGTGGCGCGCGTACGGCGTCCGCGGCTTGAGGGCGATGTCGGCGTCCGGCAGCCGGTCGGTGGTGGGCGGGAAGGTGCTGTCCTCGATGTTGGCGATCTTGAAGGAGAGCGGCGTGCCCCCGTACTCCGTCTTCATGTGGCAGTCCTGGCAGCTCTTGCCCTTGGGGCCCGCGAAGTCGCTGTTCTCCCACTCCAGCGAGGTGGCCTGTTCGTAGGAGAAGCCAATGATGTGCCCCTTCCCGTCCAGCACCGGCAGGTTGATGGCGTGGCAGGTGGAGCAGAGGTCGGAGGACTTCATCTGCGGCGCGCCCTTGGGCGTGATGCCCAGCGCGTGCTCCATGGGCTTGGGCAGCGGGTCGTCGTACGGCCCGTTCAGCTGCGCCTGCGGGCCGGCGTAGAAGTTCCCGGTGAAGGTGGACGGGTCGCCCAGCTTCTCCGCCGAGATGTGGTGGCACGCCGTGCAGGAGATGCCGTCTCGCGCCAGCGCCCCGTAGCGCGCGTTCTTGGGGTCCTCGTCGCGCCAGGCCGCCAGCGTGGACCGCCGCATCGACTTGCCGCCGGAGCCCTGGCGCGAGTCCGGCGGGAGGAACTCCTGGCACAGGCCCGCCGCCGGCCCGGTCCCGCCCGTGTCCTGCGCGAGCGCGCGCTGCCCCATCACGCCGTGGCAGTGCAGGCACAGGCTCTCAATGCAGGCCAGCTTCCCGCCCAGGCCCTGCCTGGTGGCGAGGTTGTCCTCGCTCTCGAGCTGGGCGAGGAAGATCGGGTCCCGCCCGGCCAGGCCCATGGGCGATGCGCTCCACTCGCCGAAGGGGGACAGGTTCACCTGGGTGCCGTCCTTGCGGGTGAGCACCATGTTCGGGGTGGAGGCGTTGGACTGGGTGGCGTCGTGGCAGGGCTGGCACTGGTCCGAGGTGACGAACTCGTTCGGCCCCTTGGGTGGGGGATCGGCGACGACGTGGTCGTAGGTCTGCGCCGGGAAGCGACCCTTCCACGCGGTGGAGAACGGCACCGGCGGGAGCTGGCGGAAGGTCTCCAGGAACTCCGGGGACGCGTACGGCCGCGCGGGCGTGAACGGGCCGCGCTGCTGCGCGCGGAGGGCGCGCTTGCGCATGAAGAGGAGGCCGCCTTCCAGGCCCACCTTCCGCGGTGCGGCGATCGGCAGCGGCCCCAGCCACTTGTAGAGCAGCTCCTTGCCGATGACGTTGTCCATCGAGGAGTAGGTGGACTCCTTCTCCGCCGAGGCGTGGCAGTTGAAGCAGTAGTTGCCGAACATGTAGTTCGAATAGACGACGGTGGTGTTGCCGGTGGGCAGCCAGTACGCGGCCGGCTTGGGCGGGTTCGGTGGGAAGCCGGCGTCGGTGGCGCCGGAGCGGTTCACGATGGGCGGGTTCCCGTCCGTCCCCGAGAAGAAACCCCAGTACCACCCGTCCGCCGACCCCGCCTTGTTCTTCACCATCACCGTCCAGGAGTCGGCCTGGGTGGTCTGGGGGACGGACATCAGCTGCGTCTTCGGGTCCACGATGATCTGGGTGATGGAGGCCATCTCCTTCACCACCATGGCGCCTTCCGGGATGTCGCCCGTGCGGCCCTTGCAGATCCACTCCACCACCTCGGGCGAGTAGTAGATGCGGACGGAGGGGTGGACGCCGTAGCTGTTCCCGTCCGGCGGGCAGCCCTGGTAGTCGCCGGTGAGGCGCCAGTGGGCGTCGGAGAGCCAGCCCAGGCCCTTGTACGCCTGGTCGAAGACGAGCCACTGCCTCAGCTTCTTCGCGTACGCCTCCTGCTGCTCCTGCCCGGTCGGCGGCACCAGCCCTTTCGCCGGCGTGCCGCGCGGGGCGTTCGCACACAGGTCGGCGACGGAGGTGTACTTCCCGGTGTACGGCGGCGGCGGACCGCTCTGCACGCACGGCGTCCCGGCATCCTGCGCGCGCGCCGCGCCCGACAGGCACACCGCCGCCAGCAGCCCCAACGCTCCCAGTCGCATGAGCACCCCTCCCGCCACGCAGATTACCGCGCGCAGCGGCGGCCGGGGCCTAGCGGTCCGCGTCGAGGATCATCTCCAGCTCCTGGTCGAGCGGGAGGAGCTCCTTCTCCGGGTCGGTGTCGAACAGCAGCGGATCCTGCTCCCCCCGGGGGAGGAGCGTGTTGGCGACCCGCAGGTGCTGCACCAGCTGCCTGGCCACCAGGTTGACGATCTCGTGCGAGAACCGATGGCCGGCGGCGAACAGCGCCTCGAACTCGGCGGCGCCCAGCCGGAGCAGGCGCGCCGGGCCGGAGGTGGAGCAGTTGGCCGCGCGGCCCCCGGCGTCGATCAGCGCCACCATCCCGAACATCGCCCCCGGCCCCAGCGTCGCCAGCGCGCGGTCGGCGCGCGTCACGTTCACCTGGCCGTCGATGACGAAGTACGCCGCGTCGCCGCGCTCGCCCTCGCTGAACACCAACTCCGGGTCCTGGGTCTGGACCAGCGTCAGCTTCTGCGCCAGCGCCAGCTTCACCACCTGCGGCAGGCCGCGGAACGGCCCGTAGTCGTCCAGCACCTCCGGCGAGGGCAGCGGGCCCGGCTGCAGCGTGCTCCGGGACGCCGGCCGCTGGCCCGGCGGGACGATGCGGTCGGAGGTCGCCCGCAGCCGGTGGCAGAGGTCGATGCAGATCTTCCGCAGCACCCGGAACGCCGCCGGGTGGTGCCCCTCGCGCAGCACGCGGAAGTCCGCCGCGTCGATCCGCTGCGCCTTCCCGCCCACCACCACCGTGGCCGTCCCGGATCGCGGGCCGTCGTCCACCAGCGCCATCTCGCCGATGGTCTCGCCCTGCCGCGCGTAGGTCACCACCACCGAGCGGTCCGCGGCCTTGGACCAGGCGGAGACCGACACCTCGGCGCCCTCGCCCAAGACCCACATCGCCTTGCCGGCCTCGCCCTGGCGGAACAGCACCTGCCCGGCCTCCAGCTTCTCCGGCCTCAGCAACCGGAGGATCTGCGGCATCTGCGGCGCGCCCACGAGCTGGAACAGCGGCACCGAGCGGACCAGCTCCTCCAGCGCATTGACGTCCGGCACCAGCTCGTCGCCCATCAGCCAACCGCCGTACTGCCGGGGGAACGTCGAGGTCTTGCGCTGTCTGGAGGGTCCTGCCCCGGCATCAGCCGCCATTGTAGGCCGAGGACCTGTCTGGGAGCGCGCTTCCGCTCGGGTCGAAACGGGGACCTTCATCATCACCGGGCGGAAGAGTGGTCACGGGGGCCTCCACGCGGAAGGACCACCCACTCTTGCCGCGGTGCGGCGTAGTCCGCTATCCCGGAGACTCAACTTTTGGGGGTGTACGAGATCCGGTACACGGCATCCGCCGCGTCGTCCGACACGAGCAGCGCGCCGTCCGGCATCACCAGCACGTCCACCGGCCGACCCCACGCCTGGGGACTGGCCCGCCGAGCGTCCGTCGCGGCCGGCCGGTCCGGCAGCCATCCGGAGGCGAACACCTCCTGGGAGGCGACCTTCTGGCCGTCAGCGTCCAGCTTCACGCGGATGACCCGGTACCCGAGCGGGGTGGTCCGGTTCCACGAGCCGTGCTCGGCGATGAAGATGCTGTCGCGGTAGTCGGCCGGGAACATGGCGCCGGTGTAGAAGCGCATCCCCACCGCGGCGACGTGCGGCCCCAGCAGGGCGGCGGGCGGGGTGTACTGGCCACAGGACCGCCCGCGCCCCAGCTCCGGGTCGGGCGTCCCGGGCCCGTGGCAGTAGGGGAATCCGAAGTGCATCCCCGGCTGCGGCGCGCGGTTCAGCTCGTCTTCGGGCGTGTCGTCACCCAGGTCGTCGCGCCCATTCTCCGTGAACCACAGGACATGCGTGCGCGGGTGCCAGTCGAAGCCGACGGTGTTCCGGATGCCGTGGGCGAACACCTCGCGCGTCTTGCCGTCCAGCGAGAGCCGGGTGATGGATTCGTAGATGCGGTCGGGCGGCTCGCACTCGTTGCAGGGCGCGCCCACCGGGACGTAGAGCAACCCGTCCGGCCCGAAGGCGATGTACTTCCACCCGTGGTGCGGCTTGTCCGGGTAGTCCGCGCGGAGCACCACCGGGCGGGGCGGGTCCTCCAGGTTCCGCTCCACGTCGTCGAAGCGGAGGACGCGGGAGAGCTCCGCCACGTAGAGCGACCCGTCGCGGTAGGCCACCCCGTTGGGCATCTCCAGCCCGCTGGCGACGGTCACCACCTTGTCGGCGCGGTTCTGCTTCTTGCCGTCGACCAGCGCGTACACCTTCCCCGCGCGCCGCGTCCCCACGAACACCACGCCCTGGGCGCCCAGCGCCATCGAGCGCGCGTCCTTCACGCCGCTGGCGTAGAGCTCGATGCGGAACCCAGGGGGAAGCTTGATCCGCTCCAGCGGGAGCGCCCCGCCCGCCGCCGGGGCGGCCAACGCCAGGAGCACGCAGAGTCGCAGTGGGGCGAGGGGCCGGTTCGCCATGGACGGAAGCTTGCGCGGGAAGCACCGCGGACGACAACCAGATCCGCGCGTGAGAGCTCGCTATAAGCAAAGCCGGTGATGCTGACCGGGGAGCAGCGACAGTCCTTCGTGCAGGACGGATTCCTGGTGGTGCGGGACGCCTTCGGCCCGGGCGGCGCGGCGGACCTCCAGCGGTGGACCTCCGAGTTGCTGGCCGCGCCCGAGCTCCCCGGCCACCACGCCGTGTACCGGGAGATCAACCTGCTGGACCCGGCGATCCGGATGGTGGCGCGGGTGGAGAACCTCTGCGCGTTCCACCCCGGGCTGGACGCCTTCTGCCGCGGCGGCCCGCTGCTCCAGATGGTGTCGGAGCTGTTCGGCGATCCGGCCGTCCTCTTCATGGACAAGATCAACTGCAAGGCGCCCGGCGGCAGCAACGGGTGGCGCCCGCACCAGGACCAGGACAACGAGTGGGACCGCTACGCCCCGCTCTTCATCACCGCCGCCGTGGCGCTCGACCCGGCCACGCGCGACAACGGGTGCATCCAGCTCACCCGCGGCCAGCACCTCAAGAGCTTCACCCAGGGGGCCCCGCGGCTCCTGGCGCTGGCGGAGATGGAGGCCATGCGCTTCGAGGCGGTGGAGATGGCGCCGGGCGACGCGGTCTTCTTCTCCTCCTATACGCCGCACTGCTCGGCGCCGAACCTGTCCGACCGGCCGAGGAAGCTGCTGTACCTCACGTACAACCGGGCGTCGGACGGCGACCACCGCCTTCCCCACTACGAGGAGAAGCGGCGCCTGTTCCCGCCCGATGTGGAGCGCGCGCCGGAGGTGCCGGGCCTCTTCCATCGGCCCGGGCGGGACAGGTAAGGTCGGCGCATGCCGAAGACGAACAACGTGACGCGCGGCGTGGCGGCGGCGGGCCTCCTGGCGGCGTTCGCGCAGCTCGCGGTCGCGCAGCCCGCGCAAGCCGGGGAGCAGCCCCCGCAGGTCCAGGTGCAGGCGCAGCCGCCGTCCCAGGAGCAGCAGGTGAAGGAGTCGGCCGACGGCCGGGACGGGCTGGTCGGACTGATCCAGCAGTTCTACGACCGGCTCTTCGACAGCCAGAACAACTAGCGCGGTCAGGGGCCGATCGCGACCTCGGCGGTGCCCGGGATGGTGGCGTAGCGAACCACCGGGATGCGGTGTTCGGGGTCGAGCGGCTTCAGCCAGAGGATCGTGTATGGGCCGGGCGCCAGCCCGTCGACCGGGAAGGCCCCGGCCGTGGGCTCCTCCCAGACCTGGCTGTAGGGCGTGCCGACGAAGTACGAGGGCGCCCAGAGCTGGGCGGCGCCGCGGAAGGCGTTGTCGATCTCGGCCTGGGTGAGCTGCCCCGCCACCAGGAAGAGCATCGAGCCCGGCATATTCGGAGCGCGCAGGGTGAGCGACGTGCGCCCCGAGCCCGGCCCCAGGTTCAGCTCCCGGTCCCCGCAGCACAGCCACGTCCGGACGTAGTGCTCCTTCGCCCCGCTGCGGTCGGGCACGCGGACCCAGTAGTCGTTGGCCGGGACCGCCGCCTGGTAGCGACCGTCTGTCCCGGCGGCGAGCGCGATGGACGTCTTCGGCGGGTAGAACGGCGTCAGCTTCATCTCGAGGCCGGAGCCGGTGCGTCCGTGGAGCACCGCGGGCGGGGAGAGCACGATCTTGATCTCCCGGACCAACAACAATCGTTCGTGGCCCCAGGCGTCGCCGCGGTGCGCGTCCAGGCTCCCCGCGTTCCAGCGCGTGGGCACGAAGCGGAGCCGCCCATCCGCGCCGCTGCGCATGGGCGCGGGGCCGCAGCCTTCGCACGACACCTCCGCATCCGGCACCGGCGCTCCCGACCGATCGACGATCAGCACCTCTATCGATGGCAGCGGGTCCAGCACCACGTCGCCGAAGGTCCCGGCGTCCAGCGGGCGGGTGACGACGATCGGGCGGTACCCGTCGGCCCCGACGTTGGCGAACGCCTTCCCGTTCGGAGTGGTGGTGACCTTGATGGAGAAGCGGCCGTCGGGAGATTCGAAGTACTCCTGCTGCACCCTGAAGCGCGTGATGGGGGTGCCTCCGTCCGCCAGGACGCGCCCGGTGAACACGCCGAGCTCCTCGACCTCGATCCGCAGCGGCGGGTCCCCGGCGGCGGCGGACACCGGGCGGGCGAGGCGATACCCCGCCAGCGTCACGCCGATCTCGACTTTCTCCCCGGGCTCGAACGGGCGGAGCTGGAAGTGGCCGGTGGCGTCGGTGAACGCTCGCTGGGCCCGGCCGGTGACGTAGACGATGGCGTTCGCTACCTCGCCGCCACCGCGAGTGACGACCACTCCCTCCAGCGCCGCTCCCTTCCGCAGCTCCACCTGGACGCGAGCGGTGGCTCCGGGATCGGTGACCACCGCCACGTCGGGAGGGTCGAAGTACCCGTCGGCGCGGACGGTGAGGTGATGCTCGCCCGGGCGCACGCGGGTGAACGCCGCCAGGCCCGCGCCGTCCGAACGAATCCTCACGTGCTCGTCCAGCATGACGGCCGCCCTCGCGACCGGCCCGCGCTCGTCTTTCAGCGCCAGCTCGATCCTGGAGAGGTTCGGATCGTCCGGGGCGTGGGCCGCCGCCGCCGCACCGTCGCCGTCGCCGTCCTCGTCGTCCCCTTCATCCTCCGAATCGTCCGAATCGTCCGAATCGTCCGAATCGCTGTCTTCTTCCTCGTCGTCACCGTCCTCCCCATTCGCGCCCGGGACGCTGCCTTCGGCGATGGCCTTGTCGCCCGGACCAGCCGGGCGCTGCGGAGGAACCGGTTGCTCGGTGGCTACGGCGCCAGCGGGCTCGACCTGTGACTCGTCTCCGGCGGCGAGACGCCAGCTCACCGCCCCCGCCACCAACAGCAACACGGCCGCCACCACCGGCAGCCACCAGCGCGCGCGCACGGCCATCGGCCGATTCCACCACTTCGTGGGAAGCGGCGCGAATGCGGCTCAGGCTGCCAGCGTATGGCGCCGGACCGCGCGGGAGAGCATTTGGACCCCGAGGCGCGCGAGGCCTGGCCTCGATATGCGAGCTCTAGGCCCGCGGCAACTCGGTGGGTGGCCCCTTCTGAAGGGGATCCCAGACGAACTGTTCGGTGGGAACGAGCTTGATGTTCGTCAAGCCGTGGCCCTGCACGAAGTCAGCGAAACGCTCGGAGACTACTTCTCTCGACTGGAGCCCCCGCGGACGAAAAACGTCCAAGCCATCCCAGGAGCCAGCCTGAATCCGAAAGCCGTGGATCCCATCCACGTCCTGACGCCGACACTCCTCGCACTCGATGGGCTTCACTCGACGGATGCGGCTCCGCGCTTCGTCCACGGCGGCTTGACCGAAGGCCGCCTTGACGAAGAAGTATCTCGGGATCCCCAAGCGCCTGGCGTGGGCGTTCATCTTCACCACATCCACAGGTTGAAAGCCCTCCAGCCCCATGAGGCGCTCAGAGCGAAACGCGTCCGCCATGCGCTCGGAGATCAGAAGGTTGCATACGCACTCCACGAAGTCACCCGCTCCCTCCTTCCCGTGCACGGTGAGCTCGACGCGATACGGTGGCAGCCACTGGCGCAAGCCGAGCACCCCGTTGCACACCGGGCACGTGGGCGCATCGCCGGTCTCGAAGCCTTCGCCCATCAATGCCGTGGTGTCGTGCGGCTTGCCGAAGTCGTCGTGGAGCAGCACGAAGAAACGCGGCTCAGAAGCCATTGGGGAACCTCGCGTTCAACTCGGGCCGAGCGTATAGCTCTCGAAGAAACGCCTCGAATTCCTTCGCGCCTGCCTCTGGATGCTCCTGGAGCCAAGCGCGGATCGCCTCGTCGAGATCCCGGTGCCAATTCTGGTACCCGCAGTGCGATTTCAGATCTTTCGCCCGTGCGACGAATTTCGGATCTCTGTATATATATTTCCCCCGCAGCATACTGTGCTGTTCCAGCGCGTACCACACCACCTTGCTGATGAGGTGGTGATTCTGGCCCGTGCACTCCTGCTTCTCGTTCGGGTCCTGGCCGTTCCCGCAACCGGTGCTGTCGACGGCCTGGGCCTCGGCCTTCTCCGCTTCGTTGGCCTTCCCAGCTTCCTGGGCGGCCTGGGCCATCGCCGCCAGGCGGAGAAGACCCTTCAACGTCTCGGGGTTCACCCTGGCCAACTCGGCGCACGCGGCGGGTGAACCCTGCTTGCATTTGCATGCAACGGTGCTGTCTCCAGGGGCGCAGGGAAGCACGACCGGCGGGACATCAGAGAGGAGGACAAGGACGAGAAGAGAGGCTCGCACAAACGTGCCATTACCACGCTGACTTCGTCGCCGGCACTCGATCCTGACGGCCCGCTGCTCAATAGGGCACAGGAAGAGGGACGGCGGCGGCGTCCCCGGCCGCGGGGTCAACTCAGATCGTCACAGCAACGAGTAGACCATGAAGCCCCCCAGGCAATAGGGATTTCTCAAGGGGAATTCATTCAGTACAGCCTGGAACATCCGAGCATATCGCTCACCAACCTGAGGGTCGCCGG
>DATBSS010000514.1:0-17295 GCA_036559665.1 Myxococcaceae bacterium
TCGACGGCAACAACCGTAGCGGCCTGGTCAGTTGGAGGTCCGCAGCGCCGGACGTCCGCTTTCTGAACAAAGCGTTCGCGAAGCCATCCTGTCTTGTTTGTTCCGGCCATGGCGGTACGCGATGGTGCGCGGGATGGCTCACCCCAAGCTCGACAAGTATCCACCCGACCTGATGCCCGCAGAGAAGACCCTGAAGCTGCTCCGAGCGTACGCGGCGCGCCATCGAGGCTGGAGCGGCGATGGAAAGGCCAAGATGACGGCCGGCGCGTTGCCGGCGGGCGGCGACAACGACCTGCCGCACCTCGACCCGGCGACGCTGGACTATCTCCTCGCCGAGGCAGTCGCCTCACCCCCCGATGCCGAGGTCGCCGCGCCGATCTCCGATGCCAGCGTGGGCCGCACCGAGTACCTCGGCGCTCTCGAGTCGCTGCGCGCGCAATTCGAGGCAGATCCACAGAGCCTGGAGGAGTTCCTCCTCGCCCAGGTGAAGTTCGAGAAGGCTGCCCTGCGCCTTCCTCCGGAGGGGAAATGGTTCCCCGCCTACGATGAAGGGCTCACCCCGACTCCCGCCTCGTACCGCGTCGACAGCCACCTCTTCGAGACGTTTGGCGACCTGTGGGGGTGGATCGTCAACTGTGGCCAGATCAAGCTCCCACCAGTGGCCGCGGCCAACCGTGCGCTCGCGACGCAGAACTTCGTCTGGCACACGAAGGTCCAATCCGGGTACGAGTACCCTCTGGTCAACCCCGACCCCGCCAAGCCCCTCAAAGTGGCGCTCTTCGCCGACTTTGGCACGGGGCTGATCCACTCCCGCTACATCGCGCGGCAGCTTGCCAGCGCGGCGCTGCCCTACGCTTTCCACCTCGGCGACATCTACTACGCGGGGCGCAAGGCGGAGTTCGAGGAGCGCTGGATGGAACCGCTCGCGCCGGTGCTGGAGCGGACCCAACTCTTCAACCTCGCCGGCAACCATGAGCAGTACTCCGGGAACCAGTGGTACTGGGCCGACATCGCGCGGCGCCGGCAGTTCCATCAGCAGCAGGAGGGTAGCTACTTTCGCCTGTCCAACGCGGAGTTCCAGATCATCGGGCTCGACACCAACAGCTTCGAGCTGGAGCGCTACGCCAACCCGATCCTCCAGAAGTGGCTGGTCGACGCCCTGCGAGAGGGCCGCGCCTCGGGGAAGACGAACATCCTCCTCTCGTCGGAGCCGGGGCACGACTACTTCGCCTCGCCGCCCCAGCGCGGGAAGGGAAGGATCTACAAGGACCTGGCGGCCGCGGCGGGGAACATCTTCCCGGAGGAGCTGATCGATCTCTGGTTCTGGTGCCACGTGCACTACGCGACCTTCAACGCGGCGGCGCCCGAGGAGGGCTATCCGTTTCTCTCCAGCTGCATCGGACATGGCGGCTACCCGTACGGGACCAAGTCCGGTCCGACGACAGCGTTCATGCGCTGGGTGGAGACCACGCCGCGATTCCCGCGGAGGACGCAGGTTCGCCAGGACATGGGTAACAACGGCTGGTGTGAGATGGCGCTGGCTCCGGACCACGTCAAGCTGACGTACCGCGACTGGATGGGCTTCCGCCGCTGTGAGGTGGCGATCGCGCGCCAGGGCAATGGACGGCTGGCGCTCGACCTGGTGCGGGAATTCCCTGAGGAAACGACTTGATCCAGCAAGCCTCCGCCGCCTCGTTGAAAGCAGCCTGGCGCCAGTGCTACGGCGCACGTCCATGCCGCCGCGACCGCACGAGCGGGTCCTGCTCATCGCCCTGCCGGTGCTGGCGCTCATCTTCGATCCGGCGCTGGGCAACCCGTTCGCGCTGAAGCAGCTCGCGGCGCCGCTTGCGGCCTGGATGGCGGTAGCGCTGCTGGCGGCGCGAGGAACGGGGCAGGTGCGCTGGGTCGGGCCCGCGCTGGCGCTGGCGGCCGGCGCCGCCCTCGGCATCCCGGCGGCGCGCAATCCCGGGGCGGCGATCTGGGGCTGGTCGATCGTCGCCGGCTTCGCGCTGGCCTTCGCGCTGGCCGCCAGCGCGGGGACCACCCGAGCGTTCCGCCGCGGCCTGTCCCTGGCTTTCACCGCCACGGGAGCGGTGGTCTCGGCCGTGGCGCTGGTCCAGGCCGCGGGAGTTCCCGGCGCCGACTTCGGCCTGCAGGCGCTGGGCAAGATGCGTGCGTTCTCCACCCTGGGGAACCCGAACTTCGTGGCGTTCCTGCTCCTGCCGGCCCTCCCGGCCGCGGTGGTGGCCGCGCGGGGGGCCCGGACCCGGTGGTCCCGGGCACTGGCCATCGTGGGGGCCGCGTTGATGGCCGCCGGCCTGGCGGTGACGCAAGCCCGCTCCGCCTGGATCGCCGCGGGCCTGGGCCTCATCGCCTGGCTCACCGTCACCCGGAGGTCCCGCCTGCTGGTGGCGACCATCGCGCTGGCGTCACTGGCCGGGGCGGTGGTGACCGGCACGCTGTCCCACAGCGGTCGGGGCCGGCTCCTGGTCTGGCGCGAGGCGATCGCCGTCTGGAGCGCCTCGCCGCTCACCGGGGTCGGCCCCGGGAACTTCAACGTGCACCAACTCGAAGCGCAGCGCGCGGTGTTCCGCTCCGGCGGATGGGACGGCTTCACCCAGAACGCCTCCTTCCTGCTGGACGCCCACTGCGAGCCGCTGCACCTGCTCACCGAGGCCGGCCCCATCGCCGCGGCCGCCTTCCTCTTCCTCTGCGCGGCCGTCCTCCGGCATGGAGCGCGCCGCGCCCGCCGCTCGCCCGTTCACCGGCTCTGGTATGCGGCCTTCGCCGCGCAGCTCGCCTTCTGCCTGTTCAACGCGCCCCTCTCCTTCGGCCCGCTGGCGCTCTCCTTCTGGCTCTCGGCGCTACCGCTGGTGGCGCCGCTCCGCCCCGGCCGCCGGCGGCCCCTCCGGCCTCTGCTCGCCTTCTTCCCGTCCGCCATCGCGCTGGCATGCGCGATCGCCGCGCTGCGTTTCCACCGCGCCTCGGCCCTGGAGGGGGAGGCGGCGCTGTCGCTGGAGACCGGCCCGCGCCCGCGCGCGGTGGAGTTGCTGGCGGAGGCGTCGCGCCTCAACCCGTGGGACGGCTACGTCCGCGAGAAGCTGGCGCTGGCGCTGTACTTCGATGGCCGGCACGACCAGGCGGTGGCCGAGCTCCAGCATGCCCGCCGCCTCTTCGGGGACGTGGGGATCGAATACCTGTCCGCGGAGATCCTCGCCCGCCAGGGCCGCTACGCCGAGGCCGCCGCCGCCTTCGAGGACATCGCCGCGGCGTTCCCGCAGCACGTCACCCCACCCTTCATGCTGGGTCAGCTCTACCTGCGCCTGGGCCGCTACCGCGACGCGGAGCGCGCCCTCACCCGCGCCGCGGCGATGCCGGACTCGCCGAACAACCTCAAGCTGGATCGCGCCAAGGTGCGGCGCCAGCAGGAGCTGGCGCGCGAGATCCTCGACCACGCGCCCGAGCTTCAGGCGTTCCGGGAGGGCCCGTAGAAGCGGGTGGTGGGGGTGGCCCGGTACACGTCGCGCGACAGGCGCTGGCTCCGCTTCTGTCCGTCCGGATACCGGAACGTCCTCCGCGCCGTCACCCGCCGCCCGGTCAGCCCGGGCTCCACGCGCTCCGCACCCGGCGCCAGCCCGTCGTCGCGTCTCACCTGGACGGGGCTGCGCACGTCGCCTCGTCCCTCCACGTCGATGGAGACCGAGAACGGGAGCGGCGAGGTGGAGAGCACCCTCCCGCCGGCGAAGGTCTCACTGGCGGTCAGCTCCAGGAGCAGCGGCCAGGGCAGCACGTTCCGGAACCGCAGGTCCTTCACCCCGAACGCCACCGTCGCGTCGCGCCCCAGCGGCACGTACCGCGCCTCCCCGTACGCGTCGATGCTGTGGGGATGGCGTTCGCGGATCTCGCAGCCGGCCAGCAGCGCCAGGTTGTAGAGCAGGCCGGAGAGCTGGCACAGGCCTCCGCCCGGTGAGGACCGCACCCTCCCCGCCTCGAAGGACGGGCCCTCCCGGAAGCCGCGCTCCAGCGTCGGCGGGCCCACCCGGTCCGCGAAGGAGAAGCCGCCGCCCGGCGGGAGGACCAGCCCGTGCATCCGCGAGATCGCCAGCCGCAGGTTGTGCAGCTTCCCCTCGAAGAGGTGCGCCTGCGCCGCCGGCTTGATGATCGGTAGACCGAACTCCGCCACCACGTGCGCGAAGTCCGGGTCCGGCACCGCCCGCTGCTCGCCACCCAGGATGCCGCGGGTGCGCCAGAGCCAGAGGTCAATGCGGTGCCACAGCCGGGTCGCCCGCCTGGAGGCACTGGAGATGATGCGCACGGATCCGCTCCTCGATGAACGACAGCAGCTCCACCGCCGCCCGCACCCTGGCCGGCGCGTCCCGCGGCAGGCCCATCACCTCCATCGCGTCCGCCGCCAGCGCCGCCGGGAGGTCGCCGCGGGAGAGCGCGCACAGCCGCAGCAGCATCCCCTCGGTGAGGGCCGCCACCGACCGGCCCTCCAGCGAGGACCAGATGCCGTCGGCGAAGAGCTGCTGGCGCAGGGATTCGATCAGCGGGGTGGTGTACAGCCGCTTCCGGAAGTCACCCAGCGACTGCCACAGCGGCCACTGGCCGGCACAGTAGACCGCCACCGGCGCGAAGGGCTGCACCGGCTGGTTGAAGGTGTCCAGGTACAGGTGCGAGACGAAGGCCATCAGCGCCGGCTCGAACGCCTCCGGCCCCGCCGGCGGCGGCGGCGCGCCCAACGGTCCGCGCAGGTAGGCCTGGAAGCGTCCCGCCTCCGCCTCGAACCGCTGAAGCTCGTATCCGTCCGCGCCGTCGGGTGGGCGGCCGCCGGAGAGCAGCGCCAGCCCCAGCCGGGTGATCGGCCGCGCCCTCTGCACGTTGTGCGCGTGGAGCCGGTGCAGGGTGGGCGGCTCCCGGTCGATCTGCGGAAAGAGCGCGGCGATGGCCGCACCCTCCGGCCCTCCGACCGCCGCCACCAGCCGGCGTGACAACTCCACGTGGGTGAGGCTGTCCATGGTCACTCCAGTCGAAGGAACGGCGCGCCTTCGCCGGTCTTCAGCTTCCGGCTGCGCGATTTCATCACCAGCGCTCCGCTGGGGCCGCGGCTGGCCTGGTGCAGCAGCACCGCGTCACCATCCTGCTCCCACTGCAGCAGGCCACGGGAGGTGGCGACCCAGAAAGTGGATCCCACCTGGATCCCGTTGCCGGCACGGAAGCTGTCGAGCTCCCAGTAGAACGCGGTCTTCCAGTCGTCGCCCTGGTCGGCGATGTAGCGGAGCGCCGTGTAGCTGCCCGCGTTCACGTCGTAGGAGGCGCCAACCCAGATCAGGTCCGCGGTGTTCTGCGACAGGCTCTCCATGGAGGAAGCAGCCCAGGTCTTGCCGGCGCGGTTGTAGCGGTAGGCCATGGAGCCCGCCACCAGGCGGATCTCCTCCGGGGTGGCGGTCCAGGCGGCTGTGACGAAACCGGGCTGCCAGTCCGGCAGCACCATCTGCTCCACCGCCAGCGTGGAGACGGAGACGCGGTACACCGCCTGCGTGCACGCCACGAACAGGGACTCGCCGTCCAGCAGGAGCGCCATCGGCCGGTTCGAGGGGTCCTGGTCCGGCAACTCTGCATGGCGCACCTTCTGTCCATCCAGGCTGACCTCGGTGATCGAGCCCTCCTGCCGGTAGGAGACCCAGACCGTGGAAGGCCCCACCTCCAGGAGTTGGACGCTGTCCTCCAGCAGTCCCTGCTCCTTCCCCAGCCTGAGGAACTCCAGGCCCACGGTGTCAAACCGGTACAGGCCGTAGACGCTGGCGGCCCAGAGCCAGTTGCCGCCCGGCTCCAGGTCGGTGAAGGCGGCCGGCATCTTCCCGTCCGCCGTCCACACCGCGCGCCACATGTTCCGGTCCACCGGGCGGGTGAGGAGGGCGCCGCTGGTCGCCACGTAGAGCCGCCCCTCGACGTGCGCCAGGTCCACCACCTGGCTCAGGTCCCCCGCCTCGACGCGCGCCAGGAGCTGGTACTTCCCTCCGGCGGTGACCACCAGGCCCGCGCTGTTGAGCCCCGCCAGGCGCTCGCGGGCGCGCGTCAGGGTCACGGTCTCGCCGGCCGCCTCCAGCGCCTTCACCAGCCGCTCGAAGGCGGGCACGCTCCGGTCGTCGAGCGCAGTGGCCCGCTCCGCCCACTTGCGGCGCTCGGCGGCCTGGTCCGCCGGGACCGCGTCGAAGCGGGCGGTGAGCTCCTCCACCGTCGGCTTCTGGTCCGCCAGCATCTCGGTGAGCATGAAACCGCGCTGGCCATGGGACTCCACCTCGCTCCACTGGGCCTGGACCCCGTGCACCGTCACCGGCGTGGCGATCCGCAGCTTGGTCACCAGCGGGGAGTCGGACCGCGGCTTCTCACGGAGGTTGGCCACCGACGCCAGCACGTACCGGGTGGGGGCCGCCGGCGCCGGCGCGGGGGCCTTGACCTCCGTCGCGGGACCCGGCGAGGGCGCGCTGGGGCTCCTGCATCCAGAGAGCGCCGGCAGCGACATCATCACCACCCAGATCCGGCCGTGGCGCAGCGGTCCCATCGCGGGCGGGACCCTGCCAAGAACCCCGCCCCGCCGCAAGCGGGCGGCTCACAGCGAGCGCAGGTAGGCCACCAGCGCCGTCCGGTCGGTGTCCGAGAGTTGGGAGGTCCGGCCCATCTTCCCGTCGGTCCGCGCCAGCAGGTCCTCCAGCGTGCCGGCGGAGCCGTCGTGCAGGTACGGGGCGGTCCGGACCAGCCCGCGCAGCGACGGCGTCTCCAGGAGGGCAGCAGCCTCGCCCTGGTCGGGAGCGCGCGACCGCTCCGCCGCGGAGACGGTCCCCACGTCGTGGGTGGCCCCGTCCGAGAAGGCGGTGCCCGGCTCGTGGCAGCTCGAGCACTGCGCCTCAGCGCTCTGGAAGACGGCCGCGCCCCGCTTCACCAGCGCGCGGTCCAGCGCTCCCTTCTCGGGGAGCCGCGGCGCCGGGAGGAAGTCCTGCACGTAGGTGGCGAGCGCGGCGAGCTGCCGGTCCGACTGCGCGGGGTGGCCGAGCCGCTCCAGGGTGTGCCGCAGGTACCCGTCCAGGGTGGACTGCTTCCCGTCCCACCCGTACGGGGCGGTGCCCTTGATCCTCCCCGCCAGCGCCGGCGTCTGGCGGAGCTGCCCGTCGCGCACCCAGACCAGCCCATCGTCCATCCCCTCCAGGTGGCAGCTCGCGCAGGCCACTCCGGCCGCGTTGGCCTTGTGGAAGAGGCGGCGGCCCGCCACGGCGTCCGGTGGCAGCGGCGACGCGCCCAGCGGCCCCAGGAGCTGGCTGACCGCCACCTCCCCCTGCCGGATGGCGTGCACCCCGCGGGTGGAGAAGGAGACGCCGAACACCACGTCCCCGTCCGCCGCGGCGGCGAGGGCGGTGAAGCCGCCGGCGAGGCGCAGCTCCCGGCGCGGACCGCTGAATCCCCCTCCCAGGGGGCTGAAGACCAGCCCGTCCGCGCCCGGCGCCGAGAGGGCGATCCCGCCTGGAATCAGCGCTGCCGCGGTAGGCCCGGTCCCCAACCCGAAGGTTCCGCTCACCGGCGAAGTGGACGTCACGACCAGCGTCCCGTCGACCGGCTCCACCGTCGCGACCCGCAGCTCCATGGGCGCGTTGCCGTAGTACTCGTCCGTCTCCAGCACGGCGCCGGTGTCCACCAGCCGGTACACCGCGTGGACCCCGGAGTCGGTGGAGGCCAGCGCCCAGGCCTGCGTCGGTCGCAGCGTCCGTCCCGGCGTCCCGCGGTCGACGCCGCTGGCCGGCAGCGCCACCGGCGCCTTCGGTTCCCCACCCTTGCCCCCCAGCACAGTGAGCGCGCCCTCCTGGAGATGGCCGATCACCAGCTCGTCGCTGGGGAGCCAGGTGATGGGGCGCGGGTTGGGTGGCACCGGGGTGGACCAGCGGACCTTCAGCGTGACGGCGTCCAGGCACACCACCTCGTCCGCCGCCGCCAGGGTCACGAACAGGCGCTTCCCGGCGTCGTCCCGGGCCAGGCCGTGCGGTTCTCCCGGGAGGCTGACCGATTGCGTCGAGCCGTCCGGCCGCACCGCGATCACGCGATCGGCTCGCCGCACCGTGGCAAAGATCGTCCCGTCCACGCCCATCACCAGCTGCTCCGGGCCGTCCCCGGTGGAGATCCGGTGGACCGGCTCCGACTCCGGGCGGCCCGTGTCGAACACCGAGATCTCACCCCGATCTGCGTCGGCCACGTACAGGTGGCTCTCGTGCACAACGAGGGCGGCGCCGCTCCGCCACGACTGGGTACCGGCGTGGGCGGGGAGACTCAGGACCGCGGCAATCCAGACCACAGCGGGGAGGAAGCGCATGGTGACGGCCGACCAAAGCAACCGCCATGCCGCCTGCGGATGAGGCTGGCGCACAGCGGCGGAGGCGCGGATGACGTCGCGCATGCCCACGCGTTACCAGGGCGTCCGTGGCAGGTCCGAGGTCGGCCCGCTTCTACCGAACGCCCGTCACCGGCACGGGCCGGCATTCACACCGGCATTCACAAGAGACGGCCCGCGTAGTCCCTCCGCGCGTAGCAGTCCTCGGCCCAGTGGCCCATGTGACCGCAGATGAAGCAGGCGCGCGGAAAGTTCCCGTGGAGTCGCCCATGGACGCCGGGGGACACCGCGGTGAGGTTCGCCGGGCGGTTGTCGGACTTGTTCCCGTTGATGTGGTGGACCACCTGGCCCTCCGGAATGGAGCCACCGAGCTTCTTTTCCATCACGCGAATGTGGACGTAGTGCTCCCGCCCATCGCCGTCGGAGAACGTCTGGTATCCCTTCCGCTTTCCAAAGCGCACGTCTCACCCCCTCCTATGCCTATGCCGCTTTCGATCAATACCCGACGGATCTGACATGGCCGATGTGCGAGCCGCCCACCTCCCACGGACGAGGATGAACGAAGCCTGACCTCAGCGGTGCTCGAACGTGGGATTGAGCACGGAGCCCGGAGCGCCGTCGCCGCGGAAGCCCGGATCCTTTGCCAGGCGCTCGGTGAACGCGGCGAATGACCGCTGAGCGTCCCCCGCCGCCACCGACCCGCACAGCTCGACCGAGAGCGCGAACCACCCGGAGACCGCCTCGGTGGGATGGTTGTAGCGCCGCAGCAGCTCCGCGACGTGGCGGGCGAGCAATCCAGTGGGGAGGGACCGCGGCTCGCCCACGGAGAGTTGCTGGCGGAGATCCGACGTACGAAGCCGCTGGACGACCTCGGCCGGTGACGAACCTTCCGGCGGCGCCCACAGCAGCGCTCGTACCGCAATGTCCAGCGCGAGGCGCCCTCCCGGATCTCCGGCCGCCCGGAACACCGCCACCTCGTGCGGATTGAAGAAGACCAGGGCCCCACACAGGGAGAGCGCCGCCTCCAGGAGCTTTTCCGAGACCGCCTTCGCACCGAGGCATCGGCCGCGTTCGATCTCGATCAGGGCAATGGTCGCCGCATTGATGCTCCGCTCGACCGGCGAGTCGCAGGAGAGCGTTCGGGCGCGCAGGGCCATCTCCCGCGCCTCGTCCAGGTGGCCGAGGAACGCGAGCGCTCGGGCGGTGGTCTCGTAGGCCGTCCCGCGCACCAGGTCGGGCGGGGCCCAGGAAGGATCGCCGCCTGTCGCCGCGCGCCACAGGTCGTCCTCGTCCGCTCGGGTCCCATTGAACAGGACGGGTGCGACCCCTCCTCCGCCCTCCGCCGCGCGATCCGCCAGCGCAGCCAGTTGGCGCGTTCGCTGCTCGAGATCCGAGGTCACCTCGGCGATCTGCTCCGGCGTCGCGGGCAGCCGATCCTGCGCGACCAGGAGCGCCAGGTGGAGCGCCTCCAGCTCGTCGGAGAGCGCGGTCTCTGGACGCCCCGGGGCGAGCAACGCCTCCCACTCTGCGAGCGCCGTGGAGGCCAATTCAACGTAGCCCCGGCGCTGGGCGCACTCGTGGCCGAGCCGCCACAGGCGCGCGGCCAACCGGGGATCGCAGCTCGAGCGGACGGCGGTTGCGAGCGCGTCCGGGCCCGTCCAGCCGGTGGACAGCGCCAACCAGGTACCCAGGTCGGCGCCGGCGCGCGCGCCCAACTGGAGCTCAACCTCGAAGGCCAGAGCCCGCGCGAAGCCGGCCGGAATCGGGGCAGTGGCCAGCGCGGCCACCGCTCGCTCCCAGAGCATCTGGCCGCAGCGCGCGGCCCCCTCCCGCAGCGCCGGCGGGCCGACGCCGGTCGCGTGCGCGCGGTCCTCGAGCTCGACCAACTTCCGGCCGGCGGCCACCAGGTTGGGTGGGCTGTCCCGCATCGCCTGCTCCAGCGCGCGGAGCGGGGGAAGCGCGGAGAACGGGACCACCACGGCCGGGAGCGCACCGCGGCCCAGCGGCCCGATCAGTTGCTCGAACGTCGAGCCGCCTTGCACCTGCTGGCGGCGGATGAAGTGGCAGCCCACGTCCGCGAGCACGAGCCCCGGGTGCGCTCCCCAGTAGGTCGCGACCTCGTCGTGCGCGGACCGGAGGCTGGGCCACGGCGAGAGATCGCCCGCCGGCTCACATGCAAGCGCGGCGATGGTGTCGCGCGCCTCATCCGAGGGCATGGCGCGCACGTACCCTTCGCTGTCCTCGCCGGGGTCGACCATGATGCCGACGCCCAGCGACTCCGCCGCCCTGGCGAGTTGCGGCCCCAGGGGGAGGGACCGGCTGGCGGGCCGCACGTCCAGAGCGCCGCCCCCGAGGCTCGCCACCACCCGGCCCGCCAACTCCACGGTCGCCCTGAACATGCGAACGAAGAGTCCGAGATCCTCGCGGGAGGGGACCATGTCCAACCGGTGGGCCGCGACGAAGAGCCACATACCGCCGAGTTGAAGCACCACCTCCGCAGCCTGGTGCAGCAATGCGTCCCGCACCTGCTTGTCGGACAACCCGGACGCGTGAGGAGGCCATCGCTGACCCTTGGCGAGCCACCACTGGCGGAACGGCAGCAGTTCGGCCGCGGTCTGCTCCGCGTCGCCGGGCAGCAGCACACCGCCCACCACGTAGCCGATGGGTTCGGGAGAGCCCAAGAGCCTCCCCTCGAATCGCCCGGACTCGTCCAGCACCAGGGTCCACGTGGCTGGGCTGGCACCGGGCGCCGGACTCGTGGCCTGCGTACCCATGTTCCCGAGGAAGGTCGCTATGTCACTACGAGTGAGGGGAGAATTCCACCTCGACCTGAACAAACCGGCATTGGTCCGGCCTCTCCACGGGCTAGGCGGAGTCGAAGTGGAGCTCTTGCAGCCGGTCGTGTGGACGGGTGGGATGGCTCACTGGACCGGCTCCGACCCAGAGGTGATTGAGCCCGCCGACGGTCCGCTCCAGTTTCAGGAACAACTGGCGGCGCTCCTCGCGGGAACGCAGGTGCGGCATCACAAGACGAGCCACCATGAATCCAAGCCCTCCTTGCAGCGCGAGCCCGAACGCCGACTCCTCCGCCATTTGCATCAGCCGGTCGCGCCAGGCCAGCGGCGCCGCGCTCGCGAGCAGGGCCAACTCGCGCTCCCCCTCCTCGGCGTCGAGCCACCACAATGGCCACTCGGGCGCGAGCCGGGCGGAAAACGCTTCAGCCCGTTCCGGCCCGAGCGAGGTCACCAGCGCCGCGGTCGCGGCGTAGCGAAGTGACGAGGGGTGATCCGAGAGGTTCCGCAGGGTCGTTTCGATGGCGCTGCCGATACCCGCCCTCGAAGCCCACTCGATGCAAGCGGGGAGTTGGAAGAACGCAGCGCGCTTATCCGGCTCCTTGAGGCCCGCGAAGTACTTGATGGCGGATGCGGCCACGGACTCGGGGTATGGCGGCTCCGGGTACACGCTCATCAACAGCCCCAGAGAGTCCAGGTCGTCCCGCTGCGCCAGGTCGAGGAGCCCCTTCCGGATCGGCTCGACGTCCTCCCAGACCGGACGGAGCGTGCTCAACGTGACGGCCATCGATCCAGCGGCGATGCGGGTGGGCTCTCCCTTCTCGTCCAGGAATCCCTCGAAATGTTTCTTCCATGCCCCCAGCGCCACGGCAACGGCGCTCTCGCGGACGAGCGGATGGAGCAGGACTCGTACGGGCGTCTCTGGGAGATCGAGCGGCACAACCTCGCTTCCGAACCGGAGCAGCCACTGGCCGTAGCGCCGGGCCGCGTCTTCGTCCCCCGCCACCACCAGCGATTCGAGCATCGGACCGACGAGCACCCGATGGAAGCGCGGCTCCATCCGCTCGGCGTACTCCAGCACCGCGTTCCTGAGGCGGGAATGGATGAGCGCCCCCCGACCGATTGCGCGGCCGGCCGAGGCCGTGAGGAAGAAGGAGTGGTTCGACTCGAGGAGCGCCAGGGCCGGTTCGGGATGCTCCCGCGCCCCCTCGCAGAGCGCGTACGCCACCGCCGGATCGGTGGCCGGATCCAAGCCCAGCCGCTCCCGATCCTGCGGGGTCAGCGACGCGACGGCGCCACCAAGGGCGAGGATGACCTGCCGCCGGGCGGCTGGGGACAATGGCGGAATGGGAAGGTTCGGCCCCTCGAGCCGGGGAATGGGCTCGATCGCCTCGCACTCGCACTTTTCCCAGCCGGGCCAGAGCTCGGCCAGAACCGCGCGCCCCTCCTCGAGCCCGGCGATGGCCTCGACGACGCCCGGTGGTCGCCGGCGGAACCGGTAGAGCTCCTGCAGCGCCATCACCAGCTCGCGCGGCGGCGCCTCGATGGGCAGCAACGCGGCTGCGGCGGCTCCCCCGGAGATCAAGGAGGTGCGGTGAATCTCCGCGCGCAGGTTCGAGAGCACCACCTGGTTCGCGAGCGGGCGGCGGGCCTTGCGCAGCGCGAGCGCGGCCCGCGTCGGGAGAAGGCCGTCCGACATCGGTGAGAAGCTCGATGTGTCGAAGAGTTGGAGAAAGAGCAGTTCCTGCACCTCAGGCTCGTCGGCGTGCTCGGAGAGGCGGTCGATGGCGACGAGCCGGACGGTCGGATCCTGATGAAAGAAGACGGTCGCCCACCATTGCCACGGCCGGTCCTGGATCCCCGCGAACCAGCGGGCCGGGTGTTCCCGGACCGCGAGCGGATGTTCGAGTCGCTTCCGGAGCGCGTCCCAGCAGGGCCCACCAGCCCGCTCCAGCTCCCTGATCTCCTCGCTCGCCCGCTGCCAGGCCCATCTCGATGATTCATTCTCGACCACGGTGGCCAGCGCTTCCGCCACTGGTTCCGCGACCGGGGCCGACGCGTGGCCCAGATCCAGGGTCACCCGGAGTGCGACGATCGTCCGTCGAACGGTGAGCGTCCCGATGGCTTTCCGGGAGGCCGGCAGCAACTCGCCAACCATCTTCAGCGCGCGTTCCGGCCTCTCTAGCTCGGCGGCGAGTCCCACGGCGTGGCGCACCGGCTCCTCGGCCCATCTCTGCTCGGCGGACGCCAGGATCTCCTTCTCGCCGCGGCGGAGCAGTGCCCCTCCGGCGAGGTGCTCGGCGATCCCCTTCACCAGAAACCGGAAGCGGCCGTCTGGCTGGTGGACGAGCAGCCCGAACCGCCTCTGAGAGACCTCCAGGTACTCGAGGTCCCGGTCGCGCGCGAGCGAGGAGAGCCGGCGCAAGAGCTCTGGACGTTCGACCGCGTCCTCGCCGTCCTGCAGCATCTTCAGCGCGAGATCCTGGAACGACGGAGCGACGTCCCCCCAGGACGGCGCGTGGCCGTGCGTAGGCCGGTACGTGGCCCAATCCTGGAACAGCTTGGCGGTGATTCCACGGAACAGCGCGGCGCGGCTCCGCAGGGCGCCGGGATCCTCCTGCGCGAGCAGGAGACAGAAGGTGGCCGTCAGCGGATTGCGCAGCAGTGGCATGACGGCCGCCGAGTCGCGGAGGCCCCTCACCTGCGCGACCTGGTCCGGCGCTCTCGCCTCCCATCTCGCGAGGAAACGCTCCACCTGCTCCGCGCGCCAGGGGTTGATTCGGAGCCGCTGCGGTTCCGGGGTGAGGAAGAGAGGAGCGTCGGGCCTGCTGGCGATGACCAGCGCTGCCGTCGATCGCCGCTGGGCGAGGTCCTTCAGGCACCCCGAGATCTTCACCTCGCTCCGCCTCTCGACCTCATCCAGCCCATCCACCAGGAACACGTACCGCGCGTCTTCCACGTCGAGGACGCCTTCCTCGGCGAGGCCCGGCATCCTTCGCTGGACCGCTCGCTCCAGGTTGCCGTCCACCAGGTCCAGCGCGTCGAGCAAGATGGGGAGCGGCGCCTCCGCGCTGGCCTGCGCCGCCCGCGCCACCTCCAGGCACAGGTGCTCGAGAAACACCGACTTGCCGGAGCCGACCGGGCCCTCCACCAGGAAGAGCGCCCTCCCTCCCGAGGAGCCGTGTTGCCGCAGCGCCTCCAGGAGGTCGAGCACCGGCCGCCGGCGGGGCTTGAGGCTCTGCCGGTCCTTCGGCTGGAGCGTGGAGTGAGGTGTCCCGGGCGAGCCGGGTTCCCGCCCCTGGCTCTGCTCCAACTCCGGTTCCCGCTCCCGCCTGCTTGCATCATCGCCGTCGTACGCCTCCGTGATGTCCGGCAGGACCAGGACGTCCTCGATCCGGACGGTCGCCTGCCGCTCCTCGTGGGTGGCGATGCGCAGCAGGGCCGGTCGCTCCGAAATCTGGAGAACCGCGCTCAGGTACTGCTCGCGGACGCGCGCGGGCGTCTTCCCTCCAGGGAGCGCCTCCCGGCGAGCGAACGGCCGCAGCGCCTCCTTCTCGAGCAGTGGATAATCCACCGTGACGATCGAGTCCGAGTGCTCGTGCAGAAACGCGACGAGCGCTGCGAGCACCAAAGGCGACCGATCGCGATACCAGGCCCAGAGCGCCGCCTCGCCGGCGCGCTTGAGGTTGGCTTCGGACCGGCATTCGGAGATGTCCAGCTTGCGGAGAAATTGCAGCGTGCTCCGCACGTCCGACTTCGAGAGCGCTTGCTGGATGAACCGGCACCACTGCCGCTCCGCTCTGGTGAGCTTGCGCTCGCAACGAGCGAGGTCGGCGCCGGGCTGCTGGACCCGCTGGCAGAGCGCCTCCAACACGGAGAGCTCGCCGATCGGTTTGACCCTGGTGAGCGAATACAGCGCCAGATGCCCCTGCTCCACGTCGGCTGCGTCGAGCTGGCGGAGGAGCTTGCCGAACGGCTTCTCCCGCCAGTCGGTGCGCTGCCGCTTGACCTGCCAGACGTGGCGGGTCGAGCCCTCCGGCGTGCGCCGGACCTCGACGATGTCATCCCAGCCGGGGAAGTCCGGATCTTCAAGGCGCAGCTCCACGGGGCCGGGCTCGGGGCCGAGATGCGCACGGATCAGCTCGGCGCACCGGACCGCAGCGACCAGAATGCAGTAGTGATCTCGTTTCTGGAGCTTCGTCTTCGGCTCCATTCGGCGGCCTCAGGTACTCAGTGCGAACGCAGGCTCTCGGAAGGGACCCGAGCGACTTGCCGCGACCTGGATTGAGGTGCCGAAATCGAGCATCGACGCCAGCATTGCCGAAGAGGGTGTCCCAGGCGTAGTTGAAAATTGAAGAAGCCCTGGGTACCGCGTGCCCTGGAAACGAGGCCCTTCCAGGAGCCGGTGTCATTCGGCAGCACACCAAATGAACCTTATCGATCGCCGAGCGCAGGCGAAGATGACGAGTTTGCCACTGCTCGACCGGAAGCGAGATGCGCTGGCACTCCTCGATCCGTCGTATCGGGGGCTGAGCACCTCCATCGCGTAGTCCTCGATCTCCTTCTGGTCCGCCCCCGCCGCGGAACGTGAAGGCGGCGCCCGGATCCGGCCCGCCATCGCCAACGGAGCCCCAACAACGGCACCAACTCCGGGAGTCCCGAACGCCGGCCCGCCCGGGTCACTTTCGAGGTGGTGGACGCCAGCGTCCTGCAAGCACGCTGGACGGACGCAGCCGCAAGGCGCCGAAGCGTGACGGCTAACTCCCTTCGCATTCGGGGTGCCCCGGTCGCGTTACCGCATCTCGGCCAGCGAGTCCCGGAACGCCCCGTTGAACCCTTCGTGAGTCCGCGTGAGCGCGCGGGTGACGAACCTGGGGGCGATCCTGGGGATGAAACCGGTGACGTGCTCGCAGTTGCGGAAGAGCGACCCACCCTCCGCGGGCTCCACCGTGAAGAAGCGGGTCGCGGCGAGCCCGGGCGCGCGCGAGGTCCAGCGCAGGTGGTACCGCTCGCAGGCCTGCACCTGGATCTCGACGGAGGTGGGGCGAGCGGATCGGAACGGACGGATCTTCAGGATCCTCGCGCTGCCCTGCTGCCAGGGCGTCTCCGGCTGGTCATCCACGAGGACGCCCCCGAAGAGCGCCGCCCACTGCTTCGTGTTCATGAAGGATTCCCACACCCGGTCCGGAGGCGCCGGGATCACGATAGAGGTGTTCATCTCGGTCATGGTGCTCTCCTCTTTCGCGCCGGATCTCACTCGCCCAGGAAACGCACGATCTCGTCCACCGTCTCGGCCTCGCGCTCCCGGTGCACGAAGTGTCCGGAATCCAGGGGCACCACGCGAACCGGCATGGAGAACCCGGCCTGCTGGTCGGCGAAGGGGATGTTGCTCAGGGCGCCGTCGCGCGTCCCGTAGAGCGTCAGGGCGGGAACGGCGGTCTGCTGGTACAGCAGCGGATCCTGGCCGCCGCTGCCCGCGGCCGCCCGGTAGTAACCCAGGACGGCCTCCAGCACCCCCGGCTTCGACAACGCGTCCTTCACGCCGGCGATCTCGCCGCCGGGGAATGACCAGGTCGGCGACCACAGGGCCAGCGTCGAGTCCAGCTGGGCGAAGTCGTTCGCCCGGAAATGCTCCGCCGCGTCGGGCTGGGCGAACGTCGCGAAGTGCGGTGACGACGCGAACGCCTCCGGGTGCATCGCCAGGGCGAGCGGGTGTGGGATCGCCACGGTGACCAGGCGCGAGACGCGCTCCGGCGCGAGGTTCGCGGCCGCGTACGCCGCGATCGCTCCCCAGTCCTGGCCGATCACGATCGCCTGGTCCTCGTGGAGCGCGTCCATCAGGGCGATGACGTCCTGGCCAAGCCGCACCATCGTCGTGTCCTCGGGTGGAAGCCCCGTCGGTGGGTAGCCGCGCAGGTACGGGGCGGCCGTCCGGTAGCCTCGCGCGTGGAGCTCCGCGCTGATCGCGTCCCAGGTGTGCGGCGTGTCGGGGAAGCCGTGCAGCAGCACCACCAGCCGCCCCTTCCCGGCCGGACGCTCCAGGTAGCTCATGGAGATCCCGGCCGCCTCCACCGACCTCAGCTGAGGGCTCCCTTCGCCGCACCCCGCCGCGATGACCACCACCAA
>DATBSS010000515.1:0-17749 GCA_036559665.1 Myxococcaceae bacterium
GGCCGATCTCCACCCACGCGCTCTCGAGGACCGCGCCGCTCACCCAGGCCGGCCCCACGCCCGCGAGCCACAGCGCCGCGTCGACGAGGTGTGACAGGCCACCCAGGTCCCCGGACCGGCCGTCGTCCGGGAGGAAGGAATTCCTGACCGAGGCGTTCAGGCTGCGGAGAGCGGACCGCGATGCCCGGAACGCCGCCATCGCGCCGAACGGCGGCAGCATCCGGTACGGGAAGCTCACCGCCGCCACCTGCCCCGGCAAGAGCGGGATCGCCCCCAGCCGGCGCGCCTCTTCGAGGGGTGCCGCCAGCGGCTTCTCGATCAACACGTGCCGGCCGGCGGCGAGCGCCTGCTCGGCGTGGCGCGCGTGCTCGGAGGCCGGGCTGGCGACCACCACCGCTTCGCTGGCGGCGACCAGCTCGGCCACGTCGGTGGTCGCGAGCGGGATCCGCTCCTCGGCGGCGACAGACCGCGTCTTCCCGGCTTCCAGCCCGCACAGGGCGACCACCTCCGCCCCGGCCGCCCGGAAGGCGCCGACGTG
The DNA here is from genome assembly GCA_036559665.1 of Myxococcaceae bacterium. Lineage (GTDB taxonomy): Bacteria > Myxococcota > Myxococcia > Myxococcales > Myxococcaceae > DASRBA01. The sequence continues at coordinate 539 of DATBSS010000515.1, forward strand.
CATCCGGCCCCAGTTGGTCCCGATGATTCCGATCCGCACGCAGGATGCCCGGTGGGAATACCGGCCGAGCGTTGTAGCAGGAGCGCCGGTTGGCCGAGTGGGTGAAGATGGTCCGCCGGCTCGTGCACGCAGGCGCCGCGCCTCCCGCGTCAGGTTCTGACAGCTGCGCGCCTCGATCGGGACGGCACCGCCCCACCTGGCACCGGAAAGGCTCGGCCCTCGCCCCATCCCCGCTCACTGGAGCCGCACGACGACCTGGGCGAGGACGAGGCCGCGCAACGCCTATCGGTTATGCTGGACCGCGATCAGGTCTGGCCTTCGCGGCAGACCGCCCCACAGCATGGCGAGACGGGAGCGGGCGATGAGGAACCGAAATACTGCATCGAGGATGTGCGCTGTCATCCTGGGGCTGGCCTGTGGCCATGCGCTGGCCAGCGACGAGCCCGCCGCGGCCGCCGGCCCGGCGTGCAGCGCGGCCGGTCCGCAGACGCCACGCGACATCGACAGCAAGGCCGGCACCAACACGGTCAAGTTCAAAGTGGCACCGGCGTATCAGAAGCTGAATCTATGTAACATCCACTTCCACGCCCAGGCAGAGCACAAGTCCGCGGACTACTCCATCCCCTCAGGAGAGGGCGCGAGCGGTGGCTATCAATGTGTCATGAGCAAGCAGCTCACGGCGACCGAGCTCACGGCGCCGGATGGCGATATCTGCAAGGGCCTCAAGCCCGGCGACACCATCGAGGTGCACTGGGTGCATTCATCGTGCCCCGTGCAACCCGGCAAGAGCCTCGGCGCGTGCGTGACGGATTCCTGCAAGGATCCGCTGCTGCGCGTGGAAGCGCAGGTGTTCACGCTGGTAAACGACTCCAGTGCACTGGATTTCAGTGCCATGACCGAAGCCGACCGGAAGGTGAAAGGCAAGTACCAGGCGAAGAAGATCCCGGCGAACACTGGCGTGCCGGTACGGTTTGCCGGCTCCACCACAGGTCCGACCTTCAACGAGGAGGTCTGCTCGGGCTTCAAGGTCACCTGGAGCGTTCGCCCGAAGTGCGCCAAGCTCGGCATCGCCAGCATCGGCGCCTGGTGCAAGGCCAGCAACGTGTTCGCCGAGGACCACGCCCACGGCGTGCGCAAGCTCGTGACCAATCCGGCCTATCTGGCGCCCGTCAAGTAAGGCACGAGCATGAGCCGCTCTTCGTTGTGGTGCATCGGGTGGAGGTGATGCACTGGGTGATGTAGTACGCGCCGGCACCTCAGCGTGACGAGAGGGCCGCATAGAGCCCCGCCGCGACGAGCCCGAGGTTCGCGAGCACCATCAGGCGCGGCGACAGCAGGAGGTCCTTCGCCAGAGCAATCTCGAGCGTGTTCATCACGGCGACACCTGCCCCCTGCAGACCGACACAGGCCAGCGTCCACAGGCCGCTCCACATCCAGACCCCGAGCGCGCACTCACCGAAGCCCACCATGACGGTGATGGCGCGCGCATGGCGCTCGCCGGCGATGCGACCCACGATGCGCCGGTGCCGCGGAACGACGTCCAGGACCTTGAATACGATGCCGAACATCACCCAGACGGCACCCACGCCCCACCTCGCCAGGGACGCGGGGGATGCCGGGTCGAAGTGGAAGAGCCCCATGCGGTCAGCCACCCTCCCGCCCGAGTTGGTGCGCGAGCGCAAGCAAGAGCACGCAGAAGCACCCGAGCCATGCCGTGATCGCCACGATGCGCAGCGCCGTCCGCCACCTCCAGCCGCGCGCCAGGACCGGATCGAAGAAGAACGGTTGCGCGATCAGCCGCGCGCCGAAGAAGACGGCGACGCCGGAGAGCAGGAGCCGGGCGAGCTCGCCACGCGCGACGAGCAACTCCGCGCGCGCGAGCAAGAGCAATCCGAGCGCCATGACGACGAACACCACCGACACGAGGTGGGCGAAGAATACCCGCGCATTGAGGGGCGTGAGCCTGCTCGAGTCCTGGCGCCAGTCGAGGACGCGCCAGAGCACGACGTGCAGCGGGCCGAGCGCCAGCAGCCCGATCCCGACCACGCGCAGGAGCACGGTCAACGTCCGCGCCTCCACCGTCATGCCGCCTTCTCCAGCGCCAGCGCCACCACGAAGGGCGTCACCCGGCGCTCGGCCGCGACGTGGAAGCCCGCCACCCGCGCGACCCGGAGCCACTCGGCACGGGGGAGAAAATGAAACGCGCCCGGCCCGTAGACCGCGCAGTTCGCCGCGTCGCGCACGTGCTCGACGAGCAACACCCGGCCCCGGGGACGCAGGGTGCGGAAGAGCTCGTGGAAGAAGCGCTCGCGGGTGGAAGCGTCCCGCAACTCGTGCGCGGTGAACGCCACCACCACGGCATCGCAGCTCGCGTCCCGGGTGGCGAGCGCGGTGGGCGGCGAGGCGATGGCCGCCCGCGTGCGGGGCGTGCGCGCGCGCGCGCGCCGGATGGAGCCCGCGGGCATGCGGCTCCCGTCGAAGATGTCGACGCACCCGAGGCACTCGCCGGGCAGCGCGCCGTCGAGGTCGATCTCCGCGTCCAGCCCGGCGTCCACGCTCACCCACGCATCCACGCGCTCGGGCGCGAGCGCCCTCACCCACCGCCCGCGACTCAGCTCGGAGCGGTCGTAGATGTAGAACGAGACGGCGAGGGAGAGCGCGGACCAGAGCAAGGCGGTGCCCGCGCCCAGGCCAACCCAGACCGCGCCGGGCAAACGCGCGTACAGCGCAGAGATGGCGAGCGCCGGCCCGACCGCCCAGGCCAGCAGGTAGATGGGCCAGTTGTAGAAGAAGATGCGCCTGGCGCCGCTCTCCCGCCCGGCGCGGGCGCCGGCCTCCGTCACGGCAACTCCTCGAGCGTGCCGGGCATCCACCAGTAGGGCACGTTCTCCAGGTAGAACGCGTTCGCGAGCCGGGGCCGCGCCTCCGCGAAAGGGGGACGGTCGAGGAACGTGGCCTCCCTCACGCGAACGTGGACGGGCTCCGGATCCCAGGTCGTCCGCACGCCTTTCACCACCACCATCTTCTTCTCGGCGGCGTCGTAGCCGAATGTGAACGGCAAGGGGCCAGCGAACTGACGCGCCTCCTCGATCGAGCGGAACGGAGAGCCCTCCGGCAGCGGCGCCGGCCGCCGGGCCAGGTCCGCCTCAACGTCCAGGTCCGCCTCGCGCGCCCTGGTGCGGATACGAACGGTGAAGGTCCCTCCGTCGGCGCTCAGCCCCTGCTCCACCCTCGCGTGATGGTAGCCATAGCGGGTGAAGAGGTTGCCCAGCAGCTTCATCGCCCGGCGGTCAGTGTCGCTGCGAAGGATGCGCAGGCCCCGGAGCAGCGCGCGTCCAGGGCGGATGAAGCGGGTGAAGATGCGATAGCCGCTGAGGAAGAAGGACCGTCCGAGCCAGGTGGGGAGTCCCCTGGGCCGCAGGTGCTGCGTCTGCACGAGCGCGATGGCGAGAAACCCGAAGCCCTCGTAGGTATCCAACTCGAGGCCCGGGCCGATGAGCCCCTGCAGTGCGCCAGATGGCATCGCGTAGGTGAGCACCAGCGAGCGGCGGAAGAACGCCTCGACGGCGAAGGGGTGCCGCTGCAGGCGCTCGAGCACAGCCGGAGACTATGTCCGGGCGCGGGAAGGCGGTCAGGATGTCAGAAGGTGACGGGCAGCTCCTCCACGCCGCGCATCACGAAGCCGGTGCGCCAGCGGAGCGACTCCGCCCCCGCCCGCCCCTGCCTGGAAGCCCGGCAGGGTGCCGGATCTCCGCACAGTCCCTCCGGCCGCTCCCGTCAGCTTCAGGCTGGGGCTGGCGGTGCAGGGCCGCGCTTGACCGGCTGATCGCTGCAAAGCTTTCCGGACCCATCAGTTTGAGCACTGGATGCTGCGTGGTGCTCCCTTCCATGTCCCTCCTCGAATGAGGTAGCAGCGCCGGGTCACAACGCAGTCGGAAGGGAAGCGCAATACATGGCAACCGGTACCGTGAAGTGGTTCAACGACGCGAAGGGCTTTGGCTTCATCGTCCAGGATGGTGGGGGCGAGGACGTGTTCTGCCACCACACCGCCATTCAGGCGGACGGGTTCCGCAGTCTGGCCGAAGGTCAGAAGGTGGAGTTCGACATCACCAAGGGGCCTAAGGGCCTGCAGGCAGCGAACGTCCGCCCGATCTAGCAGGGCGTGAAGAGCTGGCCTCAAGAGTCATCTACGGGTGGCGTCCGGGGGCCGCAAGGCTCGGGGTCGCGGGTTCGATTCCCGTCCGCCGCTCAGTGAGAAGCCCCGGTTTCGCGAGGTTGCGGAGCCGGGGCTTCCACCCACTGTTGCCTCACCAGCAAGCGCCTCCATCTGTGGGGATGGAGCACTCCGGCACGGTACAGACGGACGGGTTGGAGGAATCAGGCGCGGTGCAGCAGAAGGAGTCACAGACGTTGCCCACGCCGTCCCGGTCGTAGTCCTGCTGCGAGCGGTTGGCGACCAGCGGGCAGTCGTCGGCGCTGTCCAGCACCCCGTCGCCGTCGCGGTCGAAGTCGCACAGGTCGCCGATCCCGTCCTGGTCGGTGTCCAACTGGTCGGAGTTGGCCACGGTGGGGCAGTTGTCCATGCCGTCTCCCACGGCGTCTCCGTCGGAGTTGACGTTGCACCCCGACGGATCGCCGGGGAGCATCTGGCTGGGGTTGAAGATCAGCGGGCAGTTGTCCGCTCCGTCCGGGACCCCATCGCCGTCGTCGTCGGGATCGCACGGGTCGCCGAGGCCGTCGCTGTCCGTGTCTCGCTGGCCGCCGTTGGGAAAGCTCCGGCAGCTGTCGCCCCCATTCGCGACGCCATCCCCGTCGAGGTCCGGGTCGCACGCATCCCCGGCCCCATCACCGTCGGTGTCGTCCTGACCGGCATTCGCCGTGCCGGGGCAGTCGTCGCAGACGTTGCCTACCGCGTCGCCATCTCCGTCGAGCTGGGTGGCATTCGAGGTGAACGGGCAATTGTCGAGGGGGTTGATCACCCCATCGCCGTCCAGGTCCGTGCAGGGGACTCCGCTATCGGCGCCCCCATCCATACCGCCGTCAAAGCCGGAGTCCATGCCGGCGTCGGCACCCGCGTCCGTACCGCCGTCAAAACCGGAGTCCATGCCGGCGTCGGCACCTGCGTCCGAGCCCGCATCCGGACCGGCGTCGAGCCCGGCATCGGTGTCGTCGGGCGGGGCAGGGCAGGAGGAGGTGACCAGCACCGCGAGGAGCAGGCAGATCGTGACCGGGGCAAGGCTCTGGAGTCTCATGGGACCCATCTACTCTAGCCGTCCCGGCCCGTCCTCCAGCCCATTTTTCCGCCAAAAATCAATGGCTTAGCAAGATTTACCACTGTACGCCCCAACCCAGGGGGCGTCTTGAACTCTGAGAATGTTGGGCAACCTTTTATAGGGCGGTGTCGATAATTTCCATACATTCTCCCATCTGGGCCCACCACCCGGACCGTTCTGAGGTTTCTCCCGTGAAGACCAACGCTGGCACCTCCACCTCGTTCAAGTCGAGCACCCCTCCGTCGGGCCCGGTCGAGGCCCGGAAGACTTCCCAGGAGCCCGCTGAAAAAGAGAAGTCCCGAGCGCCGGCGGCACCGGGATCCGCGGACACCTTCGAGGCGCCTGCTGCCGGGACGCGGGACGCGCGCCGGACCGCCGCCGCGCGCGATCAGAACGACGGCATGGACGGCGTCACCGATTCGGACCGGAACGTCATGCTGCGGATGAACACCAGCGAGGCCACCGAGATCCGGCCCAACTTCTACCAGGGCCCCGGACCGGGGGTGCCTGTCCCGCGTGAGGGCACCCACGTCGGAATGACCGAGGACGCGGGCACCGCGGCCGGCCTCAATCAGAACTTCACGAACTGGACCGCCGATAGCAACGCCAACGTGGACGCCCGCGAGTACGACAACGACGCGGCGCACTCCTACAATTCCTCCCGGGAGGGCGCCCTCAAGCGGGCGGGCGATCTCGGACGCCGGCTGGACGCCGCGACCACCCGCTACCAGGCAGCCACCACCGACTCCGAGCGGCAGGCCGCCGCCCGCGAGATGGCCACCGCATACGGTCAGTACCTGCACATGCTCCAGGACAACCGGGCGCACGGTGGCACGGACCGCGCCGAGCACTACGGCGACCACGTCGACGAGAAGCCGGAGTCCATGGAGCAGGGGCGGGCGGACACGAAGGCCGCGATGGCCAACTTCACCGCGTACCTCCGGTCGCGCGGCATCGACCCGGCGACGGTCGACCCGGGGGGGCCGCGCCCGAGCTACAAGTATCCCCCCGTGAGCGGGGCCGGGGACAAGCTCTTCGCCCCGCACTGGGACGGTCAGACCCGGATGTGGAACCGGGACGACATGGCGAGGGATCTCCACACCGCGTTCAACAGCGGCATCAAGGGGACGCCCACCGACGTTCAGTAGGCTCGAGCAGGGGGGCCTGCCCTGCTCGGCGTGAGAACCCGCCCCAAAAAGAAAAATAAAAGCCCGTGGGATGAAACCGGCTCCAGCGCGCTCCTCTCGCGAACCAACGAGGGGGCCTCATGCCGGCAACCGCAGCGCGCGTGCGTCCAGAGGTAGAGCGGGAGACATCACCCAGGATCTTCCGCTGTGCCAGCCGGCTGGTGACCATCGCCGGCTGGGCGCCGCCGCGCCGGCTGTCCACGGAAGAGCTGGAGCGGACGCTGGCCAATTCCGGGCGGCTCCCGGACCTGGCGGTGGCGCAGCGCTCCGGCGTGGTGGAGCGCCGGGTGAGCGAACAGGGCCTGGACATCCTGGACATGGCCCTCCAGGCCTCCCGCAAGGCGTTGGCCCAGGCCGAAGCCCAGGGCGTCTCGGTGGAGGACCTGGACCTCATCCTCTACTGCGGCGTGTGCCGCCAGTACGTGGAGCCGGCGACGGCGGCGGTGCTCCACGGGATGCTGGGGCTCAAGCGCGCCACCGCGTTCGACGTCTCGGACGCCTGCCTCGGCTTCATCGACGGCTGGATGGTGGCCGACGCGATGATCGCCACCGGGCGCGCGCGCCGGGCCCTGGTGGTCTCGGCGGAGGCGGGGACGCACTACGGCCGGCTGGCGATGAAGGCGCTGATGGACGGCGGCGACCCGCGGGTGCACTTCGCCTCGCTCACGCTGGGGGACGGCGCCGCGGCGGCGGTGCTCGCCCCGCGCGGGGGGCGCCCGGACGGCTTCCTCAAGGGCATGCGCGAGACCCACGGCGAGCACCACGACCTGTGCGTCATCCCGCGCTCCGAGGAGCCCATGACCAGCCACGCCTCCCGGCTGCTCAGCGTGGGCCTGCGCCACTTCGAGGAGAACGCCCGCGCCGTCATCCACGCCTCCGGCTGGAAGGTGGACGACGTGGACCTGGTGGTGCCGCACCAGGCCAGCTCCCTGGTCATCGAGCGCGGCCGCGAGGCGCTGGGCATCAGCCCGGACAAGGTCGCGGTGACGGTGGACCGGTTCGGGAACATGGCCTCGGTGGCCGTCCCGTTCGCGCTGGCCAATGCGCTGGAGGAGGAGCGGGTGGGGAAGGGCTCGAAGGTGCTGATCACCGGGTTCGGGTCCGGGCTGGGCGTGGGCATGCTGTCGCTGCAGCTCTGAGGCCAGGCCGATGCTTTCGCGAATCCTCTCCCTGGCCCTCGCCGGGACCCGGCGCCGCTTCGAGGCCATGAAGCGCGACCAGGCGGCCGCGCAGGTCGGCGCGCTGCGGCGGCTGGTGCGGGCCGGGCGCGGCACGCGCTTCGGCCGCGAGCACGGCCTCGACGGCGTGCGCGACTACCAGGACTTCCGCCGCCGCGTCCCCCTGCGCCGCTACGACGACTTCCAGCCCATGCTGGACCTCATCCGCGCCGGGGAGCCGGACGTGCTCGCCCGCGGCAGGCCGCGCTACTGGGGGAGGACCGGCGGCACCACCGGGAAGGACAAGCTCCTCCCCATCTACCCGGCGGCCATCGCCCAGTCGCGCCGCACCTTCGAGCTGGCGCTGGCGCTGCACCTGGCGCGGCACCCGGGCATGGCCCTGTGGGGCAAGAAGCTGCTGTTCCTGGGCTCCTGCGCGCCGCTCGCCATGGAGGCCGGCCTGCCGTCCGGCTTCATGTCCTCCATCATGGTGAACGAGTTCTCTCCGCTGGTGCGGCGGATCATCCTGCCGGGCAAGCGGGTCGACCACCTCCCCGGTTGGAGCGAGAAGATCGCCGCCATCCTCCAGATGACCCGCGGCGAGGACGTGGTCATCGCCGCCGGGATGCCGCCCTGGCTGTGCGCGTTCTTCCGCTACGTCCAGGAGGAGACCGGCCGGCCGGTGCGCGACCTGTGGCCGAACCTCTCGCTGGTGCTCCACTCCGGCGTCAGCCCGGACGGGTACCGGGCGACGCTGGAACAGCTGCTCGCGGGCGGCGGGACGGGCGCCCTCCCCACCTTCCGCAACGCGTTCGGCGCCACCGAGGGCAACTTCGCCATCCAGGAGCGCGACGAGGACCGCGACCTGCTCGTGGTGGCGGACGAGGTCTTCTACGAGCTGGTGCCGCTGGACGACTACCTGGCCGGGCGCGGGGAGCAGGCGCGGCGCCCGATCTCCGAGGCGCGCCTCGGCGAGGACTACGCGCTGGTGCTCACCACGCCCGGCGGCCTGTGGAGCTACGTCATCGGCGACACGGTGCGGTTCACCTCCGTCCAGCCGCACCGGTTCGTCATCAGCGGGCGCACCGCCCAGTTCCTCAACACCGCGGGCGAGAAGGTCTCCGTGGAGCAGGTGGTCCACGCGGTCGCCGCCGCGTGCGCGCGGGAGGGCGCGGCCGTGGAGGAGCACACGCTGTTCCCCCTGGGCGCGGCGCCGGCGGACGGGCGGCTGCTGCCCGGGCACGAGTGGGTGGTGGAGTTCTCGCGGCGGCCGGCGTCCCTGCGCGCGTTCCTTCAGGCGGTGGACCGGGCGATGTGCGAGCAGAACCCGCTCTACCGCGTCCGCCGGAGCTCGCGCTTCGGCGCCACCGCCCTGCTCTCGCCCCCGGTCCTCCGGGCGCTCCGCCCCGGCACGTACGCGGCCTGGCAGCGGGCGCGCGGGCGGCAGGGCGGCCACTTCAAGGTGCCCCGGATTTCGTCGGACGAAACGCTCCGCGAGGAGCTGGTGAAAGGAACGAGCGATGAGCCAGAAGTTCTCGGAAGCCCTGCGTGATGAGATTGCCCCGCTGTGGATGCGGATGCTGGGCACCCGCGTCTACCGCGCGTTGATGAGCGACGACCCGGTGGGCAAGGAGCTGCTCGCCATCTACCTGGTGGAGAGCTACCACTACGCCAAGCACAACGCGCAGCACCAGGCGCTGGCGGTGTGGCGCGCGGAGCTGACCAACCGCGACTTCATGCGCGCGGCGCTGCAGCACGCCATCGAAGAGGTCGACCACGACCAACTGGCGCTCCGGGACCTGGAGCGGATGGGCTACGACCGCGCCGCGGTGGAGCGCTCCGTCCCGCTGCCGGAGACGCAGGGCTTCACCGGGTTCCTCTACCACTCGGTGACGCGGGAGAACCCCATCGGGCGGCTGGGGTATTCGCTGTGGGCGGAGGGGACGCAGGAGATCGGCCCCGGCGTCATCGCCCGCCTCAAGAGCAAGTTCGGCATCAAGGACAACAAGGAGATCTCCTTCTTCGCCGCCCACGCCGTCCTCGACATGCGCCACGGGCAGGAGGCGCGCGACAACATCGACCGGTTCGCGGTGACGCCGGAGGACCGCCAGGCGGTCCGCACCGTGGCCACCACCTCGCTGAAGCTGTTCAGCGGCGTGCTGGAGGCCATGTACGACCACTACGAGGACGTGAAGCAGGGCGCGCCGCTCATCCGCGCGCCGCTGCCCGCCTGAGCATGGGTCGCTTCGAAGGGAAGGTCGCGCTCATCACCGGCGCCTCCGCCGGCATCGGCGAGGCGCTGGCGTGGCGGCTGGCATACGAGGGCGCCTCCGTGGCGCTGCTGGCCCGCCGCGAGGACCGGCTGGCGCGGCTGGCCAGGGAGCTCTCCGCGCAGCATGACGTGGAGGCGCTCGCGCTGGGGTGCGACGTCACCTCCGACGCGGAGGTCGCCGCCGCGGTGGGGAAGGCGGTGGAGCGGTTGGGGCGGCTGGACGTGGTGGTGGCCAACGCCGGGTTCGGCGTGGGCGGCCACGCGCTCCAGCTCACGCTGGACGACTACCGGCGCCAGATGGAGACCAACGTCTTCGGGGTGCTGCGGGTGGTCTATGCCACCTTGCCGGAGCTCCTGGCGCGGCGCGGCGCGCTGGCCATCGTGGGGAGCGTGAACGGGCACGTGGCCCTGCCGGGCACCGCCCCGTACGCGATGAGCAAGTTCGCCGTGCGCGCCCTGGCCCAGACGCTGCGGTACGACCTGGCGCCGCGGGGCGTCAGCGTCACGCACATCAGCCCCGGCTTCATCGACACCGAGATCCGCCGCGTCGACAACCAGGGCCGGCTCCATCCGGGCCGCGCGGACCCAGTGCCCGCGTGGCTGCGGATGTCCGCGGAGACCGCGGCGGCGCAGATCGCGGACGCCATCCACCGGCGCCGCGCGGAGAAGGTGCTCACCCGCCTGGGTGCGCTGGCGGTGTGGCTGGAACAAAACCTGCCCTCGCTGATGGCGTGGGCCAAGCGCCGAATGGCCGGGAGGACGGAATGGAAATCGCCGGAGGCAGTGGAGTCGCCAGGGGAAGTGGAGCCGACGCAGGGAGCGACGTCGTGATGCCGGCGTCCTACTCCGCGGTGATGCGCGGGCTGGGGATCATGTACGTGGTGGTGACGGTGGTGGCGTTCGGGTTCCCGGACCGCGTCATCGCCTCGCTCAACGCCACCGCGGCGCTGACCGGCCTGGGCGCGCTGCCGGCGAGCACGGAGCGGTTCTGGCTGGTGCCCGCCACGTCGATGATGGCCACCTCCGCGGCGCTGTTCCTGCTGGCGGCGCGGGCGCCGGAGGTGCGCGGGTACGCGCAGGCGCTGCTGGTCTCCAAGCTGGTTCCCTTCGCCGCCTTCCTCTACCTCTTCGCGCGCGAGCGCGCCTTCGCCTACCTGGGCGGGATGAGCGCGGACGCGGTGCTGGCCGTCGTGCTGGCCGCCTACCTGTTCGCAGCGGGAAGGAGACGCCATGAGCGCCTGGCCGCCGTATGAGACGGTGGAGGACAACCTGGCCGCGCACGCGCGGAACCAGCTGAGCAAGCTGTACCACGTGGGCCAGGAGCACGCCTGGGATGGGCGGGAGGTGCTGGCGGACCTCATCCGCAAGCACGGGCCGCCGCGGTTCCCGCCGGAGAAGCGGGAGGCGGCCATGGAGGTGCTCTCGGTCCTGCTCTGGGGCGAGCTGGCGGCGTGGGTGATCTCCGCGGACCTGGCGCAGCGGCTGGAGGACGTGGACGCCAAGATGGCCGCCACCGCGCAGGCGCACGACGAGGCCCGGCACTTCTACGTCCTGCGGGACTACCTGCTGGCGGAGGGCGGGCCCGTGCCGCGGTTGAAGGGCCTGTCCCGGCGGCTCCTGGTGCGGGTGCTCCGGACCTCGTCGGTCGCGGAGAAGCTGGTGGGGATGCAGCTTTTGGTGGAGTCCAACGCGCTGGCCATCTTCCGCGGGCTGGCCAAGGCGCGCCTGGAGCCGGTGCTGACCGAGCTGCTCCAGTACTACGAGCGCGACGAGGGCCGACACGTGGGCCTGGGCGTGATGTACTTGCCGCGGGCGCTGTCGCGGATGGGCGTGCTGGGGAAGATCAAGCTGGCGCTGTTCCAGGCGCGGTGCGTGTGGTTGTTGATGTGCGCGGGGTTGCCGGTGCGCAGGTACTTCGAGACGCTGGGGATGGACCTGCGGGAGATCGCCTCCAGCACGGTGGAGATCCAGGGCGACGTGCTGGCGCAGATGCGCGACGCGGAGGCCGGCGGCTCGGGCCAGCTCCGGCGGCGGGCGCGGTTCCAGGGCGTGCTCAACCCCTCGGAGGGCGCCGGGCCCAGGTTGCTGGACTTCATGCACCCGCCCGGCGGGGTCGCCTCCAGGCCCAGGTGGCACCAGCTGTTCCTGCGGGCGTGGACGTGGGGCGCCCGGGTGGCGGACCGGCTCTACGCCTGATGGACGGGGACCCGGGCGAGGACGAGCTGGCGGAGCTCTCGCGGCGGTGGTTGGTGGCCGCCGTCCGCCAGCGCTACTCGCACCGGTTCACCTGGATGGGTCGAAGGGTGTTCCAGCTTCCGCAGGACCTGTTGGCGCTCCAACAGATCCTCTGGGAGGTGAAGCCCCGGCTGGTGGTGGAGACGGGGCTGGGGCTGGGCGGCGGGACGCTCTTCTACGCTTCGATGCTGGAGCTGATCGGCCAGCCGGGCGAGGTCGCCGGCATCGACGTGCGCGTGCTGGACGAGGTCCGCGCGGACCTGTCGCGCGGTCCACTGGCGCGGCGGATCCGGCTCGTAGAGGGTTCGTCCACGTCGGACGGGGTGCTGGAGGAAGTGAGGCGGCTCGCCTCGGGCGGCGGGCCGGTGATGGTGGTGCTGGACTCCCATCACACCCGCGAGCACGTCCTGAAGGAGCTGGAGCTGTATTCGCCGCTGGTGACGCCCGGCAGCTTCCTGGTGGTGCTGGATACCGCCATTGCAGACCTTCCGCCCGAGGCGCTGCGCGGCGCCCCGTTCGGGCCAGGGAACGACCCCGCGGCCGCCGTCTCGGAGTTCCTGCGGACGGCTCCTCAGTTCGTTCCGGAGCGGCGGCTGGATCAAGCCCTGGCCATCACCTCCGCGCCAGGCGGCTTCCTCCGCCGCGTCGCCTCGTAGTCACAGGGTGCGCGCGGTGCCGTAACGTGGCATGAGACGGGTATGACCGTTTCCTCCAGCGAGCGGCGCATCGCTCTCTTCATCGACTTCGAGAACCTGGTGACCAACACCGGGATCAGCCCCTCCAGCTTCGACCTGCGCTCGACGCTGGACCTGCTGCTGGAGCGCGGGAAGGTGATCTTCCGGCGCGCCTACTGCGACTGGGGGCGGTTCCGGGAGGCGAAGGCCGGGCTTCACGAGCTGGGGGTGGAGCTGCTCGACGTGCCGCCCACCGCCCGTTCGGGGAAGAACGGCGCGGACATGCGGCTGGTCATCGACGCGCTGGAGCTGAACTACGCGCGCCACCACATCGACACCTTCGCCATCGCGTCCGGGGACAGCGACTTCGTCCCCCTGGCGAACAAGCTGCGGGAGAACGACAAGCGGGTCATCGGCCTGGCGGTGAAGGAGGCCACCTCGCCGTTCTTCGTGCGCGCCTGCGACGAGTTCCTCTACCTGCCCACCGACAAGGCGGGGCGGCGCGCGCCGGCCTCCGAGAAGCCGGCGCGCGGCGGGAGCCACCGGGGCGGACGGGGTGCGCGAGGGGACGGCGGCGGGCGCGAGGCGCGCGCCCCCGAGACGAAGATCCCGGATCTGGCCCGGGAGGTGGTGTCCGGCCTTCTCTCGCGCGCCACCGGGCCCATCAACCCGTCGCTGATCAAGGAGACCATGGTGCGCCGGGAGCCGGACTTCGACGAGTCCGACCATGGGTTCTCCACCTTCTCCAAGCTGCTAGAGGCGATGGAGCGGGAGGGGTTGCTCAAGCGACAGAGGATGGGCGGGAGGCAGTGGTACGTGGTGCCGCCCGATGTCGAGGTGCCCGACGCGGCGGGCGCCCAGGCGCTTCCCACTGAAGAGGAGATCCCGGACCCGCTGGACTGAAGGGAGCTCGCCCATGAACACGCCGCTCCCCGGCTCCGGACCTCCAGATCTCTCCCGCCGCTCGCTGCTCAAGCGCGGACTGCTCGGGGGGGCCGTGCTGTTCATCGGCGGCGGGAGCTGGCTGGCCCTACGCAGCACCAGGCGCGGCGCTCCACCCCTCAAGCCGCTCTCCGTCCTGGACGAGGACGAGTACGCGGTGATGGACGCCATCGTCGCGCGCGTCATCGCCCCCGCGCCGGACGCGCCGCCCCTGGGCGACGCGACCTGGACCGTGGATCAGCTCCTGGCGACGGCGGATCCCTCCGCCCAGAAGGAGGTGAAGCAGCTGCTCCACCTGTTCGAGAGCGCGCTCGCCGGTTTCCTCTTCGACCTCCGGATCACCCCGTTCACCCAGCTGGGGCCCGAGGAGCAGGACCGCGTCCTGCGCAAGTGGCAGCAGAGCCGGTTCCTGCTCCGGCGCACCGGCTTCACGGCGCTGAAGACGCTGGCGGTGGCCGGCTACTACGGAACCTCCAGGACCTGGGCGTACATGAGCTACCCCGGCCCGCCGATGGACTTCTACGACCCGAACGCGCCGGTGTGGAAAGGCGGCGGCCAGCCGCGCCCGGACTCGCCGGGCGTGTGGAAGCCGGAAGAGTCCGAGGGCACCTTCCCGCCATGAGCGACCGCATCGGACGCATCTTCACCGGCGACGAGCTGACCTCGGACACCGAGGTGACCGCCCAGGTGTGCATCGTCGGTTCCGGGGCCGGTGGCGCGGTGCTGGCGAACGAGCTGTGCGCGCGCGGGTTGGACGTGGTGCTGCTGGAGGAGGGCGGCTACTACACGCGCCGGGACTTCAACATGGACGAGGCGTGGGCGTACCCGCACCTCTACCAGGAGGTCGCCAACCGGGCGACGGACGACCTGGCGATCCGGATCCTTCAGGGCCGCGCGGTCGGCGGCACCACCACCGTCAACTGGACCACCTGCTTTCGCACCCCGCCACGCATCACCCGGATCTGGCGCGAGCGCTTCGGGCTGCAGGCGCTGACCGACGAAGCCCTCCGCCCGCACTTCGAAGCCCTGGAGAAGCGGCTCCACATCCACGAGTGGCCGCTGGAGCAGGTGAACGGCAACAACCGGGTGCTCTGGGACGGCTGCGGGAAGCTGGGCTACGAGCGCCAGCTGCTCCGCCGCAACGTGCACCGCTGCGCCAACCTGGGCTACTGCGGCCTCGGCTGCCCGGTGGACTCCAAACAGTCCATGCTGGTGACGCTCGTTCCCGACGCGGTGGAGAAGGGGCTGCGCCTCTACGCCAATGCCTCCGCCCGCAGGTTGGAGCTGAACGGCAACCGGGTGACTGCCGTGCACGCGGAGGTGCGCGACCCGGCCACAGACAAGCCCAAGGGCGTGAAGCTGGTGGTGCGCGCCAAGGTGACCGCAGTCTGCGGGGGCGCCATCAACTCGCCCGCGCTGCTGCTGCGCTCCGGGCTGGACCAGGGTGGCAAGGTGGGGCGCCGCACCTTCCTGCATCCCACCGTTGCCTCGGTGGGCCTCTTCGACCGGGAGATCGCACCCTACAGCGGCGCGCCGCAGTCCGTGTCCTCCCACCAATTCATCGACCGCGGGCCCGGGAAGGTCGGCTGGTTCCTCGAGGTTTCGCCCGTCCACCCGGTACTGGCGGCCGTCTCCTTCACCAGCTTCGGCGAACGCCACCGGGCCCTGGTCCACCAGCTCCCCCACGTCAACGCGGTCATCGCCCCCCAGAGCGACGGGCTGCTCCCCAGCGAGGTGGGCGCTACGGTGAAGCTGCGGGGAGGGAGCGACGCGCGGTTGAGCATCACCTACGACCTCCGCCCCGAGCACTTCGAGGCCGCCCGCGCCGCCCAGGCGGAGATGGCGAAGATCCAGTTCGCCGCCGGTGCGAAGCAGGTGATCACCCTGCACGAGGACCCGGTGGTGATGGATTCGGAGCAGGACCTCGGGAAGCTGGACCAGGCGCCTTGGGAGCGGGTGCGGCTGAAGCTCTTCAGCGCGCACCAGATGGGCGGCTGCCCCATGGGCGCGGACCCGGCGGCCTCGGTGGTCACCCCGGAGCTGCGCTTCCGGGACGTGGACAACCTCTTCGTGGTGGACGGGTCGGTCCTCCCCACGTCCCTCGGCGTCAATCCGCAGCAGACCATCTTCGCGCTGTCGCGCTGGGGATCTCAGTTCGTCGCCGCGGCGGTGTGACGGCCCCCGCGCCTCGCGCTACCGGTGGACCTTCACCGCGGACGGCTTGTGCTCGTCGCCGCGAAGCTGCAGGCCCTCCTTCGCCAGGCGCGCCGCCTTGGGGCCGACGAGGAAGCCCGGCGGGTCGCTCCTCCGGAAGGACTTCTTCAGCCAATGCTCGACCTCCTGGACCAGGGCGCGGAAGCGGTCCGGCGCGGCGCTGCGGCGGCCGGTCTGCTCGGTGATGGAGGTCTCCGCCCAGAGCTGACCGGCCAGCAGCTCGCCCGCCTCGGTGCGGCGGGAGCGCTCCCAGAAGATGACCGGCGACCGCACCTCGTCCACCCGCCACGACCCCTTGTCCGGCCCGCGCTTCACCTTGTCCACCAGGACCGCGCCGATCTCGGAAGCCGCCAGGTACACATCCTCCCCCGGCAGCCGCGCGTGCTCCGCCGCTGCCGCCCGGAACGGAGCCCAGCCTTCCGGGATGCGCCGCGGGTAGACCTCCAGCGAGAAGCGCTCCAGGTAGCGGAGGAACGCCACCTCGTCCTCCTCGACCATGAAGAGCTGGAGCCGGTCCGCCATCAGAACGCGAAGCCAACGCCGGTGGTGAGGCGACCATCGACCGGGTACACGAAGTCGTCGATCACGTTGCCGAGGGTGTCCACCTCGCCCAGGTGGCCCGCCCCGGCGTAGCCCATCAGCCCCACCGAGAGGTGGATGAAGTCGAACAGCGCGATCGAGTACCCCACCTCGACGATCAGCGTGAAGGCCGAGCTGCCGAAGGAGATCGCGCCCCCCGCACCCGCCCCGAAACCGTACCCGGTGAAGAAGCCCAATCCGCCGCCCAGGTAGAGGCCGAAGGGCGGCGTGTCGAAGAAGTGGAAGCGCACCTCGCCGACCAGGTCCGCCTCGGTGATGCCTACGCCCGGCAGGTCCTCGATCTGCTGGTCCAGCCCCAGGGAGAACGAGGTGTAGAGCGACCAGCGGGTGTTCAGCGCGCGGGCGTACTTGAGGTTGATCTGCCCGAACGCCAGCTCCAGGGCGTCCGTGTACACCGCCTGCTGGGCGAACCGCCGCGCGGGCTTGCCCAGGCTGGCGCCCACCTCGGAGGCCGCCTGCCGCGCCCCCACCACGAGCTGGTCCAGCATCTGCCGCTCGGAGTCCGCCTTCACCGTCACCGAGCTGAGCAGCCGGCCGTCGCCGTTGCCCACGATGACCAGGTTCGCCTGGTACGTGGGGCCGAACAGGCCGATGGAGCCGGAGATCACCCCGTCCACGCCCAGCGCGTCCGCCAGCTCCGTCATGCAGTTGGTGGAG
>DATBSS010000516.1:0-6737 GCA_036559665.1 Myxococcaceae bacterium
ACAGCTCCCAGGTGAGGTCCTCTGCCTTGCCGCCCACCTTCTCCAGCGCCTGGTAGATGGGCACCGTGCCGATGGGCACCGGGCTGTTGCGCAGGATCCACTCGCGCGTCTCGTGGATGTTCTTCCCGGTGGAGAGGTCCATCACCGTGTCGGCGCCCCAGCGGATCGCCCATACCAGCTTCTCCACCTCCTCCTCGATGGACGAGCTGACCGCCGAGTTACCGATGTTGGCGTTGATCTTCACCAGGAAGTTCCGGCCGATGATCATCGGCTCCGACTCCGGGTGGTTCACGTTGCTGGGGATGATGGCGCGGCCTCGCGCCACTTCATCGCGCACGAACTCCGGCGTGATCTCGCGAGGGATCGCAGCGCCGTAGCTCTCGCCCGGGTGCTGGGGTCCGATGGCCTCCGCGCGCTGCCGCTCCCGGATGGCGATGAACTCCATCTCCGGGGTGACGATGCCCTTCCGCGCGTAGTGGAGCTGGGTGACGTTGCCGCCGGGCTTCGCCACGCGCGGGCGCCGCCGGTGGCCGAAGCGCAGTCCGGCCAGGCGCGGGTCCTCCTCGCGCCGGCGGCCGTACTCGGACGAGATGCGCTCCAGCTCCACGGTGTCGCCGCGGGCGCCGATCCACTCCACCCGGATGGGCGGGAGCCCGCGCTCCAGGTCGATCCGCGCCTCCGGATCCGTGTACGGCCCGGAGGTGTCATAGACGGTCACCGGGGCGTTGGCCTCCAGGCGCGCCGCCGCGCCGTCGCCGTGGCGGGTGGGCGAGAGCGCAACCTCCCGCATCGGCACGCGCAGGAATGGGTGCACGGCGCCCGGCATGTAGACCTTCTTCGAGCCGGGCAGCGGGCCTCGGGAGATCCCCTTCAAGGCCGCCTCATCCACCCGCAACCGATTCGACGAACCGCTCATTGCTCGCTTCCCTCCGCCGGCATGACCCGGATCAGGTTCAAAGGGTTGGCCCGCCTTCGGGCCGTCTCAGCCTCCACGAGGAGGCACCCCTAGCGAGGAAGGCTTCTATCAGTTGCGTCCCGGCTCGGACAGCCAGACGCTCACCGCGGCCACGCGGCGCGCGTAATGAAGTCGCTCAAAGGACTTTTTCGCCTCCACCGCCAGCGCCCGCGCCCGGGCGCGGTCCTGTCCACCGGCCCACAGCGCGCGCGCCAGGCCGAACCGGATGTCGGCCACCACCGTGTCGTTGCCGGACTTGAGGGCGGCGGCGCGCTCCAGCCACTCGGCGGCCTCGCGAGGCTTGCCCAGCGCCAGCATGGACCGGCCCATGCCGTCGTAGGTGTACGCGAAGAGCGCGTTCCCGGGCTCCAGCCGCTTCTGCTTGATCTCCAGCGCGCGCCGGTAATACGTGACCGCCTCCTCCGGGCGGCCCTCCTCCAGGAGCAGCGCGGCGAAGCAGTCCAGCACGTCGGCGGTGGTGGTTTCGTCCTTCCCCAGCTTGGTCTCCGAGAGCTGGAGGGCGCGCTCCACCGCGGCGTGGGCGTCCTTGAACTCGCCCAGCTCGGTCAGCGTGTTGGCCATGTTGTAGAGCGGCCGGACGAGGATGGGGTGGTCCGTGCCGCGCAGGCGCTCGTAGTCGGCGATCGCCTCGCGCTGGCTGGCGATGGATTCGGCCCGCAGCCCCATCTGGCTCTGCGCGGTGGCGATGTTGGTCTGGGCGCGGACGCGGCGCGCCTCGTTGCCGCCTGCCTTCGACACCACCGAGTACGACCGCTGGAAGGCCGCCACCGCCTTCTCCCACGACCCGGCCCGCAGGTGCGCGTTGCCCACCTGGTTCCAGAGGTCTGCCTCCAGGTCCGGGTAGTTGTCCGCGCCGATGCGCGCCAGGGTGGCCTCTCCCAGCCGCGCCCAGAGCAGCCCGTCGTCCGGGCGCAGCATCCGGTCCCCCACCACGTACGTCAGCCGGGTGGCCACCTTCAGCTTCGTCACCTCGTCGCGGCCGGCCTCGGCGATGAACAGGGCCTCGTCCAGCTGCTTCTCGCCTCCGCGGAGGTCGCCGGTGAGGTCGCTCAGCGTGCCCACCAGGAACCGCGACTGCGCTTCCAGCGGGCGGAAGCCCAGCTTCTGCGCGTCCTCCAGCACGGCGCGGGCCAGCGTCAGCCCCTCCGCGTACCGGCCGGCGCCCCGGAGCGCCTCCACCTGCGCCAACCGCCCTTCCGCCTGCTCCACGCCGTCGCGCCGCGAGGGGTCGTCCGGCCGGCCCACCGCGGTGAGGGCGTCCACGTCCCGGCACTGGCCCACGCCGGACAGGCCGTGCGCCGCGTCCACCGCCTTGTCCACCAGCACCGGGTCCGGGTGCCCGAGCACGTTGAGCAGCGCCCCCAACTCCTTCCGCTTGCGCTCCAGGCACGTCATCCGCAAGGCGAGGATGGTCTCCGTCTGCTCCCCGCGGATGCGCGTCGCCTCGCAGGCGTCGCGGTGCGCGGCCACCCAGCGCTCGGCGTACGCGTCCAGCGTGCGCTGCACGCGCTTGGCCTGGTCCAGGCCGTGCGAGCCGGACGCGGACTGGAAGTTCCCGGCGATGGAGGCGGCCGCGTCCCCGTTCCAGGTGCTCCCCACCGCCGCCGCCCCGCCGGTGCAGACCTGGGCGCGCGCCCGTTCGCGGCCGGCCCAGGTGCCGCCGCCCACCAGCAGCAACAGGATGGCCGCCACCAGCGCGTAGGCGGCGCGGGTGGAGGCCGGGTTGACCACCGAGGAGAGCTCCTCCAGCAGCGGCTCCATCGAGGGGAAGCGCTGGTCCACCTCCAGCGACAGGCCGCGCAGCACCGCCCGCCGCACCGCCGAGGGGACGCGCGGCGTGGAGGGCGGCTCGGCGATCAGCTTCACGTCCGTCTTGACGCGTTCGGACTCGACGGGCGCGGTGGGGTGCCCGTCCACGCGTGCGGCGGCGCCGGCCAGATCGTTGGGGTCGAACGCGTGCTGGCGCCACAGGCCGAAGTACAGCGCGGCGCAGAAGCTGAACTGGTCCGCGCGGGCGTCCACCCGGGCGCCCCGCATCTGCTCCGGGGCCATGTAACGCGGCGTGCCCATCACCACGCCCTCGGAGGTCACCTCCGAGGTGAGGCGCGACTTGCGCCGCGGCGCCTGGCCCAGCGTCGGCATCGACCGCTGCGGCTTCTCCTCCTCGTCCGTGGCCAGCCGCGCCAGCCCGAAGTCGGTGACGAAGACGCGGCCGTCGCGCCCCAGGAGCACGTTGGTGGGCTTGAAGTCGCGGTGGACCAGCCCGGCGTCGTGGGCCGCCTTCAGGCCGCGCCCGGCGTCCAGGAAGACCCGCACCACCTCACGCCAGGGACGGGGCGCCTGCTCCTGCCGGAGCCACTTGCTCAGGGTGGTGCCTTCGACCAGGTCCATGGCCACGAAGACCTGGTCCCGGTACGTGCCCACGTCGTGGACGGCGATGACGTTGGGATGCGAGACCCGGGCCATGGCCTGGGCCTCCCTCAGGAGCCGGGCATGGCCCTCCTCCGAGTCCCGGGTCGGCCGCAGGAGCTTGAGGGCCACCTTGCGGTCCAGCTCCGCGTCGTAGGCGGCGTAGACCACGCCCATCCCGCCCTCCCCCAGCCGCTGGAGGACCAGGTACCGGCCGATGGTGGAGCCCCGGTGGATGGGGTCCGGGGCCGGCGCCTGATCCTGCGCGCCGCTGGCCTCGGCGCGCTCGCGCTCGCCTTCCCGGTAGGGCTCGGTCGGCTCGCTGGGGGGGTCAGGTGTATGGCGCATGCGTGTCGCGGTGTCAGCCGCGGCTGACGATTTCTCACGCCAGGCCAGAGCGCAACACGGCGTGGCAAGGAGGTGCAAGCGAACCGGATGCCGTTGCCCGGAAATTGCAGAAGCCGGGGGCGAGCCGTTCCCTGTCCGAAAGGTACACTGCCCATGGCTGCAGCCATCCAAGCGCAACCGCCGAAGCCGCCTCCCGCCCCGCCGAAGGTGGAAGCCCCCAAGGCGGAGGTCCTCAAGGCAGCCCCGAAGCCGGCAGCCGCTGCCCAGGCTGCGCCCTCGCCGGCCAGGACACCGGACGTATTCGAGAAGGCCTCGGGCGGCGGGAAGCTGGTACCCAGCAGCGGCGGCTCCAGCTTCACCTCGGCCCCGGTCACCGCCGCCAACGCGGCGGTCAAGGACGCGGTCGGCACCGCCAAGGCCAACATCCAGGGGGTCGTCAACAACACGGCCAGCAACGTGGTGAGCGCGGCCAACACGTCCGTCGCCAACACGCTCTCCCAGGTGCCCTCGATCGGCGCCCCGAAGCCCGCGGACCTCCAGGCGCTGAACCAACTCCCGGTGAGCCAGAACGGGTTCGGCGGCTTGTTCGACTCCGGCGCGGCGTCGGATTTCCAGGACTTCGGCGAGGGTTGGCAGGACTTCTCCAATCCGTTCGGCTCGATCGACCTCGGCGGCTTCGGGGGCGTACCCGGTGGTACGGGTGGCATCGAGCAGATCCCCGGCGTCACGCCGGCGAGCAGCCCCGAACGAGCCTTCGGGGGAGCGCCGGGCGGCGTCGGCGAGCGACCCGTCGCGGCGTTCAGCCTCGCGGACACCTTCTCCAAGAATTTCGCCCCCGTTCCGGGCATGGGCAGGAGCGACCCCTACCAGGAGCTCGGCCAGGCCGGCGGCGGGAGCAAGCCCGGCCTCGGCGGCGGCGTCGGCAGCGGCCTCAGCTTCCTCAGCCAGCTGGGCGGCGGCGCGTTCCCGGTCAGCAGCAGCCAGCCGTCGACCTCGATCCTGCCGTCGGCCTCCGGCTCGTCCTCGAGCCACGGGCACCACTGGAGCCACTTCAATTTCGGGAGCCGCGGCAGCGGCGGCGGCGGTGCGCCAGGCGGCGTGGCCGAACGCTGGAATCGGTAGCCGCTCTCCTCAGCGGGTGGCGCGCCGTCCCGGGTCCACCGCGTAGGCGCGGAGGAACACCTGGAGGTGCGCCTCCGCCAGCGCGTCCACGTCGAGCGGCCGGCAGCGGGTCCCGCCCAGCGGGATCTGGTGCAAGAGCGCCAGCACCAGAGGGCTCGACAGCTCCAGCGCCGCCAGCCGCAGGTCACATCGAGGGAAGTCCCCTCGCGCCACGTGCCGCGCCAGGCGTGCCTCGGTGGCCTGCAACGTGGGCTCGAGGATCTCGTTCAGGTACGCCGGCCCCAGCATCTCGTGGTTCATCCCGGCGGCGATCCCGAAGGCATGGATGGACCCCACGCCGCGCCTCCAGCCCTCGGCGAGCGCCCGCAGCAGCCAGCGCAGCGACTGCTCCAGCGTGCCCAGCTCCCCCGCGGCCACCGCGTGCAGGTAGGGCAGCCCGTCGTGGTGCATCGCCGCCAGGACGTCGGCCAGCAACGCCTCGCGCGAGGAGAAGTAGTGGCGCAAGGTGGGGACGCTGACCTCGGCGGCCTCGGCGAGCTCGCGGAAGCTGGCGGACGCACCTCCGGCCTTCACCAGCCGCCGGCGCACCCGCTCCAGCAGCCGTTTGCGGGTGGCGTCGTAGTCCACGTTCCGGCTGCCCCTGGTCCGCGCCATTTAATATATCGAACGGGATTTTATATCTATGGACCGGGAGGACCGCACCCGCTGAAGGTACCAGGTGCGGAAGTGGAGCGTCGCGCGATCCGTCCGGACGCTCCGCTCCTCCACCGCCGGCGGCACCTCCGCGGGCCGGGACGACTCCACGATGGCGCGGTCCTCGAGGAGGATGATCCGGCTGAACTGGTCGAAGAGCCGGCCGATCGCCGGCCAGCGGGCGAAGTTCCTCGTGGTGGCGACGATCATCCGGGTCCGGTCCTGGGCCTCCGGCACGCACCACACGTGCATCGTGCTGCGGCGGCGGGCGCCCATCCGGATGTCCAGCTCCATCCCGTTGGGCCGGAGCCAGCGGAGGACGGTGCCGAAGTCGTCACCGTCCATGCTCCAGGTCACCCGCGCGCCCGAAGGTTCCGGCAGTACGAACAGGCCCAGGGCGGTGTCCGGCCGCATCCGCCGGCGCATCGCCCGGCCGATGGTGCGGCGGTGTACGAACGGGAGGTGCGGCACGTCCAGCATGTTCTCCATCGCGCGCGTCCAGTGGGCGCGCCACGTCTCCACGTGCCGCCAGCCGCCCAGCGAGGGATCCTGCAGGTCCAGGGGGACCGGTGGCTCGCCGGCCTCGGACGGGTTGCCGGTGTAGAGCCAGATCATTCCGGCGCGCTCGGCTACCGCGAAGGAGTGGGCGGCGAGGTGCCTTCGCTTCTCGTCCGGGAGCGGGGCCAGCGGCACCGCCGCGCACGCACCGTCGGCCCGGAAGCGCCATCCGTGGAAGGGGCACTCCAGGCAGCCATCGGGAGCCACCCGCCCGAGCGAGAGGGCCACTCCCCGGTGGGGACACCGATCCGCCAGCGCGCCGGGGCGCCGCCGTCCATCGCGGAACAGGGCGATTCTCACCCCCGCCACAGTGACGGCCCGCGGCCGGCGACCCAGTTCCCGTGAGAGCGCCACCGGCGTCCAGCTCTCCTGAAGCCCGTTCGCCTCGAAACCGTCCGACATGTGCGGGCTCCCTTTATCTTAGTCCATACGATATATAATAATGAGCGCTGGATCGGCAACTGATGGATGCTCGGGGGATGCGGCCGGACGAGCACGCGTCGTTCCTCCGCGCCCTGGTGGATCGGGTGGCGCGCGATCCGCGGGTGGTGGGGGTGGTGGCCCTTGGCTCGTCGTCGGACCCGGTCGCGGTGGACGCCTGGAGCGATCACGACCTGTTCCTGGTGGTCGA
>DATBSS010000517.1:0-4657 GCA_036559665.1 Myxococcaceae bacterium
CCGAAGGTGGCCTTGCTCGCCTCGATGCGGAAGCTCATCACCGCCATCTACAGCGTCGCCAAGAACCGGAAGCCCTTCATCTCCCGCCCGCTGGAGGGCACTGCATGAAACCGCTTGACGGACGTCACGGAATCTCATGCCGCTTCCTTCCCCTTCTTCTTGTCCTTGTCCGGCCGGCTGCGCCCGTGCGGGCCCCAGGTCTTGACCATCAGGTCCACGCAGACGTCCGCCAGCTCCTTGGCCGCCTCCGGGCGCCCCAACAGGCCGGCCTGCTTCTCCATCCGCTTCAGCCGGTCCGGGGACTCCTTCAAGGTGCGGATGTTGGACGCCAGGATCTGCCCGGTCAGCTCCGCCTCCCGGAACATCAGCGCCGCCCCCGCGTCCACCAGCGAGCGCGCGTTGACCTCCTGGTGGTTGTCGGTGGCGTGCGGGTACGGGATGAGGATCGCCGCCTTCTTGCAGACGGTGAGCTCCGCGATGGTGGTCGCCCCGGCGCGGCACACCACCAGGTCGGCGCCGGCGTAGGCCGCGGACATGTCGTCGATGAACTCCACCACCTCGGCGTCGAAGCCGCGGGCGGCGTAGCCCTGCCGCACCTCCTCCAGGTCCGCCTTGCCGGTCTGGTGGATGAAGCGCATCCCCTCCTTGAGGTCGCCCAGCTGGTCCAGCGCCTCCAGCATCAGCGCGTTCACCCGCTTGGCGCCCAGCGAGCCGCCGAACACCAGCACGGTGAACTTGGCGTGCGCCGCCTTCGAGCGGAGGAAGTTGTCCGTCAGCTTGGCGCGGATGGGGTTGCCGATCAGGTTGACCTTCCGGTCCGGGAAGTGGCGGCGCGCCTCCTCGAAGGAGGTGAACACCACCTTCACGATGCGGCCCAGGATGCGGTTGGTGAGACCGGGGAGCGCGTTCTGCTCCTGCACGCAGGTGGGGACGCGCTGCAGCCAGGCGGAGAACACCACCGGGAAGGAGGCGTAGCCGCCCACCCCCACCACCACGTCCGGGCGGTAGCGGCGGAGGATGCGCCAGGAGGCGAACAGCGCCACCGGCAGGGTGAGCACCCCTTGCAGCAGCCGGAGCAGGCCCATGCCCTTGAGCCCGCGGGCGGGGATGATCTCCAGCGGGTACCCGGCGGCGGGGACCACCCGCGCCTCCAGCCCGCGGTCGGTGCCCACGAACACCACGCTGTTCTTGTGGTGGCGCGTGGAGACCTCCTCCGCGAGGGCGATTCCGGGGAAGAGGTGGCCCCCGGTGCCGCCGCCGGCGATCATCACTCTCACGTCGGCGCGCCCTCCAGCTCCATCGACCGCGACAGCCGCGACGTGGAGCCCTGCGACCCGGCGCGGGCCTCCGCGGTGGCGCTGATGGAGAGCAGCACACCCATGGCGGCCATCATCATCAAGAGCGACGAGCCGCCGTAGGACACGAAGGGCAGGGTCAGCCCCTTGGTGGGCAACAGCGCCATCGCCACGCCCATGTTCACCACCGCCTGGAAGCCCATCAGCGAGGTGATGCCCAGCCCCAGGTAGGTCCCGAACGGCTCCGAGGCGTGGAGCGAGGCGCGCAGCCCGCGCCAGAGGATGATGGCGAACAGGACGATCACCAGGCCCAGGCCCATCAGCCCCAGCTCCTCGCCGATGATGGCGGCGATGAAGTCGTTGTGCGCCTCGGGGAGGAAGAACAGCTTCTGCCGGCCGTCACCCAGGCCCAGGCCCGTCCACCCGCCGGAGCCGATGGACATCAGCGACTCCGCCACCTGGTAGCCGGAGTCGTGCCGGTGGCTCATGGGGTCGATGAACGCCAGCATCCGCGCCATCCGGTACGGCGACGAGGAGATGGCGGTCCAGGCCACCGGGATGGCCATCAGGATGGAGCCGATCAGGTAGGAGAGCTTCGTCCCGGCGGCGAACAGCATCACGAAGAGCAGGAAGAGGATGACCACCGAGCTGCCGAAGTCCGGCTCCTTCATGCACAGCGCCACCAGCACGCCCGCCACCAGGAGATGGGGGAGGAAGCCGACGGAGAAGGTGGCCACCTTCTCGCGCTTCTTGGCCAGCGAGTAGGCCAGGTAGACGATCCACGCCAGCTTGGCGACCTCCGCCGGCTGCAGGCCGAAGCCGAGCACGCGGATCCACCGGCGCGCCCCGCCCACCACGGTGCCCACGCCGGGCACCAGCACCAGCACCAGCAGCGCCACCGCCGCCAGCAGCAGCGGGTAGGAGAGGCGGGCCAGCTTGCGGTAGCCCAGCTTGAGCACCACCGCCATCGCCAGGAGGCCCAGCCCGGCGGCCACCGCCTGCCGCTCCAGGAACCAGAAGGCGTTGCCCATCTTCTCCTGGGCGGTGATCGCCGAGGCGGAATACACCATCACCAGGCCCAGGGACGTCAGCGCCAGGCAGGCGGCGAGCAGGAGCGGGTCGAAGCGAAGCCGGCCGTTCACGTCAGAGCCCCCACCAGGCGCTTGAAGGTGTCGCCCCGGTCCTCGAAGTTCTTGAACTGGTCGTAGGAGGCGCAGGCGGGCGAGAGCAGCACCACGTCCCCGCGCCCGGCGCGTCGGCGCGCTTCGGCCACCGCGTTCTCCAGCGTCCCGCAGGGCACCACGTCCACCTGGCCGCGGTAGGCGGCTTCGATGGCCGGGGCGTCCTGGCCAATGGTCAGCACCGCCCGCACCTTCCCGCGCGAGAGCTCCACCATGGGCGCGTACGGCGCGCCCTTCCCCAGCCCGCCGGCGATGAGCCACACCCCGCCCGGGAACGCGCGCAGCGCCACCACCGAGGAGTCCACGTTGGTGGCCTTGGAGTCGTTGATCCACTCCACGCCGTCCAGGGTCCGCGCCACCTCCATCCGGTGGGGGAGCCCGGGGTACGAGTCCAGGCCCTCCTGGATGGCGCGGTCACCCACCCCGGAGAGCGAGGCCAGCAGCGCCGCCGCCATCGCGTTCTGGAGGTTGTGCGCGCCGCGGAGGGCGGGGTTGCGGACCTGGAAGGCGCTCCCGCCGATGATCCGGAACCCGCCCGGCGCCGCCACCGCGCCGCGCTTGAAGCGGGGGCCCGGCTCCTCGCGGAGCGTGAACCCGTACCCGTGGTTGGTGGGCGCCAGGGTCGCGGCGGCCGGGTCGTCGGCGTTCACCACGGCCACGTCCCCGCCGGCCTGGTTCATGAAGATGCGCCGCTTGGCCTCCACGTAGTCGGCCGGCGTCGGGTACCGGTCCAGGTGGTCCGGGGTGACGTTGGTTACCACCGCGGCCGAGCAGCGCAGCTCCTCGATGCCCTCCAGCTGGAAGGACGACAGCTCCACCACGTGCGCGCCCCACCGCGCTCCGGAGAGGGGCGATTCGCAGAGCGGGCGGCCCAGGTTCCCGCCCACGAAGGGGCGCAGCCCGGCGCGCGTGAACAGCTCGCCGCAGAGCGCGGTGGTGGTGCTCTTGCCGTTGGTGCCGGTGATGCCGATGAAGGGCCGCTTCGGCGACAGAAATCGCCAAGCCAGCTCCACCTCGCCCACCACCGGGACGCCGGCGGCGCGGGCGCGCTGGAGGCCCGGCTGATTCAGGGGCACGCCCGGGCTCACCACCACCAGTTGCGCGCCGTCCGGGACCTCCCCGGAGCGCAGCTCGGCGCCCATGGCCGAAAGCTCCGCCGCCGCCGCGCCCAGCTCCGGCGCCGGCTTCTTGTCCACCGCGGTGACGAGAGCGCCCTCGCGCCGGAGCAGGCGCGCCGCCGAAAGGCCGCTCTTGCCGACCCCGACGACCACCGCGCGCGCGCCTTTGAGCGAGGGGAACATGGGCCGTCAGGTCACCGCAGCTTGATCGCCAGCACCGCCACGGCGCCGCAGAGGATGGCGACGATCCAGAAGCGGACGATGATCTTCGGCTCGGGCACGCCCTTGAGCTCGAAGTGGTGGTGGACCGGCGCCATCTTGAAGACGCGGCGGCCGGTGAGCTTGAAGGACATCACCTGGATCATCACCGAGCAGATCTCGGCGAAGAACACGCCGTGGATGATGGCGGAGACCACCTCGTTCTTGGACAGCATGGCCAGCGCGCCCAGCCCGCCGCCCAGCGCCAGCGCGCCGATGTCGCCCATGAAGACGGTGGCCGGGTAGCTGTTGAACCAGAGGAAGGACACGCCCGCGCCCACGATGGCGGCGCAGAACACCGCCAGCTCGGCGCCGCCCGGCGTCTCCGGCAGGCGCAGGTATTCGTGCAGCGTCACGCCGGCCAGCTGCTTGACGCCGTTCACCTCCACCACGTCCGCGATGGAGAGCGTGGTGCCCGCCACCCAGCACAGCACCGTGAAGGTGATGGCGGAGACGATGGTGGGGACGATGGCCAGGCCGTCCAGGCCGTCGGTGATGTTCACCGCGTTGGAGGTCCCCACCACCAGCACCCAGGCCAGCGGCACGTAGAGCCAGCCGAAGTTGGGGTTGAACCAGCGGGTGGGGACGAACGGCAGCGTGAGCCGGGTGTCGATGAGCAGCCGCGGCGAATCCGGGCCGGTCCACTCGGTCAGAAACGCACCCACCGCCACCAGGAAGAAGACCGTCTGCAGCGCGATCTTCCAGCGTCCGGGGAGACCCTTGGAGTTCCGCTTCGACAGCTTGAGCCAGTCGTCGAGGAAGCCGATGAAGCCGTAGCCCACGGTGATCAGCCCCACCACCCACC
>DATBSS010000518.1:0-4191 GCA_036559665.1 Myxococcaceae bacterium
CTCCCAGTCGGTCCGGACGGTCTCCGCGCGCTTGTTCTCCTGGGTGACGCGCAGCTGCTTGTTCACCACCTCCGCCTGGCACTGCTTGGGTTGCTCCTCGAAGTCCTTGAGCGGCAGCTTCTCCGCGCCCTCCACCTTCGCCTTGCGGGCGGCGTTCAGCTTGGCCAGCTCGTACCGGGCCCAGGCGCACTGCAGCGCCAGCTCGTCGCGGTCCTGGGAGACGACGTTCACCTCCTGGCGGGCGCGCAGGTACTCGATGCGCGCGCCGGCCTCGTCCACCGCCAGCTTCGCCACCTCCCTGGAGACCGCGTCGTGGGCCTCGCCCACCTCGCGCTCCGCGGTCGACTTGCGGTCCCGCGCGCGGCGGATGGCGTTGCGGGTGCGCAGCACCTGGCTCTCCGCCTCGTCGCGCTGGTCCACCGCCACCCCGAGGTCGTTCTCCGCCTCCAGAAGCTCGATCCGCACCTCGTAGGGCAGCTTGGTCACCAGCTCCGAGGGCACCTTCCGGCTGTACCGCGGACCGCAGGCGGCCAACAGCCCGCAGCAGGCGGCCACCCACCACACTGGCCTCATCGCACTTTCCCCTGGAAGTTGTCGTACAGCGTCCGCCCGTCGCCGAACTCCTCGCCGAGCACGAAGGTCACCGCGAAGTCCCCGGAGGTCTGCTGGCCCAGCACCGGCACGTTGTTGAACGTCATCTGCCCGCGCTCGATGAGCGGGAACGTCTTGTTCAGGTCGTTGGCCACGTTGCGGGCCAGCGCCCCCCGCTGCCCGGCGCCGATGTCCTCCGCCAGGTCGAAGGTGAGGGGGACCCCGGCGTCCGCCGCGAACGGGAGCCGGAGCCCGCGGGTGGAGACCGCCAGCACCAGGTCCTCGCCCTGACCGTTCTCGTTGGACGGCTTCACGTAGCGCACCGTCACGTCGGATCCCAGCATGACGATGTCGATGGTCTGGTACCGCATGTCCATCAGCACCGACAGGCTGCCCTTGACGCTGGGCGGCCCGCAGGCCAGCAGCACCAGCGCCCCCAGCACCAGCCCCACGGCCGCGCGCTTCACTTGCAGGATCTCCACTCCGGGTCCACGTCCCCGCCGGTCAGGCCGCTCACGTCCTTGAGCACGGACAGCTCGCGCTTGGCGCCCTCCGCGTCGCCGTAGCGGCAGCGCAGCGCGGCCAGGTTGGCGCGCGCCTTGGCGTAGGTGGGGTCCGCGTCCAGCGCGCGCCCGTAGGCGGAGCGCGCGCCCATGGCGTCGCCGGAGTACAGCAGCGCCAGGCCCAGCGCGTTGTGCGCCGAGGCCCGTGTGTCCTGGAGCTCCGTGGCGCGGCCCAGCGCCAGCTGGGCCTGGTACGTCTTTCCGGACTCGAGATACGCCAGGCCCAGCGCCTCCAGCGAGGCGGCGTCCATGGTGGACTCCACCTTCTTGAGCAGGTCGTCCACCGAAGCCGCCCCGGCGGCGCCCGGCGGCCCGGAGGGCAACGGAGAGCGCGGGGCGTCCGTGTGGTTGCGGCAGCCCACCACCGCCTCGGAGAACACCTCCAACGAGACGGAACGGGAGAGGCAGAGCTTGTAGGCGCCGTCGGCGCGGTCCTTCAGCGGCCCCACCTGGGTGGCCACCACCTTGCGGTATTGCTCCGCGTCCTTGGGGGAGAGCCCGGGCGGCATCGGCGTGTTC
Organism: Myxococcaceae bacterium; assembly: GCA_036559665.1. Taxonomy (GTDB): domain Bacteria; phylum Myxococcota; class Myxococcia; order Myxococcales; family Myxococcaceae; genus DASRBA01. Next base: position 1,674 of record DATBSS010000518.1, read on the forward strand.
TCCAGCGTCTCGGCGATGTGCTGGTAGGCCAGGCCCATCTTCCACAGCGAGGCCACCGCCCACTCCGCCGAACCCATGGAGGCGGCCTGGGTGTAGACGCCCTCCATCTGCTGCAGGGTGGCCACCTTCTGGTCCAGCTGGTCGGACGGGATGGCCTTGAAGCTGCGGAAGACGATCTCGCCCAGGTACCAGAGCGCCTTGGCGGTGTCCTCCGACTGGGCGTTGGGGCCCTTGGTCACCGGGCCCAGGATGGCCACCAGCGGCTCCGGCTTCTCTCCGCCGTTCGCCATCAGCTCCGCCATCACCGCGGCGGCCGCGGCGTTCTGCTTGTCCACCTTGAGCGCCTGCTCCGCCGCGGAGCGCGCGCGAACGTTGTCGTGCCCCTTGAGCGCCACCTCGGCCAGGGTGGCCAGCACCTCCGACTTGCGCGCGCCGCCCACCGGGGCCGCCGACTCGAGGTCCTTGATCGCCTCGCGCGTCTGGTTGAGCGCCTGGCGGAGGCGCGCCGCCGCGATCCAGCCGTCCAGCGCCGCCGAGTCCGCGCCCAGCCGTTCGCCGACCTGCTCGTACCACTGCGCCGCCTCCTCGAAGCGCGCCGCCTCCGCCGCCTGGCGGCCGAGGGTGAGCAGCACGTCCGGGAGGTACTGCGACTTGGCGTAGGAGGTGATGAACTTGGCCCCCAGCTCGCGCTCGCGCTGCAGGTCGTGCTTGTCGCGCGCCGCGGTGAAGGCCGCGTAGAGCGCCTTCTCGCCGATCTCGCTGCCCTTGTTCTGCTCGGCGACCTGGAGCAGGCCCTCCACCACGTCGCCGGTGGCTTCCGCGCTCTTGATCGCCAGCTCGCCCAGCGCCTCGGAGCGGGCCGCGGTCAGGATCTTCTTCACCTCCTCCTTGAAGGGGGCCGGCATCGCGGAGGCCAGGAACTTGTTGCCCGCCTCGTCCATGCCCTTGAAGTCGTTGAGCTGGCGGAGCGAGTCCAGCGCCAGGTGGCCGGCCACGGTGGCGTCCTTGAAGCCCGGGTTGTTGAGGGCGAAGGCGGTGAACAGCGCCCCCGCCTGGTCGTACTCGCCGTCGTCGTAGTGGGCGCGGGCGATGTTGAACTTCACCTCCACCGCGTGCTCGCTCTTGGGGAAGCGCTCCAGGTACTTGCCGCCCATGACCTTGAGCGCCTGCCGGGCGTCCGCCACCTCGAAGGCGGTGAGCTTGTCCACGTTCTCGTTGCGCAGCCCGGTGTACTGCGCCAGCAGCGCGCCGTAGACCGCGGACTCCAACCCGGCCGGGTCCTTGGCCTCGGAGTACAGCGCCAGCTCCTCGAACTGCCGCGCCGCCTCCGGGTAGTTCTTGGCGGCGTAGAGCGCGTCGGCGCGGTTCTTCATGATCGCGATCACGTACTGCTGCGGCCGGAAGAGCTGCAGGTACTCGCGGTAGGCGGCGGCCGCGTCCAGGTACACCTGCCGCTCGTCCTTCTTCTGGGCGTAGGTGTGGAGCGTGGTCGCCAGGTCGCGGGAGAGCTCCTCCAGCTCCTTGAGCGTCTTCTGGCGGCCGGCCTCGTCCTTGGCCGGGTCCGTCTTCACCTGCACCGCGGCGCGCACCAGGTAGCGGATGTCCTCCGCCCGCGGCAGCACCGTGCCCTTGGAGGCCTTGATGGAGTCGTAGATCTTCTCCGCCCGCTCCAGGTCCAGCTCCGGGTCCGGCTGGATGTCCATCAGCCGCCGGAGCGCGGGGATGGCCCACTCGTACTGCTGCTTGATGAAGTAGCGGGTGCCCAGCTTCTCCAGCGCCAGGGCGAAGGTGGCGCGCGAATCGGAGAGCTTCTCGAAGTAGTTGATGGCGCCCTTGGGCGGCCGGGACTCGGTGTAGCTGTAGACCAGGTCCAGCAGCGCCTCGCGCTTGACGTTGAGCGACTTCTGCGGGTCCACCCCGGCCACCGGCGCGGAGGCGGCGGCGGCCTCGAAGAACGGCACCGCCTCGCTGTGCTTGGTCTGGTTGATGCGGATCCAGCCCATCTTGTAGCGGGCCAGGTCGTGGACCGGAGAGGGCGGCGCGTCGAGCACCGCCTGGTAGTGCTTCTCCGCCTCGCCCAGCTCCGCCTTGTCGAACGAGTAGTCGCCGAGGATCTGCTCGGCCTCGAGGCGCAGCGGGCTCTTCGGGTACTTGGTGACCAATTCGCCCAGCGTCTTCAACATCTCGTCGAACTCGCCCATCTCGCGCTGCTCGTGCGCGAGGTAGAACGTGACCTTGTCGCCGTCCTTGAAGTCCGGGTACTCCTTCTGCAGGCGGCCGTAGAGCTGCATCGCCTTCTGCTTCATCAGCTTCGTCTCGGGCGAGATCATCGCCCCCTTGGCGCCCTCCGGCCGGCTCTCCGCCTGGAGCCGGAAGACGTAGCGGCTCTTCTCGACGTACAGCTCGGCCAGCCGGAACTGGAGATCCGGCAGGTACGGCGCGGACCGCGACTTGGTGATCAGCTTGTCCGTCTCGAGGATGGACTTGTCGACCTTGAAGATGTCGCGCTTCAGCTTCG
>DATBSS010000519.1:0-7314 GCA_036559665.1 Myxococcaceae bacterium
TTCTGTGCGCGAACTTCGACTTCGGCCCGGGCCCGCAGGACCTCCAGCTGCTGGGCAAGCTGGCGTCGGTGGCGGCCATGGGGCACGCCCCGCTGATCACCAACTCCAGTCCGGAGTTCTTCGGCGAGCAGTCCTTCCTCCCGCTGCCGGCGATGAAGGACCTGGACTCGCTGTTCGAGGGGCCGCAGTACGCGCGCTGGCGCTCGTTCCGGGAGAGCGAGGACGCGCGCTACGTGGGCATGTGCATGCCGCGGTTCCTCCTCCGGCTGCCGTACGGGGAGAAGACGGTCCCGGTGAAGGGCTTCAACTTCAACGAGGACGTCATCGGCGAGCACGGCCGCTACCTGTGGGGCCACGCCTCCAACGCCATGGCCACCCGCATCGCCGACTCGTTCGCCAAGTACCGCTGGTGCCCGAACATCATCGGCCCGCAGGCGGGCGGCGCGGTGGACGGCCTGCCGCTCCACCAGTACGAGGCGATGGGGGAGATCCAGACCAAGATCCCCACCGAGGTGATGCTCACCGAGCGCCGCGAGTTCGAGCTCTCGGAGCAGGGCTTCATCGGCCTGACCTTCCGCAAGGACTCCGACGGCGCGGCGTTCTTCTCCGCCAACTCGGCGCAGAAGCCGAAGACCTTCGGCAACTCCGAGGAGGGGAAGGCGGCGGAGACCAACTACCGCCTGGGCACCCAGCTCCCGTACATGTTCATCATGTCCCGGCTGGCGCACTACCTGAAGGTGCTGCAGCGCGAGCAGATCGGCACCTGGAAGGAGCGCTCCGACCTGGAGCGCGAGCTGAACCGGTGGATCAACCAGTACGTGGCGGACATGGACGACCCGGCGCCCGGCGTGCGCTCGCGCCGCCCGCTGCGCCAGGCCGCCATCAAGGTGGAGAACGTGGAGGGTCAGCCGGGGTGGTACCGGTGTAGCCTCCAGGTGCGGCCGCACTTCAAGTACATGGGAGCGGCATTCACGCTCTCGTTGGTGGGGAAGCTGGACAAGGAGTAGAGAGGACCGTCCGGTAACCCCGGACACAACCGCGCCGTTGGCGCAGAGGCGAAGCAAGATGGCACAGACGGCTCACTTGTTCCTGAAGGTCAACGGCGAGGACGTACAGGGGGAGAGCACCCAGGTCTCGGAGGGGCGTGAAAACTCCATCGAGTGCACCTACTTCGAGTCGGAGGTCATGACGGCCCGCGAGGTGCAGACCGGCGCGGCCACCGGCCGCCGGCAGCACAAGCCGCTGCTGATCCGGAAGGCGGTCGACAAGTCCAGCCCGCTGATCGCCAAGGCGCTGACCAAGAACTCGAAGGTCGAGGGCGAGATCAAGTTCTTCCGCCCCAACCCGGCGGGCGACGGGACCACCCAGCACTTCTTCACGGTGAAGATCTCCAACGGCCGCGTGGGCAGCCAGAAGCTGGTGAACACCTGGACCCGCCCGGGCGACCCGCACGCGGATCCGATGCAGGAGGAGGTCACGTTCGTCTTCCAGGAGATCACCTGGACGTACGTGGACGGCGGCATCGAGCACCTCGACTCCTGGAACCAGAGCTAATCCGCAGGGCCGTCGCGAGACGACGTGGCCGCGCGCGGATTGCTGGATCGCCTCAACTCGGGCGGCGCCGAGCCGCCCGATGAGGTGTCGTCCATCATCGAGCACCTCCGGGTCCTGCTGAACACCCGGAAGGGGGAAGCGGTGACGGTGCCCGGGTTCGGGCTGGTGGACTTCTCGGACCTGGTGCACTCGTTCCCCGCGTCCATCACGACGCTCCAGGCTTCCATCCGCGCGACCATCCTGGAGTTCGAGCCGAGGTTGAAGAACGTCACCGTGCGGTCCGTGCCGGACCAGGACCCGCTGGTGCTGAGGTTCGAGATCTCCGCGCAGCCGGTGCAGCGGAACGGCCGGAGCGCGGGGACGCTGCGGTTCCATACCCAGGTGACGCCCGGCGGGCAGTTCCGGGTGGGCTCCGACGGGTAACGTTTCGAGGGTCCCAAGAGGAACCCCGCGCCCGTGTTCAGCCGCTACTACCAGAGCGAGATCGCCTACCTCCGCGAGATGGGCCGCGCCTTCGGCGAGGCCAACCCGCGCGTGGCCGGGCTTTTGGCCGAGCGCGGCGGCGACCCGGACGTGGAGCGGCTCCTGGAGGGCTTCGCCTTCCTCACCGCGCGCGTCCGCGAGCGGATGGACAACGCCGTCCCGGAGATCGTGGAGGGGCTGACCGAGCTTTTGCTCCCCCACTACCTGCGGACGGTGCCGGCCACCTCCATCGTGGAGCTCAGCCCGCCGCTGCGCGCGCTGCGCGGGCGCTCGAAGGTGCCGGCGGGGACGGAGCTGGCCACCAACCCCGTCGACGGCACGCGCTGCGTGTTCCGCACCACCTTCGACGTGGACCTCATCCCGGTGGCGGCGCAGGAGACGACGCTGGACCAGTCGGTCTCCTCGGCGCCGGTGCTGAAGGCGTCCTTCGCCACCACGGAGCAGGGGCGGCTGGAGGTGTTCCAGCCCTCGGGGCTGCGGCTGTTCATCCACGCCGAGCCCGCGGTGGGCGGGCTGCTGCTGCTCTGGGTGAGCCGGTACTGCCGCGGCATCCAGGTCCGGTCGCCGGAGGGGCAGCGGGTGTGGCTGCCGCCTTCGAACATCCACCTCTCCGGGTTGGACCCGGCCTGCCCGCTGCTGCCGTGGCCCAAGCTGGCGTCGCCCGGCTTCCGGCTGCTTCAGGAATACTTCACCCTCCCGCAGAAGCTGCTGTTCTTCGACGTGCGCGGGCTGGAGGTGGCGGCGGAGGCCATCCAGGGCGAGCGCTTCGACCTCTGGTTCGAGCTGGAGCGCCCGCCGCCGTTGCCGTCGCGCCTGAACAACGACGCGTTCCGGGTCCACTGCGTGCCGGTGGTGAACTTGTTCTCGGGGACGGCGGACCCCATCGTCCACCGCCCGCTGGAGGACGAGCACCTCATCCGCGTGGCCGGCATCGACCTGCGCCACGGGGAGGTGTTCTCGGTGGACCAGGTGACCGGGGTGCGGCCCGGGCGCGCCAACCGCCGCACCTTCCAGCCGTTCCTGGACTTCTCGCACGCCGCGCCCGGCACCGAGGAGCCGGCGTTCTACCGGCTGCGGCGGACGCTCTCGCCCATCGACGACTGGGTGGACACGTACCTCTCCATCGGCACGCCGGCGGACGCCGTCTCGCAGGAGCTGACCGAGGAGACGCTGTCCCTGGAGCTGACCTGCACCAACCGTTCGCTGCCCACGCGGCTCCAGGTCGGGGACATCTGCGCCGCCACCGCGACCTCGCCCACCATCGCCAAGTTCCGGAACATCGTGGCGGTGACGCGGCCGCTGCGGCCGCCGCTGGGGGCGGAGCTGCAGTGGCGGCTGCTCTCGCACCTGTCCCTGAACCAGCGGTCGCTGCTGGACGGGGAGGCGCTGCGGGCGCTGCTGGAGATCTACAACTTCCAGTCGGGCGCGGACGAGCCGTCGGCGCGGGCCAACCAGCTCCGGGCGGAGTCCATCCGCGGGGTGGATTCGCAGCCCTGCACGCGCTTTTTGCAAGGGGCGCCGGTGCGCGGCCGCATGGTGAAGGTGGACGCCAGCGAGGCGGGCTACGCCGGGGTGGGGGACGCGTTCTTGATGGGCGCGGTGCTGGACGAGCTGTTCGCCACCCACGTCACCTTGAACGCCTTCGCCGAGCTGACGCTGCGCCTGCAACCCTCACAGCTGGAGTTCCGGTGGCCTCCGAGAAGCGGCTGGCGGACGATCTCGTAGCCGTCCCGGACGCGCTGGCGGAGTCGGCGCCGAAGGCGCACTTCTTCCCGCTGGTGAAGTTCCTGGAGCGGCTGACGGCGGACGCGCAGCCGCTGGGCGGGGACGGGCCGGCGTCGGAGGAGGGGATCCGGTTCCGGCACGACCCGGCGCTGACCTTCAGCGCGGGCGACGTGACCCGGGTGCAGGTGCGGGAGGAGAAGGTCCGGCCGGGGGACCCGGACTCGCCCACCCGGAAGCTGTTCGAGGTGACCACTACCTTCCTCGGGCTGACCGGGGCGGTGACGCCGCTGCCGCTCTACGTGGCGGAGGAGGTGGCGAAGGAGGTCGGGCAGGAGAACACCATCCGCCGCGACTTCCTGGACGTCTTCCATCACCGGCTGGTGTCGCTCGTGTTCCGGGTGCGGTCCCGGTACGACCTGGGGAGCGGCTTCAAGGCGGGGGCGGAGGACCGCTGGTCGCAGCGGCTGCTGGCGCTGGGTGGGTTGCCGCAGATGCGGCCCGGGTCGCTGCTGCCGGCGTGGCGGCTCTTGCGGAACTCGCCGCTGCTGGCGGGGCGGGCGCGGTCCGCGCTGGGGCTGGAGGCGTTCCTCAACGACGTGCTGGAGGGCGACCTGGGCGGCGGGCACGCGGAGATCAAGCAGTTCGCCGGGTCGTGGGCGGACCTGGAGGTGTCCCAGCGGCTCCAGCTGGGGAAGGCGAACCACGTGCTGGGGAAGAGCGCGGTCCTGGGGTCGCGGGTGTACTTCCGCGCCGGGAGCTTCGTGATTCGCCTGGGGCCGCTGGACGAGGCGACCTACCGGCGGTTCCTGGTGGACGGCGACCTCCACCCGGTGGTGCAGGAGGCGGTGCAGACGTACCTGGCGGACCCGCTCGAGTACACGCTGGAGCTGGTGCTGGCGGAGCAGGCGGGGAAGGGCTTCCGGCTGAAGCACCAGGGCGGCGCGCGGCTGGGGCGGACGACCTGGCTGGGCGGGAAGGACGCGCGCAAAGAGCTCAAGGTCGCGCGCTGAGGCACTAGGATGCGCGGCCCGGAGGGGCCTGATGGGAATGCGTCTTGCGTGGCTGTGCGGGTTCGCGCTGGTGCTGGCGGTGGGGGTGGGTGGTGGGTGCATCCCGCAGCCGGGACCGAAGGGAGATCCGGGGCCCGAGGGGCCTGCGGGCCCTCAGGGGCGTGACGGCCTGGATGGCGTGGATGGCGACGCCGGCCCGCCGGGACCTCCAGGGCCGGGGGGGGCGTTCTCCGGGTTCTACGACGGGGGCGTCGTCTTCACCGGGGACGTGCAGATCGGCGGCAACGTGACGACGCTGGACGGCGGCACGTTGAGCGTGCCTGGGCTGTCCGGGCTGCTGCTCCCGCCTGGGCTGATCATGGCGTACGGCGGCGCCACGGCGCCGCCCGGCTGGCTGCTGTGCGACGGGTCGGCGGTGAGCCGGACCACCTACGCGGGGCTCTTCGCCGCCATTGGCACGAACTGGGGCAACGGCAACGGGAGCAGCACCTTCAACCTGCCGGACCTCCGCGGCCGCTTCCTCCGTGGGACGGACCACGGCGCCGGGCATGACCCCGACGCGGGCACCCGCGTCGCCAGCGCGCCCGGCGGGTCGGCGGGTGACGCGGTGGGGTCGCTGCAGACGAGCCAGCTGGGGTTGCACACGCACACGGCGACGGACACTGGGCACGCGCATCTGCAGAACGTCACCTTCGGGAACACGTGCACGGGCTCCGGCATCGCCGTCCGCGACTTCGCGTTCGATGCGGGCACCGACGCGTGCCTCGCGCCCCAGGGCGCCCCGACCGCCATGGGCGCGGCGTCCATCGTCGTGACGCCCACGGGCATCGCGGAGACGCGGCCGGTGAACGTGAACGTGGAGTACATCGTCAAGTTCTGAGGGCGCTGACCGGCAGCCGGGCCAGGGCCGGCACCATCGGCATCAGCGGCGGTTCGGGCAAGCCCGCGTCCCTGGCGAGCGCCCGGACTGCCAGGCCGTCGGTGTAGAGCTGGAACGTGGTGGCGTAGACCTCCGGGTCGAAGTCCGTCCTCTTCCGGTACGCCTCGGCCTCCAGGCGTCGCTCCCGGCAGAGGTCGACGAAAGCATCCTCGAGGCCGGGGGCATCCCGCTCCGCGATGGCGCGGCAGACCGCGAGCTTGGCGGCGTCCGCGTCCCTGGGGTCGAGCGCCGTCCAGCGTTCGAGCATGGACGGCAGGATGGACCGATCCATGGGACGCAACGCGAGCAGGTGCATCACCCGCCCGAACAGGAAGTCCTCCTCGTATTCATCCGGGAACTGGTGGTCCGGCGAACGCCGGGCGATCTCGCGCGCCAGCTCCAGATCGCCGCCCACCAGCGCGTCGGAGAACCCGATGGTCTCGCTGGTCATCAGCCGGGAAGAGAGCTCCGGAGCGCGCTGGCGGAGCTCGAGGAGCGCGAGCCTCGCCTGGCCGGCCTGCCGCAAGAGCGCGGCGAAGGAGCCCTGCTCCGCGTCCAGGAGCATCGCGCACATCCCCAGGACGCGCGAGGCGATGGCGAGGTTCACCAGCAGCTCCGCGGCCGCGGGAGACGGCGCCTGCAGCGCCGGGAGGCACTCCTCCTGCACCAGTGAAGCGTTGTACCGGGCGACCCCGGCGTAATCGTGGCTCACGGCGTGAAATTGACGTCCGAGCCGACGGGCGGGTAGGTGGGCCCGGTCACCTGCTCCCGCTCGAAGACCTGCTTGAGGTCGTCGCGGATGATGAGGACCTCCGGGACCGCGCGGGTCCGGAACAGCCGCCGGTCCGGGGGGATGCGCGCCTCGTCCAGGACCAGGCGGCGCAGGTACATGAACCGGCCCGCCCGCATCGGGTTTGGAGTGCCCTGGGTCTGGCCCATGTCGACGCAATCGACCATGCCGATGACGTTCGCGATGTAGCAGTCGTCGCTGGACACCTTTCCCTTGTGGTTGAGCAAGGTGACGCGCAGGAGCTCGATCTCGACCTGGGCGTGCTGCTCCAGCAGGTCCTTCATCCGAGCCGATACCATGAAGTATCCGCACGCGTTCGGGATGACGTCGGCGATCCGGATTCCCTTCTCCTTCTTCGTCATCGCGAACTCGAGCCCGCTGGGGTAGGCCTCGCCCATCCGGTCGCCGACCGCGGGCTTGTGGATGGCCGGCATTCCCTTCGGGATGTCAAAGATGGCGCAGTAGCCGGGCAGGACCTCCCAGCGCAGAAGGGAATATCGACTGGACGGCGCAGGGTCGTTTTCGGTCATCGGCGTCTCATGCCAGGAACATCTTGTTGATCGACGCGAACGTGGCGTCCTTCTTCGCCGTGTTGCGCCCGTATTCGACGATCTGCCAGTACTGGATGTCCGACCACGTCTCCAGCACGCTGGCGACGGAACCCTTGTTCTCCTCGGTGATCTCGTGACCGGATTCCGACTCGGAGAGATCCCGTTTGATGCGGTTGATGACGGACTTGCATTCGCGGTTGTAGCTGCTGTGCCATCCCTTGTGACGGGGGAGCATCAGCGCGTAGGCGACGTCCTTGGTGACGGGCAGGATGATGATGTTCT
>DATBSS010000520.1:0-8454 GCA_036559665.1 Myxococcaceae bacterium
GACGCGGACGCTCATTGGGGTGGCTCTGATGGTGCTCCCCGCCTTGGCGCACGCCGCTGGCCCGGAGGCGCTGTCGCTGAAGTCCGGTGCGCCCGCCGAGCTGCTCGGCAAGACGCTCGCCCTGGCGAGGGGGCTGTTCGCGCTCAGCTTGGTGCTGGGCCTCTTGGTGGAGGCCTTCGGCAGCTCACCCGACAAGCCCAAGTCCTACGGCGGCGTGGCGTGGCGCGCCCTGGTGGTGGTGGCCTTGCTGGCTGGCTACCCGCGGCTGTTCGGCTCGGTGGTGGTGACGGCCGAGGCCATCGCCGCCCGCATCGCGCCGCAGGAAATATGGGACAGGTTCGCCCAGCAGTCCGAGCAATCCGCCCGGCAGATGGTGGAGCGCGAGCACCAGCGCGCTGCGCCGAAGGAGGGCGGCCAACCGGGGACGCTGGACGTGCTCACGTCCAGCAACGTCGTCGTCAACTACGTGGGCGGCGCGTTGTTCGACTCGCTGGTGGCCATGCTCGTCATGCTCGGCCAGGCGTGCCAGCGGGTCTTCGGCCAGCTCTCCCGCATCATCCTCGCGCTGTTCTACGTCCTGGGGCCGCTGGCGCTGGTGTTCCACATCCCGGGCCCGTCACGCACGGCCGGGAAGTGGTTCGCGGCGTTCGTCACCATCGCGTGCTGGCCCATCCTCTCCGCCGTCCTCCTGGCGATCGCCACCAGCTTGATGTTCCGCACGGACGACGCGGCGATGCACACCGAAATGGGCACCGCCTTCGGCGCGGTGTGCTCGGCGCTGCTCATGGTGGTGATGAACCTCGCCGTTCCCCTGCTGGCGAGCGCAATAGTGGGTGGAGCCGTCCGGAACATCGCCGGGACGTCACTGGCCGGCGCGGCAATGTTCACAGGCATGGGCACCCGGCTGGCCGGCTCCATGCTGCGGGGCGCCCCGGCCGGCGCCGCGGGCGCGGGTGGCGGAGCTGGCGCAGGCGCGGGCGGCGCTCCAGGTAGCCCGGGAGGCGGGGGCGGCGGCGTCGCCAGCGCGGGCGTGGTGGACCCAAACCCGGCCCCGGCTGCAACCTCACCGAGCACCAGCGCCGCAGGCGGCCCCGGAGGCCGTGCGCAGGCCGGCGAGCGGCCCGACCCCATTGCCGTCGCCCTTGGCATCTCCTCTCCGGGCGCAGCTTCTTCGGGCGCGCCCGCGGCGGCCTACCAGCCCGCAGCCGCCAGCGTCCCGCTCATGTCCGAGCCGTCCCTGTCGTACCAGCCGCCGCCGGCACGGACGCAGCCCGGTCACCCGTACGACGAGATGAAGGACAACGGGTGGGGCGACATCGGCCAGCTTGAGCACGTCGGTTGGGCGAGGCCGCCAGTGGCCGCGCCGGAGGATCCGCAGGAGCGCATCACCGCTCCTCCGGAGAACGGCCTCATCCAGATCGAGCGCCTCCAGAAGCGGGCGCGCACGAAGAGCTGACCCATGAAACCACCGCGAGACACGCAGAGCGGGCGCCTCGCGCCCGACATGGAAGCTACGTGCCGAGTGTCCCCGACACCCAGCGGCGGTCAGGCTGGTGTGCATGGCGCTGCACACCAGGGCGCTCTGGCTCCGGCAGCCCGCCGCGTCTCCGCGACGAGCGTTCAGGGAACTCCGGCCAGGGCGCGCCATCGGAGGCGCGGTGAGGAGGGCGGCGCCGAAGACGGCGGAGCTCGCCGCCCATCTCGTGAAAGCGCTTCCTGCCGAGGCGGCATGGAAATTGAGATCGCGCCGGGCCCCGACCTGTTTCCGGTCGAATGAACCAACCCGGAGCGCGTGAGCAACTGCCCACCGGAAGGCCGCCGGCCGCTCTCGCCGCGGAGTCCAGCGTCACCAGTCACCAACGAAGCGTCAGGAGGTAGCCGTCGTGTCCCACCAGTTTGAGACTCCCACCGGCAAGCTTCGGCTCACCCCGGAATCCCGACCCCCGGACCACCCGTCCGCCATCTGGACGGCCTTCGCGCGCCAGGGTCAGTGGAAAAGTTGGGTTATCGCGGCACAGCTCCTGCTCATGGCGCTGCTGACCCTCTCCGCCATGCAGCTTTCCAGAAGACCGCCGGACGTCGTGCTCGTCGACCCGGACGGAAAGAGCACCTACCTCAACGCGAGCACCGCCGGTGACGAGCTGAAGCGCTGGCTCGCCGAGCGCCGGCAGCGCCCCAGTGACGTCACCGTCGCTCACTTCTGCCGGGAGTTCCTGCGGCGCTTCCTCGCGGTCAACTCCACCACCATCCACTCGGAGTGGCCGGAGGCGCTCTCCATGATGAGCCCGTCCCTGCACGCGCGGATGGACGCGGAGGCCGCGAAGCAGAAGCTGGTGGAGACGTACCGCGCCGCCCAGGTCAGCACCGAGGTCGACATCCAGCAGCTTGAGTTGGTCGAGCAGCTCGAGCGGGCCGCCCATGTCCGCGCACTGGTGGTGCGCACGCGGCAGCCGCTCGCTGGCGGGCCGGTTTCCGCCGACACGCTGGCGGTGGACCTCGTCCTCGACGTGGTACCGCGCACCGCAACGGCCCCGGACGGGTTGCAGGTGGCGGAGTACCGGAACGCAGCCCCGGCTGCGCCCAAGCCGGCCGAGTCGGTGCCCCATGCCCCCTGACGCGGCAACTCTGGCCATGGATGAGCCCCACATGCCCTTCCGGACCAACCCTCCTTTCCCTCCCCCGTCGACGCTGTGGGGCTTGTGGGCAGCGGCCGTTGGCTGTCCACAAACCCACAGCGTTTCACTGGCGCGCACCGGCCGAAGAGGCTCCACCGCGTCGCACTTTCTCGCGCGCGTGTTGGTACCGCTCGCTCTCCTCGGCGCGCTCGCCCCGCCGTGGACGGCGGCGTTCGCCGCAGGGCCTGCGCGCCGCGAGCTGAAGCGCCGGCCGCTCGTCCTCACGGACGCGACCTCGACGGCGGTGCCCGAAATCCACGTCGCGGCCGGCGTGCCCACCACGCTGGCGTTCCGTTCGCCCATCAAGCCCGACGCGGTGCTGGTGGCGGACACGGCGGGTGTCTTCCCCGAGAGAACGCGCGCCACCGCCACGTCCGTCCTGCTCACCCCGCGGGCAGACTTGCCCGCGAATGCGGTTGCCACGCTGACGGTGACCCTCGCCGACGGGGCCATCCTTCCCTTCATGCTCACGAGCCTCCCCGGGGAGGCGGACCTCCAGGTGGACGTGGCGGTGGCGCTCCAGCAGCGGGCGAGCCCGGAGTCACCGGCCACGCTGGTGAGCCAGCTCCAGCAGAAGCTCGACGAGTGCTCGTCCACGTCGGGCAACGCGGGCGTGCAGAAGATTGCGAGCCTGATCGGCGTCCAGGACGCGGAGAAGCCGCAGGCCCTCCAGAGGTACGACGTGCACAAGCTGGTGCGGCAGAGCCAGCTCCTCGTCGAGGTGAAGCAGGCATACCGCCTGTTCGGCTTCACCTACGTCGTCCTCACCGTTCAGAACCGCAGCTCGAGCAAGGCGTGGGTGTTCGACCGGGCCGAGGTGTCCGTGCAGGGCGGCGGTGCCACCGAGGACCTCAAGGTCAGCGCCAGCGTCGCGGAGATGGCCACGCTCCAGCCCGACGAGACGGAGCGAGTGGTCATCGCCTTCCCGACGCCGAGCCAGGGCACGGACCACCGCTTCGTCCTCTCCCTTCGGGAGAAGGACGGCGCCCGGCACGTCCGGCTCGACGACGTCGCCCTCTGAGGAACCCGCCATGCCAGACCAGGAGCTCGACCCCATCGCCATCCAGCCCGGAACGTCCATCGGCCCGTACCGGGTGCTCGGCCGTATCGGCCAGGGCGGCATGGGCGCCGTCTACAAGGTGGAGCGCGATGGCCTGCCCTTCGCGCTGAAGCTCTCCACGCAGAAGCACTCGGACCTGACCAGCGAAGAGCGCGCGCAGCTGGAGGGCCGAATCCGCCGGGAGGTGTCAGCCCTGACGGGCCTCCACCACCCGAACGTCGTCCGCATCCACGCGTTCGACCGGTACCCCGACGTGGTGCGCGGCTACCTCTACCTCGTCATGGACTACGTCGAGGGCGAGCGGCCCTACGTGTGGCAGGAGAACCACCGGCCGCCGCTCCGCCGCCTGGCCGGCGTCTTCCTGCGCCTGGCCCGGGCCCTCCAGGAATTGCACGCGCACGGAGTGCACCACCGGGACATCAAGAGCTCGAACGTCATCGTCCGGAGCGACGGCGAGCCCATCCTCATCGACTTCGGCATCGCCCGGGCCGCGAGCGCCTGCACCCTCACCAAGGCCGGCTGCATCATCGGCACCTCCACGCACCTGAGCCCCGAGTACGCGCGCCACGTCACCCGCGGCGAGGAGGAAAGGGACGAGCGCTACACGTTCCGGCCGACCGACGACCTGCACGCGGTGGGCGTCATGCTCTACGAGATGCTCGCAGGACGTCCGCCCTTCGCCCTCAAGGAGGGCGACGAGTGGACGCTCCTCAACGACATTGCTCGCCGCGTCCCAGCAAGTCCGCGGGCGCTCAACCCGCTCGTCCCTGAAGCCCTCGACGCCATCGCCATGAAGCTCCTGGCCAAGGAGCCGGCCGCGCGGTTTCAGTCGGGCGACGAGCTCGCCCAGGCGCTGGAGGCCGCGCTGGGAAGCGCGAACGCGAGTTGGGAGGCGCCGTTCGAGTGCCAAGCTCCGCGAGACCCCGAGCCGGTTCGGACGCAGAACGCACGAGGCTCGCAGCAGCAGGCCCCGGCCGATGCCGCGGGGGGCATCGCCGAGTTGCTCCTGCCGCGGCTAGCTGCCGCCTCGCGGGCGCCCGAGGCGGTACCGGCACCAGCAGTGGCCGCGCCCGCACCGGCCGTGGCCAGGCAGGGCTTTGCGCCTCCCACGGTGGCGGTGAAGTCGTTCCAGGCTCCGGAGCCAGACGTCGCAGTGCCTACCTCCGCCAGTGAGGCACGGGGCGCCGGGCTGCCCACCGCCATCCGGGTGGCCAGCCAACTCTCCCGCAACGCTCCGCCCCGACGCGGCCACGTCCTCGTGGGCGCGGGCGCGCTCGCTGGCGTGGCGCTGATCGGCCTCGCCCTCGCCACGGCGCCTCGCGAGGAGCGCCCGCACCCGCGCAGCCTCCTCCAGGAGCACCTCCAGGCCGAGCAGGCGGGGACGCTGCCCGCGCCGGTGGGCTTCCCTGCGGCCCCAGCGGCGTCGACTCTCACGGCTCCGCCCGCGTCCGCCGAAGCCGGGGCCCGGCCTCCTCTGCCTGTCCAGGTCGAAGTCCGTGAGCCGGCACGGCATGCGCGGCCGCCCGCGCGGCCGGCGTCAAGCCGGAAGGCGCCGTCCGATGACGCACCGGCATGGCTCAAGGGTGCGGTGGCGGATGCACCGCGCTCCACCGCGCCCGCGGCTGGAGCGGGGCCGGCCAGGCTGGGAGTGCCGTTCGGTGCGCACATCCGGGCGCGCCTTCGGTCCAACCTCGACTCGCGGACGGTGGGCGAGGGTCTTGTGGAGGCCGTCCTCGTCCGCCCGCATGTCGAGCGCGGTGAGCAGGTGCTGCCGTCGCGCACGATGCTCTACGGCCGCGCGCAGCTCTCCGGCGAGCGCTTTATCGTCCAACTCACCAGGCTGACGCTGCCGGACGGCACCGAGGTGCCCGTCAAGGCCAGCGTCCTGGACCTGGACGGCAAGCCCGGGTTGGCGGCGGGCCGCAGAATTCGCGCCGAGGAGCCGGCGAAGCAAAGCGTTCCTGAGGTCATCGCGCGGACCGCCGCTGGGGCCCTCCTGGGCCAGGTGGGTGGCAACCCAGCCGCGGACGCGGCGGGCGCCGCCGGCCGGCAAGTGCTGGACGCGAAGAGCGCGAGCGCCGGGCGAGCCGCGGAGGCCGCGCTGCTCGACGCCGGCGCCGACTTCGAGGTCGTCGTCCAAGAAGCGTTCTGAAGGTTTCCACGCAGTCCAACAAACGGGGGGAGCAATGCACAGTGAAGCGGTGAAGTGGAATCGGGTGGTGGTGGGCGCGCTCGCGCTCGCGGTGGTCGTCCTGGGCACGCGGTGTGGCGGGGGACAGCAAGTCCCTGTGGACCCGGACGCCGGAGGCGGCTTCATCTCCGGGCTGGTGGTGTTGGGCCGCGTCGCGGGGGCCACCGTCACCGCCTACGGGCTGGACGCAGTTGGCGGGCGCAAGGTGACGCTCGGGAGCGCCACCACGGACGAAGCGGGGGCGTTCCAGGTGGACCTGCCCAGCTACAACGGCCCATTGCTGCTCGTGGCCACTGGCGGCGCCTACCCGGAGGAGGCGGTGGCGAATGCCAGCGTTCGACTGGAGTCCGCGGAGGTGACCTACCTCGTCAGCGATTACCAGTCGTCCACGGCCATGACGGGCGTGGCAGTGACTCCCGTCTCGCACCTGGCTGCGGGGCTGGCCCTCCACTGGGTGGAAGCGGGCGGGAAGGCGGTAGCCGACGCCAGCGACGAGGCGTGGATGCGGCTGAACAACCACTTCGGCGCGCTGGTCGGCGGAGGGCTCGACTGGCGCCGCGTCGCTCCGGCGGACTTCACCGTCTCCGGCACCGGTCAACTGGACGGCGCCGGCAGGGCGGGGCTGATCCTCGCCGGCCTTTCGATGGAGGCCCGGACGCTGTCGGAGAAGGCCGGCCTGACGCCTGGGGCGGGCGTCACGTCGCTGTCTCTCGTCGAGGCGCTCTACGACGACGTCCGTGCGGACGGCTACCTCGACGGCATCGGTGCGGCAGGGCCGCTCGTCCTGCCCTCGGGTGGGTTCGTCACCGACGCGGGCCCGTCCGCGTCACGGTTGGACGGCAGCACCGTCCGGGACGAGCTCGCCAGGGCCATCGAGCGCTTCATCGGGAGCGACCGCAACGCGACCGCCGTCACCGTCAACGACGCACTGCCGCTCCTGAACGAGCTCTCCGCCGACGCGGACGCACGCCTCTTCCGCAACAGCGGCGTGGCGTACGACCACACCGGGCCCGCGCTGGCGGTCGACGTACGCTGGAAGCGGGCGGACGGCGTGGAACGCCAGCCAGCCCTGCCGGGCGGCCTGGTCGGCGGCACGGTGGTGGTGAGCATCACGGCGACGGACGACTCCACCATCCTGGGCCTGTCCCTCTCCATCAACGGCGTGCCGGTGGCGGTCTCCCAGGACGGCAGCGGTGGCTCCATCCAGGGGACGGCGGACGTAGCCACCGGCGCGGACGGGCCCCTTGCCGTGGTGGTCTCCTCTGCGGACGTCCACGGCAACCAATCGGCTGCCACTCGACAGGTTGTTGTCGACAACACGCCGCCCACCATCTCCATCGCCTCTGACTCGCCGAGCACCGCGGCGTTCTACTCCAGCGTCATCCCTATCAACGCCACTGCAACCGACTCCAGCGGCGTGACGAGCTTCGCCCAGAGTGGTCTCGCGGGTTTCGTCAACCTCTCTGGCGCCACCGCGCAACTCGCCGGGACGTGGACCGTCCCGGTACCCCAGCCGGATGGCACCTTGTCCCTCACGCTCGTAGCGATCGACCCGGTGCGGAACGTCGCCACGCTGGTGCTCCCGCTGCACATCGACCGCACGCCGCCGGTCCTGGCGATGACGGAGCCGCTCCCGCCCCGGTACACGTCCGCCTCCAGCCTCACCATCCACGTGGACGCCTCCGACGTGGCCTCCGGCATCGGGCTGGTTCTCGCGTCCCTCAACGGCGGTCCGGCGATTCCGGGGACCCATGTACCCAGTGGGTGGGACGTGTCTGTGCCGCTCGGGCCCGATGGCCCCGCGCTCATCAGGGTGTGGGGCGTCGACCAGGCCGTGCCTACCCCGAACTCCAGCTTCAACAGCCCCACCGTGGTCCAAGTGACTCGCGACACCATCCCGCCTGCGCCAGCCCTGGTGAGCGTGCCGTCCTACTTCGACGAGCGCCCGACCGTCCGCGGCACGGCTCCCTACACCGGGATGGAGCTCCAGGTAGACGCGAGCGGCAACCCGCTCGTTCCCGCGCTGGCGAAGTTCCCCGTGGGCGCGACGAAGGTGAGCGTCATCGGCGCCACCAGCGTCTACAAGGCGTCCACCCGGCTTTCCTGGGGTACCGCGGCGCCGTCGCCCGCTGACCTCTACGCCCAGGACGGCGTCAACATGAACGTCCCCTTCCTCGCCGTCGACGTGGCCGTGGCGGGGACCGAGGCGCCGCTCCAAGCGGCGGCGACGTACTCCGTCAGCTGCACCAGCGGCTGCGGCGGCGCCGCGGATTCCTCCGGCTCGCTGATCCGGGACCCGGCCTTCACCAGTAACCCCCAGCGCTGGCTACTTCCGCTCTCGCTGGAGACCATTCCACAACTCGTCGGTGTTCACGGCACACCCGGGCAGATGAGGCTGTCCGTCTCTGTCACCGATGAGGCCGGCAACACCGGTACCCTCTCCGTGCTACTCAACTTCCACGTCATCGCGCCGCCGCTCGTTTGGAGCGAGGACACCACCTACTCGAGCGAAGGTGACCCGAAGAGCG
>DATBSS010000521.1:0-6203 GCA_036559665.1 Myxococcaceae bacterium
GGCACGCCGGACATGAACCCTTCGAGGATCCAGACCGCCAGCGGCACGGTGAACAGCGTGTGCGCCAGCGCCACCGCCCAGGGCGTGTCGAACAGGTTGATGCTCGAGTAGAGCTGGAAGAAGGGGAGCAGGAACACCGCGGGTGGCGACATGCGGTTGCTCAGCAGCCAGAAGAAGAGGTGCTTGTCGCCGAGGAAGCGGTAGCGGGAGAACGCGTAGGCCGCGGGCAACGCCGCCGTCACCGAGAGCGCCGTGTTGAGGGCCACGTACGTCAGCGAGTGGAGGTAGCCGCCGTACCAGTCCGGGTCGGTGAAGATGGTGGCGAAGTTCGCCAGCGTCGGCTGGTGCGGGAAGAGCGTGAACCGCCCCAGGATCTCCTCGTTGGTCTTCAGCGACATGCCCACCATCCAGTAGATGGGCACCAGGCTGGCCACCAGATAGGCGGTGGCGGCGATCCGGGAGGGCCTCATCGTGCTTTGGCCCCCGCCGGGCTCGTCATCGCCGTGTAGAAGACGTAGCAGGGCAACAGGACCACCAGGAAGTACACGAGCGAGAACGCGGCCGCCGGCCCCAGGTCGAACTGCCCCACCGCCAGCCGCGTCAGGTACTGGCTGAGGAACGTGGTGGCGTTGCCCGGACCACCGCCGGTGAGGACGAAGGGCTCCGTGTAGATCATGAAGCTGTCCATGAACCGCAGCAGGACGGCGATGGTCAGGACGCCGCGCAGCCTGGGGAGCTGGATGAACCGGAACACCGCCCACGCCGAGGCGCCGTCGATGCGGGCCGCCTGGTAGTACGCCTCCGGGAGCGCGCGCAGCCCGGCGTAGCAGAGCAGCGCCACCAGCGGCGTCCAGTGCCACACGTCCATCGCGACCACGGTGAGCCACGCGTCCAGCGTCCGCGCCGTGTAGTTGTAGGAGAGCCCCAGCGCGTTGATCGCGACCCCGCCCAGGCCGATGTCGCTGCGGCCGAAGATCTGCCAGATGGTCCCCACCACGTTCCAGGGGATGAGCAGCGGGAGCGCGAGGACGACGACGCTCGCGGAGGCGCTCGCGCCGCGCAAGGGGAGGGCGAGCGCCAGCGCGATCCCCAGCGGGATCTCCAGCACCAGCACCGTGGCCGAGAAGAGGAGCTGCCGCCCCAGCGCGCCGTGCAGCTCGGGGTCGCGGAGCACCTTCCGGAACCACTCGAAGCCCACGAAGACGCGCTGTTCGGGGCCGAGGATGTCCTGCACCGAGTAGTTGACCACCGTCATCAGCGGGACGATGGCGCTGAAGGCAACGATGGCCACCACCGGTAGGACCATCAGCCAGGCGCGCTGGTTCGTTGGCTTCTCCATGGTCCTTCAGACGGCGCGGCCGCCGGCGTAGAGCGTGGTGCGATCGGGCGGAAACTCGATCCAGCAGGTCTCACCGGGGGCGATGGGCTCGGCCTCCGGCAGCTTCACCTTCAGCGTCCGCTGCCCCAGCCGAGCGGTCGCGATTCGCCGGTGGCCCAGGTCCTCCACCTGGGTGATCTCCACCTGGACCGCCGAGGGCGCCCCGGCCTTCACCCGGCGCAGGAGCTCCGGGCGTACGCCGAGCAGCAATTCGCCCCCGGCGGCGCGCGCCCGGGCGCAGGCGGCTGGCTCCAGCGGGATGCGCTGCCCCTCGACCACCGCGGCGGACGCTTCGACGGTGCACGGCAGCAGGTTCATCCCCGGGCTGCCGATGAAGTAGCCCACGAACGTGTCGGCGGGGCGCTCGAAGAGCTCCTGCGGAGTGCCCTGCTGCACCACGCGCCCCTCGTTCATCACCACCACCTGGTCGGCGAGCGTCAGCGCCTCCACCTGGTCGTGGGTGACGTAGAGGAGCGTGACCTGCAACTGCTCGTGGATCTGCTTGAGCTTGCGGCGCAGGAGCCACTTCACGTGCGGGTCGATCACGGTGAGCGGCTCGTCGAGCAGGATGGCCGCCACGTCCTTGCGCACCAGGCCGCGGCCCAGGGAGATCTTCTGCTTGGTGTCGGCGGTCAGCCCGCTCGCGCGCCGCGCCAGGTCCGGGGTCAGCTCCAGCACCTCAGCGATCTCCTCCACGCGCCGGCGCGCCTCGGCGCCGGGGACGGCGCGGTTGCGCAGGGGGAAGGCGAGGTTCTCGAAGACGGTCATCGTGTCGTAGACGACCGGGAACTGGAACACCTGGGCGATGTTGCGCTCTTGCGGCCGGGTGGCGGTGACGTCCCGGCCGTCGAACAGGATGGCGCCCTGGGTAGGCCGCAGCAGGCCGGAGATGACGTTCAGCAGCGTCGTCTTGCCGCAGCCGGACGGCCCGAGGAGCGCGTAGGCGCCGCCGCTGTTCCAGACCAGGTCCAGCGGGCGGACGGCGTAGTCGCGCTCGGAGGCCGGAGCGGCGGCGTAGCTGTGGGCGATGCCCCGGAGCTCAATTCGGGCCATGCGCCGTGCCGGTGGGGAAGGGGGGCGCGGCCAGGAGCCGGCCCGCGGGATCGAACGCGAACATCCGGGCCGGGGAGATGAAGAGGTCCAGCGCCGCTCCGAAGCTGTGCCGGTGCACGCCCTGGAGCTGCGCGGTGAGCGACGTGCGCCCCGGCGCGCTCGCGTGGAGGAGCGTCTCCGAGCCGTTGACCTCCTCGACCTCCACGCGCGCCGGGATGCGGAGCTCCTCGCCAGACGCCGGCTCGAGGAGGATGTGATGGGCGCGCACGCCCAGGCGGCAAGGGCCCGGTGGGAGCGCGCGCAGGTGGCCGGTGAGCGGGAAGGCGACCTCGGCGGAGAGGCGGGCCTCGCCGCCTTCGGACACCTCGGCCGCGAGCAGCGTCATCTGGGGATCGCTGAAGACCTGGCCGGCGCGCTCGCTGGCGGGCGCGCGGTAGACCTCCAGCGCCGGGCCGCTCTGGAGGATTCGCCCTTCGTCGAGGACGGTGGTGCGGCCGCCCAAAAGGAGCGCCTCGGCGGGCTCGGTGGTGGCGTATACCACGACGGCGGCGCGGCGCTCGAAGAGCTGGCGGATCTCGGTGCGCAGCTCCTCGCGCAGCTTGTAGTCGAGGTTCGCCAGGGGTTCGTCGAGCAGCAACAGGTCCGCGCCCTTCACCAGGGCCCGCGCCATGGCGGTGCGCTGCTGCTGGCCCCCGCTGAGCTCGGCGGGGAGCCGGTCCAGGAGCCCATCCACCCGGAGCGTCGCGGCGGTCTCGCGCACGCGCCGGTCGATCTCGCGGGCGTCGAGCTTCGCCAGGCGCAGCGGCGAGGCGATGTTCTCGTAGACCGTGAGCGAGGGGTAGTTCACGAACTGCTGGTAGACCATCGCCACGTTGCGGCGCCGGACATCGAGGTGCGTGACGTCAGCGTCGTCGAAGCGCACCGAGCCGGCGCTTGGCCGGTCGAGGCCCGCCAGCAGGCGCAGCAGGGACGTCTTCCCCGCGCGCGTGCGGCCCAGCAGCACGTTGAACGAGCCCGCCTCGAGCGTGAGCGAGATGTTCGAGAGGTGGACCTCCCCCTCGACCGTCCGAGAGACCTTGTCGAGCGTGATGCCCTGCTTCACGGGCGGCGGAGCGTAGGGGCAGGTGCCCCAGGGTTGCCAGGATTCCGTGGCGTGTGCCGGGCGCTGCACACCGTGTAGCGTTCGTGGCGACAGGCGCGCGGGCGATGCTCTGGAGAGAGCTGGTACGTCCGCTGCATTGGATCTGCACATGAGACTCCCCCTCCTTTCCTCGGCGTTGGTGGTGGCCATGGCCGGCTGCGCCCCCCCCGGCGGGTTCGACCGGATCTCCCCCTTCACGCTCCAGCTCGCCGTCGGCGTGATCGGCCAGACCACGGTGGCCTTCGCGTACGACCAGAGTCACGGCTGCGAGACGCTCGCTCCGGACCTCTCGGTCAAGATGAACGACGTGGAGGTGATGCACCTCTTCCGGGGAGGGGTCGTGACGCCGTACCCGTTCGGGAGCGCGCCTCAGTGCCTACCGCCGTCCGCCCCGGTCTCCCGCCCGGGTCCGTTCGACCAGAAAGCGACCATTACGGCCACCTCCGGTGGAGACGCGTTGCTGATGGAGGTCGAGGACGTGGGGGCGAAGCTGGACGCGCAGCCCATGCTGGCGCCCGGGGAGCAGGTGCACGTGGGCCAACTCGTGCATCTCGCGGTCGGCCCGGGGTTCGACCGCGTGCAGTGGCCGCAGTCGGCGACCGCGACCGTGCACCAGGGCTCCGCCTTCATCCAGGCCGCGGACGTCCCGATCTCGAGTCCCTCCGCGGCCGGGGTGCTCGATCTGCAACTGCCGGGGAACCTGCCCTCCGGAACCATGCACGTGACCATCGACGCGATCACCCACCCCCGGGTCACGCGTTGCGAGGGGCCCGATGCATGCTTCGTCAGCCCCTCGATGGTGGTGGATTCCGGAGTGGACCTGGACGTGGTCCCGTGAGCGCATGGCTCGGGTGGGGGGCCTTCGCCGCCTCGATGTCCTTCCTACCGCTGGGGGGGCTGGCGGGGCCCTCCCGCTCCTGGATGGTCTACGTCGCGTTCAACGTCCTCTTCAACCTGCCGCACCAGTACTGCACCTGGGTCCGCGTGGTGCGGGAGCCGGTGGTGCGCCGTCCGGGTCACGTGTGGCGCGTGGGCGCGTTTCTCCTCCTGGCCTTCGCCCTGGTCGCCCTGGTCCGCGCAGACCTCCTGGGTCCCACCAACGAGGCGCTGCTGGTCAACTTCATGACCTACTGGGGCCTCTGGCACCTGGTGGCTCAGCACATTGGAATCTCTTCGCTCCTTCGCAGGCGAGGCGGAGAGAAGGACGCTCGAGGCCGGCGGCGGGACCAGGTCTTTTTCGGGCTCTTGTTCGCGCTCGGCGTCGTCCGCATGCACGCGGCGACCGCGCTCGAATTGAACGTGGCGGGCAACGTCTCGCACATGTGGAGGCTGCCCATCCCACGAGAGGGCCAGCCGTGGGTGGTGGGCGCGGCCGTCGCGCTCTTCGCGTTCGCGTGCGCCTGGCACCTGGGCCGCGCGTTTCGCGAGAACCCGGAGCGCGCGAAGTTCCAGGCGCTCGTGGCGGCGAACACGTTCGGAGCGTTCTTCCTCACGAACGACATCCTGGTGACCACCATCGCCGTCACCTCGTTTCACAACATCCACTACGTCGGGCTCGTCCGCGAGTACCAGTCCGGGAGGGCGGCGGCCGACGGCTCGGCCCGGGCGCTGGGCTGGGGCGACGTGGGGCTCGCCCTGGCGTACTCGCTGGCGCTGAACGGGACGCTGCTGTTCTCGCTCGCGGCCGGCCAGGTCATGCTCGTGGCGCTGGTCGCCCTTCACTACCTCGCGGACGGAAGGATCTGGAGGTTCCGTGAAGATCCGTCCCTGCGGAGGTACCTCCATGCGTACGGATCATGAGCTTCCGCATCTTCGTTCAGGTGCGGCGGTTCGTGCTCAGGGCCTCGGCGCGCCGGAGATTGACCACGAAGCCAAAGGCCGCCGCGGTGAAGAACATGATCAGGCTGTAGATCGCCGGGGGGATGGCCATCGCGCTGTTGTTGAGGAGGAACGGGCTGGAGGCGATGGCGATCGCCAGCGTGCCGTTGTGGATGCCGATCTCCATCCCGATCGCGACGGCCTGCTCGCGGCTGAGGCGAACCGCGCGCGGGACGAAGTAGCCCAGGAACATGCTCGCCAGGTTGAACATCAGGGCGCTGAACCCGACCTGGGGGAAATAGATGGTCAGCACGCGGAAGTCCTTCGCCACCGCCGCGACGATGACGAGGATCAGGAACATCGCCGAGAGAATCTTGACCGGGCGGCCGAGGCGCTGGGCCAGGCCCGGGCTCCTCTTGCGGATCGCCATCCCGATCGCGACCGGCACCAGGACGATGGCGAAGATCTGCACCACCTTGGTGAACTGGAGCGGGATGACCTTCCCCTCGCCCATGAAGTGGACGAGGGACAGGTTCACCACCAGCGGGAGCGTGAACAAGGTGAGCACGCTGTTCACCGCGGTCAGCGTGATGTTGAGCGCGACGTCGCCCTTGGCCAGGTGGCTGTAGAGGTTGGCGGTGGCTCCGCCTGGCGAGGCGGCCAGGAGCATCAATCCCACCGCCAACTCGGGGGCCAGCCTGGAGCCCTTGGCGACCGCAAAGCAGACCAGTGGCAAGACGAGCATCTGGCAGGAGAGGCCAACCAGTACCGCGCGAGGGTACTGGAGCACGCGCGTGAAGTCGGCCACGGCCA
>DATBSS010000522.1:0-12108 GCA_036559665.1 Myxococcaceae bacterium
TCTGCGGCTACGACATGGGCAACTACCTGCAGCACTGGATGAACATGCAGCACCGCATCGACTACCCGCCGAAGATCTTCCAGGTGAACTGGTTCCGGAAGAACGCGCAGGGGAAGTTCCTCTGGCCGGGGTACGGCGAGAACATGCGCGTGCTGAAGTGGATCGTGGACCGCGCGCAGGGCCGGGTGGGCGGGCAGGAGACGCTTTTGGGCTGGGTGCCGAAGGCGGGCGACCTGGACCTCTCCGGCCTGGACATCGACCCGGAGCTGGTGAACGAGGCCACCTCCATCAAGCTCGACGAGTGGAAGCAGGAGTTGGAGTCGCAGCGCGAGTGGTTCCAGAGCCTGGGCGCCACGCTGCCGCCCGCGCTCGAGTTGCAGCGCCAGCTCCTCCTCCAGCGCATCACCAACGGGATGAAGGTCCGCGGACAGTCCTGATTGCGCTACATTCCGCCCGCATGCGGATTCGACGTCTTGCGGCGGTGATGGCGCTCGGGCTGTCGTTCGCGGCCCTGGCGGCGGGCCCCAGGCCCCGGCGCGCGGCGGAGCTGGCCAAGGACGCCGAGCGGCTCTACCTCAAGGCCCAGTACAAGGAGGCCGCGGAGCTGAGCAAGAAGGCCTACGAGATCGAGCCCGAGCCGAAATACCTCTACAACATCGCCCGCGCGCTGGACCAGGCGGGCGATCTGCCGAGCTCGCTCGACTACTACCGCCAGTACGTCGCCTCGAGCGAGACCGACCCCACGCTGCTCAAGCGCGCCTCGCTCTCCATCGAGCGCCTGCGCACGCTGATCAGCAAGCAGGAGGCGGCGCAGGCCCAGGCCGACGCGGCCCGCAAGAAGCTGGAGGAGGAGACCTCGGCCGCCCAGGCGAAGGCGGGCGAAGAGCAGAAGCGGTTGGAGGCGGAGCGGGTGGTCTCCGAGCAGCGCCGCAAGGTGGAGGCGCAGCGGGACATCGACAACTACCGGGCCTCGCGCGTCTGGGCCATCGCCTCCGGGGCGGGCGCGGTGTTGGCCGCGGGCGGCGGCGTGGTGTTCGGGCTCAAGGCGCTGGAGGCGCATACCGCCTTCACCGGCGCCGGGACGCAGCAGGACAAGGACACCCTCAAGTCGGTGACGCAGCAGCGCGCGCTCTTCGCGGACGCCAGCTACGGCGTGGGGCTGGCGCTGGCGGTGACCGCGTTCTTCCTCTTCCCCAAGGGCCCTGAGCCCGCCCCGGCGGCCGATGCGGCCCCGGTGCCGGCCGCTCCACCCTCGCCCTCGGCGAGGTTCCTGGTGGGGCCGGGGTCGGCGGGGATCGAGGTCACGTTCTGATGACGGCGCGCCGGTGGGCTCTCGCGCTCGCGGGCGCGGCGGCGGCGGTGGCGGCCACCAGCCGCTGCAGCCTGATCACCGGCAACTTCACCGAGTGCGGGGACGGCCTGCCTCTATGCCAGCCCGGGCGGGCGTGCGACGCGCGCGGCTACTGCGTGGTGGTCCCGGACGGGTGCCTGGGCCTGCCGGACTCGGGCGTGCTGCCGGAGTACGGGGCGGACGCGGGGGACACCATCCGGCTGGGGCTGATCTTCAACTTCACCAACGGGTCGGGCGTGGTGAACGCCTCGCGCGTGCAGCAGCTCAACGCGGCGCTGCTGGCGCTGGAGGAGATCAACCAGCGCGGCATCGGCGGCGGGAGGCGCTTCGCGTTCCAGGTCTGCGACACCGCCAGCAGCACCAACCTGGCCCGGACCCAGGCGCAGTGGATGGCGGACCTGAAGGGCATCAAGGCGGTCATCGTCCCCACCTCCGGCGCGGTGGTGGCCATGGCCGACGACACCATGGCCCGCGACGTCCTGCTGATGTCGCCCACCGCCACCGCCAAGGAGGTGACGGCGCTCAACAACCCGGACGGCGGGGTGCGGCTGGTGTGGCGGACGTCGCCGTCGGACAACATCCAGGCGAAAGCCGTCGCCGACGTGCTCACCGGCGCCTCCACCTTCAACGCCGGGCTGTCGGGGGTGAGCCGGGTGGGCATCGCGTACCTGTTCGACCCGTACGGGCAGGGCCTCAGCGGAGCCCTCAGCCAGCAGCTGCCGGGGAAGATGCTGGGCCCCACCTTCTACACGCGCGGCGGAGACCTGGACGCGTCGGTGGCGACCCTGGACTCGTTCAACCCCGACCTCACGGTGCTGATCGGCTTCCCGGACGACGTGGGGCGCTTCGTCACCAAGGCGGCGGCCACCACCAACCTGTCGCGCTCGGCCGGGCACCGCTGGTTCTTCACCGACTCCGCCAAGGACTCGAACATCATCAGCGGGAGCCCGGCGGGGGAACTGGAGTCGAATTACGGCACCACGCCCGCGCAGACGTCCGGCCCCGCGTACGGCGCCTTCCAGTCCGACTTCCAGGCGCATTACGGGATCGACCCGTCGACCTACGCGTTCATCGCCCACACCTACGACGCGGTGTACGTGGTGGCGCTGGGGTGCTCGTACGCGGTGGGGAGCGCCGGCACGGACCCCCTCACCGGTTCGCGGATCGCCCAGGGGTTGACCCACCTGCGCTCGGGGACGCCCACCGCCATCGGCCCCACCGACTTCACCGCCGCGCGCAACGCCGTGCAGGGCGGAGGGATGGTGGACCTCCTCGGGGCCAGCGGCCAGCTCGACTTCGACTCCGCCACCGGCGAGGCCCCCGGACTCATCGAGCTGTGGCAGGTGGACGCCGGGCAGATCAGAGCGGTGACGGTGGTCCAGTAAGGCATGGACGTTCGCGACCCGTTGATCGGCGTGCGCCTGGGTGACTACCAGGTGGTGGAGCGCATCGGCGAGGGCGGGATGGGCGTCGTCTACCGGGGTTTCCAGCCGCGCATCAAGAAGCCGGTGGCGATCAAGGTGCTCAAGCCGGAGATCGCCGCCCGGCCGGAGCAGGTGCGGCGGCTTCTCGAGGAGGCCCGGTCGGTCAAGGCCATCGGCCACCGGGGGATCGTCGACATCTTCGGGTCCGGCCAGCTCCCGGACGGCCGCCACTACCTGGTCATGGAGTACCTGGAGGGCCAGACGCTGGAGCAGAAGCTGAGAGACCGCGGCCCGTTCTTCCCCCACGAGGCCATCGCGCTGCTGAAGGAGATCTGCGGCACGCTCGCCGCCGCGCACGCGAGGGGCATCGTCCACCGCGACCTCAAGCCCGGCAACGTGTTCGTGGTGACCCGGCCGGACGGCGCGCGGTCCGTGAAGCTGCTGGACTTCGGGCTCGCCAAGCACCGCCCGCCGGAGGGCGAGGCCGAGAGCGTGCCCACGCCCAGCGCGCGGCCGGTGACGAGCGCCACCACCATCGTGGGGACGGCGGAGTACATGGCGCCGGAGCAGATCCGGGCCGAACCGGTGTCGCCGCAGGCCGACCTCTACGCATTGGGCGTGATGGCCTTCGAAGTGCTCACCGGGCAGCTCCCGTTCCACGGGCCGTCGATCATGGAACTGCTGCGGAAGCACCTGGAGTCACCACCGTTGCCTCCCTCTTCACGGGTGGACGGGCTGCCGGCGGCGCTGGACGCGCTGGTGCTCCAACTCCTCGCCAAGGACCCGGCACAACGGCCCGCGTCCGCGGACGTGGTGCGCGAGGAGCTGACCTCCATCCAGCGCACGTTGGACCAGGTGGATACCCAGCGGGTGACCGCGGCCGGAATGGACGAGATCACAGGCGTGATCGCCATCCCGCCGGGCGCACGCCGGGGCCGGCGGCGTCGGTGGATCCGGGTCGCCGCGTCGGTGGGCATGGCGGTGGTCGCCGGGCTGGTGGGGGCGCTCGCGGTGAGGTCGTGCCTTTCGGGAGGGAAGTGAGGTTCAGAGCACGGCGAGCAGCCGGGAGAGCCCCTCGGCGAAGGCTTGGGGCTCGGGGAGCAGCGAGAGGACCAGGTATTCGCCGGAGCCGGGGCTGAAGTCGAAGAGGTAGCCCGGCTGCGCCCAGACGCCCGCGTCGAGGAGCTGCGCGGCGCGCGCCTCGGCGCCGGGCTGCGCGGGAAGGCGGAGCACCGCGGACCAGCCCGCCTCCGCGGGGAGGATGGACCAGGAGGCGTCGGGCGGGCGGACGTCTCGGAGGGCGCGCCCGTTGATCTCGAGGCGCGCCTGGATCTGCGCGCGGACCCGGGCGCCGAGCGCGAGGAGCGCCGGGAGCGCGACCTGGACCGGCGTGGCGGCGGAGAGGAAGAGGTCCGCCAGGAGCTCCAGCCGCTCGCGGGCGGCGCGGCGGAGGTCGGCGGGGCCGGAGAGGACCGTCCACGCCAGCTTGAGCTGCGGGAGGCCGGCGAGCTTGGAGAGGCCGGAGAGCGAGAACGCCAGTGACCGGGTGGGATGGGCGGCGAGGCGGCGGACCTGGTCATCGGCCGGCGGGGCGCGCGGGTATTCGGCGAAGACCTCGTCGGCGATCAGGGCGGCCTGGTGCTCAGCAGCGATCGCGTCGAGCGCGTCCAGCTCGTGGCGCTTGAGGTACTGGCCGGTGGGGTTGGCCGGGCTGACGGCCAGGATGGCGCGGAGGTCCCGAGCGCCGGTCTGGAAGCGAGCGCGGACGTCCTGCGGGTCCACCGCCCAGCCCGCCTCGCGATGGAGCTCCACCTGTTCGACCTGGACGGACTCCCACTCCGCCAGCAGCTCCACCAGTGGATAACCGGGGCGGAAGGCGAGGACGCGATCGCCCGGATCGCAGAGGAGCTTGAAGAGGAACGCGTAGGCCTCGCTGGTACTGGCGGTGAGGAGGACGTCCTGCGGGTCCGCGCCCCAGAACGCCGCCACCGCCTCGCGAGCGGACGGGAGGCCGAAGGGCTCCGGGTCGTAGCGGGCGCCGCGCCCGTCTGCGAGGGCGGCGGCGATCTCCTCCCATGGGTAGGAGAGGCCGGCGCGGGTGGGGTTGGTCTCGGTGAGGTCGATCAGGCCGCCGCGGGTGCGGGCTTGCTCGAGCCGGGCGGCGAGCGGCGTCACGCTCCGGTGGAGCTGCGCGCGCCGGGAGAACACGGGGCCGTTATAGGCCCGTCTGCAACATCGCCTCCACCACGCGGCGGATCAGCTCGCGGCGGATCTCCTTGCGGCAGTAGTCCACGGCGTGGAGCGGCGGCTTGGGGAGGTGCGAGGGGCGGGAGCGGGCGGCGGTGCGGACGACGAGCTCGACCTTGGACTGCTCGATCTGGAAGAGGCGGTGGCCGTCCTTCCGCAGGAAGTAGGAGATCCCCCGGGCATCGAGCAGTTTGTGGAAGTACCGCCTGGCATCGGTCACGAGCGACAGGTCGATGATGTCCGCCATGTGCGATCGGTTTGTCGCGCAGATCGGCGGACCCGTCCAATTCGCGAACCCGGCCGAAACGCGCGATGCGAGGGGCGCGAAATTGCGCGCGCGTAGGGCCCGTGGATCGGGCGTGGTGGGGTGAAGCTGGATCGCGATCAGCATGGCGCCGCGGAGGCGTCGAGTTCTCGTCCGATCAACCGTGCACTGGAAAGCCGTGCTTCTTCAGGTAGGCGATCGCCACGTCCCGGAGGAGCGGGCCAGGGTCGACGGCGTCAGGCTGACCGAGGTGCTCGGCGGCCTCCTCGCGGGCCACGTGGCCGGTGGTCGCGACGGCGTAGGTGCGGCGCGGGTCCAGCGACTTCCCGGCGCCGCGCAGGGACTCGACCAGGGTGGGGGCCATGTTGGCGCCCTTGATCTCCACGCGCGCGGTGGAGTCCTGCCAGACCTCCAGCGCGTAGAGATCGCCTTCGCGGATGGTCCCGCGGCGCAGGCGGCCGGCGACAGCGTCCGGGTTGTAGAAGGCGAGGTCGGCGCCGGACTGGTCCAGCATCGCCGCTTCGAAGAGGCGCTGGATGCCGGGGCCCTCGAGCGGGGCCGGGTTCTCGCCGATGCGCTCGCCCACGCTGCAGGCGGAGGCGTCCATCGCGATGCTCGCGAAGGCGTGCACGTGCGGATCGCCGCGGAAGTAGAGGACGGCGGCGGGGCCCTCGAGTCGGAAGTTCTGGTGCTCGCCGCGGCGGCCGGGGTCGCTGTCCTCGTAGTAGCTGAGGGAGAGCGCCTCGGGGCCGCCGTTGTGGTCGAGGCAGCGCCAGGCGTAGGCGGCGTCGTCGTCCGGGTAGGTGGAGAGGATGCCGGAGATCAGCTCGCGGGTGAGCGCGCGGCCCTCGGCGGAGAGGGTGGAGACGGGCACGCCCGGGAAGGCGCCGTCCGGGCCCTGGAGTTGGATGGCGGTCTGGACGGGAGAGCTGGGGAGGAGCGAAAGGCGCTGGTGCTCCGGGCGGAGGCCGCGGAAGAGGCGTGTCGCGGTGTCGAACTGGAACCGGTAGAGGTTGCCGGGCAGGCCGGGGACCTCGTCGCCTTGCTGGTCGCCGTAGACGAGCGGGCCGCCGAACGCGGCGCCCTCGCGGCTGGCGCCGCCGATCCGGAGGTTGACGTGCGCGCCGGTGAGGATGAGCTGGTAGGGCGGGTGATGCGGGTCGCCGCAGACCAGCACCTTCATCGTGTGAACGCCGGGCCAGCGGGTGTAGTGCTCGCGGGGGACGCGCTCGCGGCCTGCCTCGGAGAGCCCGGCGTGGAGGAGGTCGGTGAGGAGGCGGCGCTGTTCCCATCCGAGGTCGAGCGGGCTGGCCAGGAGCCCGCCACCCCAGACGCCGCGGTTGTGGAGCTGGCGAAGCGGGTGGTCGTAGGCGACGCAGGCCTGCGAGCGCTGGTCCGCATCGAGCGAATCGAAGAAGCGGGCCGCGAGCTGGTCCGCGGGTTCGAGGGCGCGGCTGCGGGAGGGCGGGAGGAGGGCGAAGCGGCCCAGCATGCCCGCGCCGGTCACCGCGCCGAGTCCCTGGAGTACGCGCCGCCGGTTCATCAGGGCCGCAGTGTACCGGGGACGAGGGAGCGAAGCGCGCGGCGGAAAGCGGCGCGGCGGCGGTTGGGATCGCGAAGGTAGGGGACCGGGCCGAGGACCGGGACGCGGTGGCGTTCGGCGAGGAGGGAGGCGTTGTCGCGTTCGGACGGGTCGGCGGTGGGGGTGGAGCGGGAGAGGACGACGGCGCGGACCCTGAGCTTGCGGGCGGCGAGGGCCTGGAGGGAGAGGCCGGTGTGGTTGAGGGTGCCGAGGCCGGAGCGGGCGACGAGGATGACGGGGAGCTTCAGCGCGGCGACGAGGTCGATGACGTCGCGGCGGCGGTCGATGGGGACGAGGAGGCCGCCGGCGCCTTCGACGACCAGCGCGCGGCGGTCGAAGGCGCGGAAGAGCTCCAGGGTGACGGCGAACGGTGGGTCCTGGCGGAGGCGGCGGGCGGCGACGCCGGGGGCGAGGGGAAAGCGGAAGCGATGCGGGCAGATCAGCGCCAGGTCGTCGTCGGTGCGGGCGGCGGCCTTCAGGGCCACCGCGTCGGCGGGGGCCGAGAGGTCCTCACAGCCGCTCTCGTAGGGCTTGAACGCGGCGGGGGCGAGACCCGCGTCGGCCATCAGGGAGAGGAGCGCGCAGGCGACCTGCGTCTTGCCGACGCCGGTGTCCGTGGCGGTGACGAAGTAGCGGGGGAGCATGGCGCGGTCAGTTCACAGCGAAGGAGACCGCTAGCGGCTCTGGGGGGACTTCGCCATGAACCAGGCGATCAGCCACAACGCGCAGGGCGAGCGCCTCCGCCGCAGCGACTGCCAGAGCACGAGTCTTCCCGTACGAGAGGACACCGGGGAGATCAGTGACCTCGGCGATCCACCGTCCATCGTCTTCATGATCCAGTTCGACGGTGAGGCGGAGGTACATCGGCATCACTCCCGCTCGTTACTGAGGGCATCGTCCTCAAGATAAAGGCCGAGCGCTTCTCGAAGATTGGTCAGCGACTCCTCCATCATGCTCATCGGCCAGTGACCTCGACGATGGCCTCGTGGACCGAAGTCCCGAGATGTCGCGCCTCTTCCACCGTCAGCGACAGCGGCGGCATCAGCACCACTACGTTCCCCAGTGGCCTCAGAATGATCCCCCGCTTCCGAACGGCGAGGCACACCTGGTGCCCGATCCGATCGCCGTACGGGTACTCCTCCTTCGTCTTCCGGTCCCGCACCAACTCCACGCCCACCATCATCCCGCGCCGCCGCACCTCACCGACGTGCGCGAGCTCGCCCACCCGCTCCAACTCCGCCGCCAGCGCGTCCATCGCCGGCTGCATCCGCTCCAGCGTTCGCTCGCGCTCGAACACCTCGAGGTTCGCCAGCGCCGCCGCGCACGCCAGCGGATTCCCCGTGTACGTGTGCCCGTGGAAGAACGTCCGCTTCTCCGCCACGCTCCCCAGGAACGCCGAGTAGATCTCCTCCGTCGCCAGCGTCGCCGCCAGCGGCAGGTACCCGCCCGTCATCCCCTTCGCCACGCACATCAGGTCTGGCCGCACGCCCTCCTGCTCCACCGCGAACATCGTCCCCGTCCGCCCGAACCCGGTCGCTACCTCGTCGCAGATCAGCAGCACCTCGTGCCGCCGGCACAGCTCCGCCAGCCTCGCCAGGTACCCGCGCGGCTGCATCAGCATTCCGGCCGCTCCCTGAACCAGCGGCTCCACCACCAGCGCGGCGATCTCTCGCCCGCGCCGCTCCAGCAACTCCGCCGCCGCGCGCACGCACTGCTCCAGGCATTCACCCGGTGGCCCGGGCCAGCGGTACTCGTACGGTGTCGGGATCCGGTCCACCTCGAACAGCAGGTCCCGGAACGTGGCGTGGAAGAGATCCATCCCACCGACCGAGACCGACCCCACCGTGTCCCCGTGGTACGCCTCCTGGAGTGCCACGAAGCGCCGCTTCTCCGGCCGGCCCTTCTGGCGCCAGTACTGGTACGCCATCTTCACCGCGATCTCGACCGCCGTGGACCCGGAGTCCGAGTAGAAGACCCGCGTCAGTCCAGCCGGTGCGATCGCCACCAGCTTCGCCGCCAGCTCCACCGCCGGCACCGACGACAACCCCAGCAGCGTGGAGTGCGCCACCTTCTCCAATTGCGCCCGCACCGCCTCGTCGATCTCCCGCTTCCGATGCCCGTGCACCGTCACCCAGAGCGACGACACCCCATCCAGGTACCGGCGCCCCAGGTCGTCCACCAGGTAGTTCCCGTCCGCGCGCTCGATGATCAGCGGCTCGTCGTCTGGCCACACCTGCATCTGGGTGAACGGGTGCCACAGGTGCCGCAGATCCTGCTCCAGCAGCTTCCGGTGCCGCGCCTCCAATTCCGGCGACTCAGGCGGCAACCCGCACCTCCAGCGCCGCGAGCACCTCCAGTGCCCGGTCGATCTGCGCCTCCGAGTGCGCCGCGCTGACCGCGAACCGGAGCCGGCTCGTCCCCCGGGGCACCGTGGGCGGCCGGATCGGCTTCACCAGCACCCCGCGGGCGCGAAGCTGCGCCGCCACCTCCAGCGCTCGCTCCGGCTCCCCCAGCACGAGCGGGAAGATCGCCGACCGCGCCTCCGCCGGGACGCCCAGCGCGCGCAGCCCATCCGCCATCCGCCGGATGTTCCGCCACAGCGCCTCCCGCAACGCCGGCTCCGCGCGCATCACCGCGATCGCCTCCTCGCCCGCCGCGCACAGCGCCGCCGGCAGCGCCGTCGAGAACACCAGCGGCCGAGCCCGGTTCATCAACAGCTCCGCCACCTCCGCCGAGCACGCCGCGAACGCGCCGAACGCCCCCAGCGCCTTCCCCAGCGTCCCCATCCGCACGTCCGGCTCGACGCCCAGCACCTCGCTCAGTCCACGCCCGTTCGGTCCCAGCACGCCCAGCGCGTGCGCCTCGTCCACCATCAACGCCGCGCCGTGGCGCCGGCACACTTCCGCGAGCTCCTGGAGCGGCGCGTGGTCCCCGTCCATCGAGAACACCGCGTCCGTGCACACCAGGCGCCGCCGGCCACCGGCCGCCGCCAGCAACCCATCCAGCGCCGCCGCGTCCGCGTGCGGATACACCACTACCCGAGCCCGCGAGAGCCGGCACCCGTCCACCAGCGACGCGTGATTCAGCGCGTCCGAGAAGACGACGTCCTCTGGCCCGCACAGCGTCGCCAGGATGCCGAGGTTCGCCGCGTACCCGCTGTTGAACAGCCGCGCCGCCTCCGTCCCCATCAGCGCTGCGGCCTCCCGCTCCAGCGTGTGGTGCGCCTCCGTATCGCCCACCATCAGCCGCGACGCGCCGGCGCCGGTCCCCCTGGCCGCCAGCGCTCGCGCCGCCGCCTGTGCCAGCCGCGGATCCGCCGCCAGCCCGAGGTAGTCGTTGGAGGAGAAGCTCAACAGCCGCTGGCCGCCGACCACCACCTCCGGCCCCTGCGCCGACCGGAGCGGCTCCAGCGCTCGCCGCAACCCCTGCCTGGCGAGGGCATCCAGCTCCTCGCGCGCCCACTGCGCGGCGGTGGTCCCCATCACTCCACCCGCGGCTCCAGCGGCCGCACGCCCGCCTTCTCCAGCAGGGCCATGTCGTCGCGGTACTCGGGGTTGGCGGTGGTGAGCAGCTTCTCGCCGAAGAAGATGGAGTTCGCGCCGGCCATCAGGCACAGCAGCTGCGCCTCCTCGGAGAGCTGCAGCCGGCCCGCGGACAGTCTCACCATCGCCTGAGGCATCAGCAGCCGCGCGGTGGCGATCATCCGCACCAACTCCACCGCGGCGACCGGCGGCCGGTCGGCCAGCGGCGTCCCCTTCACCGCCACCAGCGCGTTGATGGGGACGCTCTCCGGGTGCGCCTCCTGGTTGGCCAGCGTCTGCAGCATCCGGCAGCGGTCGTCCACGGACTCGCCCATCCCGATGATGCCGCCGCAGCAGACGGAGATGCCGGCCTCGCGCACGCGCGCCAGGGTCTGGAGGCGCTCGTCGTAGGAGCGGGTGGAGATGATGTCCCCGTAGAACTCGGCCGAGGTGTCGAGGTTGTGGTTGTACGCGGTGAGCCCCGCCTCCTTCAGCCGCCGGGCCTGCTCGCCGGTCAGCATCCCCAGCGTGCAGCACGCCTCCATCCCCATCGCCTTCACCCCGCGCACCATCTCCAGCATCGCGTCGAACTGCGGGCCGTCCTTCACCTCGCGCCACGCGGCGCCCATGCAGAACCGGGTGGCGCCCGCCTGCCTCGCCTTCGCCGCCGCCTCGAGCACCTCCTCCACCGGCATCAACCGCTCCGCCTGGACGCCGGTCTGGTAGCGCGCCGCCTGCGGGCAGTACGCGCAGTCCTCCGGGCAGCCGCCGGTCTTCACCGACAGCAGCGAGCAGAGCTGGACCGCGTTCTCCGTCCACACCTTCCGGTGGGCCGTCTGCGCCTGGTGGATGAGGTCCAGGAGCGGCAGGTCGTGCAGCGCGCGGACCTCCGCCAGCGTCCAGTCGTGCCGCGGCGTCACCCCTTCCGGGAGCGGCGCGGCGGCGTGGGCATGGGAGTGCATCCGGCCCGATTAGGACCCGTCCGGAGCATTGTCAACCAAGGCATCGGCGGTGGTTGACGACTTCTCAGGTGGGCGGGAGTGGCACGGACGTGACGGTGAACGTTCCGGAGCCGATCGCGGCGAGCACCTTCCCGCCGGTGAAGACCTCCATCGTGGCGGTGGCGAGCCGCTTGCCCGCGTGGACGATGCGGCCGTGCGCGACGAGCTCCTCCTTCTCGCACGCCTTCAGCAGCCGCACCTGGAATTCGACCGTCGCGACCCACGTCTCGTACTCGCCGGCGACGGTGAACCAGCCGGCGTTGTCGAGCAGCGTCGCGAAGACGCCTCCGTGGATGCCGCCCAGGCCGTGGTCGAAGCCGGGGTTGTAGGGCTGCGTGAAGACGGCGTGGTGCTCCTGGTCGTACTCCAGGCGCATCCCGAACGAGCGCGCGATGGGCGCGGCGTGGAACATCTTCGTGAGACGGGCGAGATGGGCCGCGCGGCGCTCTTCAGGGATGGCCATGGCCTC
Organism: Myxococcaceae bacterium; assembly: GCA_036559665.1. Taxonomy (GTDB): domain Bacteria; phylum Myxococcota; class Myxococcia; order Myxococcales; family Myxococcaceae; genus DASRBA01. Next base: position 11,861 of record DATBSS010000522.1, read on the forward strand.
TAGAGTTGCACCTCAACGCCCAGCGCAGGGAACAAGATGATGCCCGCTAATGACCGGTCCGCGCCCAGCACGCGCACGCTGCCCAGCGCCCACCCGCCGGTGAGCTCGGCCACCACGAACACCCAGCGGTACCCGACCTTCAGCCCGGCGCTGGCGCCGATGAAATGGGTGTGGACGGTGCCCTGGAGTTGGAAGTCGATGCCGGTGAGGTAGGTCGCCTGTTCGGCGGTGGCGACGAGGTTTTCGTC
>DATBSS010000523.1:0-19386 GCA_036559665.1 Myxococcaceae bacterium
CAAGCAGGACCACCGCACCCGCGAGGTGCCGGTGATCTTCCTCTCCGCCCACGAGGACTTCAGCGAGACGCTCAAGGCGGCCCGGGCCGGCGCCCACGACTACCTGAACAAGACCGGCAAGTCCGAGCACGTGGTGCAGAGCGCGCTGGGGGTGATCACCCCGAGGCTGGAGGCGCTCTTCGAGCTGGTGGTCAACCAGCCGATGAAGGTGCGGGTGCAGCTCCTCGGCCTGCAGTGGTTCCTGCGGGCGATCACCCGCATCAAGGGCACCGGGCTGCTGGAGCTGGCGGACGAATGGGGCCGCTACTCATTCGCGGTGGAGGACGGCCAGCCGGTGTGGTGCTCGGCGGACATGAAGAAGCGCCGGGCGGACGGGGTGGCGGCCTTCGCGGCCATGCTGGTGGCCCGGTTCCCGCAAGGGAGCTACGCGCCGGGGCCGCCCATCGACGACGTCGGCGCGGACCGCATCGGGATGTCGATGGAGAACCTGATCCAGCGGACATGCGAGAAGCTGAACAACCTCGAGAACCGGCTCACCGCGGCCAAGCTGGCGCAGGCCACCACCTTCGAGGTGGACCACGAGCTGTACGACCTCTACCGGAGGTACGCGAGCGACAAGAAGGTGGAGCTGGCGCGCGCGGTGTGCGAGCAGCACGTCCCGACGTCGAACCTTCCGGCGGCGGTCCAGCTTCCCCAGGAGCAGGTCACCGAAGGACTGCGGGACCTGCTCCGGCGCGGCGTGATTCGCTTCCCGTAGACGACCTAGATGGCCCGGCGCTGGGTGGCGTAGGCCTCGATGCCCATCTGCGGTGCCGTGCTCATGGCGTACAGCGGGCACTTCAGGCAGGTGAAGCTCTGCCAGCCGCGGCGCACCGCCTCGTCGAGGCAGTTGTCGTAGTGATGGCAGTTCAGGTTCCGGTGGGTTTCAACGCCCGCCCGCTTCGGTCCAGCCTCAGGGTTGATCGTCTGAGGCAAGTCAGTCGGAAACGGCTTCATAAGAGTTTGCGTCCCCTCCCAGAGCTACTCTGGTCCCCTCTCGACAACGCCCGCGCCGCCACCTCTGCGTCAAAAAACGCCGCGTGTTTAGGGCGGGCGACCTGCGAATGTCAAACGCACCATTGGTACGTGTGCGCGGAATCGCCGAAGCTCTCGTAGAGTTGGTGGGCCGGATGCCTGCGCGAACCCAGTTCCCGTGCCTGCTGCTGGTGCTCCTCGCGGGCACCGCGGGCGCCCAGTCCGAGGAGACGCTGGCCGCGCTCCGCACCCACCGCGCCGGCGCGGCCGCGCGCGCCGAGGCGGAGCTGGCCGCGGCCGGGCAGGCGCATGGCCCGGACGTCCCCTCGCTTTCCTTGCTGGTAGGCTTTTTGAGACTTTCGTCGGGAGACGCCGCGGGGAGCGCAGAGCAGCTCCTGCGGGAGGCCGCGCCGCCGTTGCTGTCCGCGCACCACGCCTATTACCTGGGCCAGGCGCTCTTCTACCGGGGCCAGTACGCCGCCGCGGCGGAGAAGTTCGAGGCCGCCGCCAACTACGGCCCGGCCTCGCTCCAGGGACGGGCCCGCGCCCGGCTGGGCGAGGCGCTGCTGGCCTCCGGCGACGCGCGGGGCGGGTTGCTGGCGCTGGACGAGGCGCTCAAGGGCTCCAGCTCCGCCTCGCTCCTGTTCCAGCGCGCCCAGGCGAAGCAGGCGCTGGGCGACGGGGCGGGCGCGCTCTCCGATCTCAAGACCCTGGCGGTGGAGTATCCGCTCCACCCGTACGGCGCGGAGGCGCTCGGGCTCCTGCACGCCGCCGCGGTGAATCCGCTCACCTTCGAGGAGCGGCTGCGGCGCGCGCGGGCGCTGGCGGAGATCCGGCCGCGGGAGTCGCTGGAGGAGCTGGACCAGATCCTGGCGCGGAAGCTGGCGCGCGGGCGCCCGGCGCAGGCGAAGGTGGCGCTGGTGGCCGCGCACGCCCTCAAGGCGCTCGGGGTCGAGGACGAGATGGACGCCCAGATCGAGCTGGCCCGGAAGGGCGCGCCGGAGGTGGCCGCGGAGGCCCTGCTCCTGCGCGCGCGCCGGCAGCTCAAGGGCGACGACAACCAGAAGACCCGCGCGCTGATGCAGGCGGTGGTGACCGCCGGGCCGCGCACCACCGCCGGCGAGGAGGCGGCCTACTACGTGGGCTGGCTGTCGCTCAGGGACGACCGCTTCGAGGAAGCGGCCACCTCCTTCGAGGCATACCTCAAGCGCTTCCCGGGCTCGCGCCGGCGAGACGAGGTGCAGTGGTTCCGCGCGCTGGCGCTGCTCCGGCTGGCCCGCTACCCGGACGCGCGCACCGCCGCCCTGGCGCTGGTGCAGACCTCGCCTCGCTCGCAGTTGGTGCCGCAGGCGCTGTACTGGGCCTCCCGCGCCTCGCAGTTGGATGGCGGCGCGGCGGACGACGTGGCGCCCGGCTTCCAGCGGGTGGTGGACGAATACCCCGCCAGCTTCTACGCGCTCCTCTCCCGCGCCCGCCTCCAGGACCTGGGCCGGCCCACCACCTCCGCGTGGCCCTCCCTCTCCCCGCCCCCGGCCACCTCGGCCGCGCCGGCGCCGAAGGTGCTGGAGGTGGCGCGGGCGCTGCAGAAGGCCGGCCTGTTCGGGGACGCGGAGATGGAGGCGGAGTCCCTGGCGCGGTCGGTCCGCTCGGGAGACCGGGCGCTGGAGCTGGGCGCCGCGCTCCAGGGGCTGGGCTACTACGGCGTGGCGTACGCGGTGGCCAACCGCTGGCTGTGGGGCGCCGCCTTCACCGACCGGAGGCCGGAGGCGCTGGCGCTCTTCTACCCGCGCGCCTTCGAGCCGCAGGTGGTGGCGCAGGCCAAGGCGCGCGGGACGGATCCATATCTCCTATGGGCGGTGATGCGGCGGGAGAGCGCCTTCAAGCCGGGCGAGGCGAGCGGCGCCAACGCGCGCGGGCTGATGCAGATCATCCCGCCCACCGCGGAGCAGATCGCGCGCGAGCTGTCCCTGCGCGCCCCGGACGCGGACGACCTCTACTCGCCGGAGCTGAACATCCAGCTCGCCGCCTGGTACCTGGCGGCGCTCCAGAAGCGGTTCCAGCACCCGGTGTTGGTGGCCGCCGCCTACAACGCCGGCCCGCGCTCGGTGCTGCGCTGGGCGAAGGAGAAGGGCGATCTCCCGCTGGACCTGTTCGTGGAGACCATGGCCTACCGCGAGACCCGCGGCTACGTGCGGCAGGTGGTGGCGGACCTGATCAACTACCGCGCGCTCTACGACCCCAAGGCGGTGGCCGCGGTGGACCTGGCGCTGCCCAAGCCGCTCGAGGCGGGCGTCGGCTTCTAGCGGGCGAGTCCTAGTACTTGTGGCAGAGGAACTCGTCGCGTCGCTGGGCGAGCTCCCTCCAGATCGGCTCCGACGTGGGACGCGGCGAGGCCAGCACCAGCGCCACCCGCTTCCCGGCGACCGGGCAGTCCCAGACCCAGACCTCGAGGTTGAGGGCGATGGGCTTGCCGGTCGCGAAGGCGTCGTAGAGCTCCGCGGTGCCGCCGAAGGCCTGGACGGTGTGGCCCTCCTTCGCGGGGGCGCCGGAGGCCGGGCGCATGGACACCCGGAACCGACCGGGGTCGACCTTCCGCCCCTTCTCCTTCGACACCTCCGTGATCAGCCCCTGGAAGTACGAGAGCAGCATGTGCTCCAGCTCCGCCTGGCCCAGCGCGGGCTGGTCGTCCAGCCACCAGGTGAAGGCATAGGACCAGTAGCCCGGCGCCTCTGGCTTGAACATGCCGGGGGCGAAGCGCAGCTCCTCCACGCCCTTCAGGGAGATGTCCTTCGCGAAGTCGAGCGGGAACGGGATCGTCTCCTGCTTCCAGCCCTCCGGGAGCGGCCACTCAGGCTTCGCTTCGGTGGAGGAAGCGATGACCGGGCCCTCGTCCTTGTCGGCGGGCTCCGGCTTCGGGGTGGCGGTCTGGCATCCGGCGGCGAAGGCAAATGCGGCGGCGGCCAGCGCGGCCCGGGCGGCGGTCTCGTGCATCCGCCCGTTCAAGCAGAACGGGCCGCCGCTGCAAAGCACTCATGGTATGGGGTGGAGGACGGGGAGGGTCTCATGACCCCTGACGAGTTTCGCCGCGCCGGCCACGCGTTCATCGACTGGATCGCCGACTACCGGACCCGGATGGAGTCCCTTCCGGTCATGAGCCAGGTGAAGCCCGGGGAGATCCGGGCCCGCTTCCCCAAGGAACCTCCCCAGGAGGGCGCGCCGCTGGAGCAGCTCCTGGGCCCACTGGAGCGGGACGTGCTCCCCGGCATCACCCACTGGAACCACCCCCGCTTCTTCGCCTACTTCCCGTCCAACGGGACGCTGCCGGGCGTGTTGGCGGACCTGGCGGCGGCCGGGCTGGGCCCGCAGTGCATGAGTTGGCAGACCAGCCCCGCCGCCACCGAGTTGGAGGAGGTGGTGCTGGACTGGCTGCGCCAGATGGTCGGCCTCCCGGACGCCTTCACCGGCGTGATCCAGGACACCGCCTCCACCGCCACCCTGGTGGCCCTGCTCTGCGCCCGCGAGCGCACCACCGACTACGGGCAGACGCGCGGGGGCCTCCAGGAGATGAAGGCGCCGCTGGCGATCTACGCCTCGGACCAGGCGCACAGCTCGGTTGAGAAGGCGGCGCTGCTGGCGGGCTTCGGGCGCGCGTGCGTCCGGTCCATCGAGTCGGACGCCGAGCACGCGATGAAGGTCGACGTGCTGGCCGCGGCCATGGCCGACGACGCGGCGCACAGCCTCCGCCCCTGCGCGGTGGTGGCGACGTGCGGCAGCACCGCGACCACGGCGATGGATCCCATCGCGCGCATCGCCGAGGTGGCGAGGAACGCCGGCGCCTGGCTCCACGTGGACGCGGCCATGGCCGGCACGGCGATGATCCTCCCCGAGTGCCGCCCGCTCTGGCACGGCGTGGAGGCGGCGGACTCGCTGGTGTTCAACCCGCACAAGTGGATGGGCACCGGGTTCGACTGCTCGGCGTACTACGTGCGCGACCCGCAGCACCTGGTGCGGGTGATGTCCACCAACCCAAGTTACCTGCGCACCGCCCACGAGGGCGAGGTGAAGAACTTCCGCGACTGGGGCATCCCGCTGGGACGCCGCTTCCGCGCCCTCAAGCTCTGGTTCCTGCTGCACGAGCAGGGCGTCAAGGGCATCCAGGCGCGCATCCGGCGCGACCTCGAGCACGCGCGGTGGCTGAAGGAGCAGGTGGACGCCACCTCGGACTGGCAGCGGGTGGCGCCGGTCCAGCTCCAGACCGTCTGCCTGCGGCACCTCCTCCCCGGCCGCGGCGCGGACGCCGAGAACGTCCACAACCAGGGCATCGCCCAGCGGGTGAACACGTCCGGCGTCGCGTACGTCACGCCATCGGTCCTCAAGGGCGTGCAGATGATCCGCGTCTCCATCGGCGCCGAGGAGACCCGGCGCGAGCACGTGGAGCAGGTCTGGGCGGCGCTCCAGCAGGCGGCGCGGGCCTAGTCCGGCGGCCGTACCTGGATGACCCGTACCCCGGTCTGGAGCTTCTTCGGCACGCCAGTAGAGCGGGCCAGCGAGATTGACCTCGCGCAACGCGCGCCCAGCGTGGGCGTCCTTGCCTCGGGGGCGCTGGAGGCACGCCCGGAGGGGCCATCCAGGGCGTCGTTGGTGGTCCAGGTCTCGACCGGGCCGCCCAGGTCGCACAGGTACCATGGGTTCTCGCGGCCGGGCGAAGGGCACAGCAGATGTCGATACGGTGGGCCGCCCGCGCTCCGGTCCAGCAGCGACCGCTCGGCGTCCGTCGGGAGCCGCGCGGATCGCCAGGCGCAGTAGGCGGCCGCGTCCACCCAGCGAAGGCACCCGATGGGAACGCGGTCGCCCTGGACGGCGCAGAGCGGGTCGTCGCTCCGGACTGGCTCGCACCCGCGCGCCTCCACGCAGGTGCGGTACTCCTCGACGGTCGCCAGGTGCTCATCCACCTCGAAGGGCTCCACCTCCACCCGCGCCTCGTCGAGCTCCACCGCGCCGCCGGCCACCGCCACCCGCGCCGCGCAGCCGGCCGCCATCGCCAGCGCCAGGGCGGCGAACGCCCTAAGCCTGGAGCGTGGCGTAGGCGGCGGCCAGCGCACCGGCGAACCTCGCGTTGGATTCCAGCAGCGCCAGGTTGGCGCGCAGGGTCCGGCCCCCGGTCCTCCGGCTCAGCTCGGAGAGCAGGAAGGGGGTGAGCGCCTTGCCGCGCACGTCTCGCGCGTCCGCCTCCGCCAGCGTCGCCGCCATCTGCTTCTCCAGCTCGGCGGAAGGGATGGCCGTTTCCGCGGGCGGCGGCAGCGCCAGCACCACCCCGCCCTGCTGAAGCTCGTTGAAACGGATGGAGAGGAGCCGCGCCGCGTCCTCCGGCCCCTCGACCCGCTGCTCGAGCGGGAGCCCGGAGGTGCGGCAGAAGAAGGACGGCAAGTCGGAGGTCCCCACGCCCACCACCGGGACGGAGAGCGCCTCCAGGGCCTCCAGCGTCTTGGGGAGGTCCAGCACGGACTTGGCGCCGGCGCAGACCACCGCCACCGGGAACCGGGAGAGCGCCAGGAGGTCCTGCGAGACGTCCATCGTCTCCGCCACGCCCCGGTGCACCCCGCCGATGCCGCCGGTGGCGAACACCCGGATGCCGGCGCGGGCGGCGATCTCCACCGACGCCGACACCGTGGTGCCGCCGGTGCGCAGCGACGCGATGGCCGGGGCCAGGTCGCGCGAGCCGATCTTCATCACCCGTTCGCCGCCACCCGCCAGCCGCTCCAGCTCCGAAGGCGAAAGGCCCACCTTCACCAGGCCGTCGATCACCGCCAGGGCGGCGGGCACCGCGCCGGCGCGCCGCACCGCCTCCTCGCAGGCGCGCGCGGCCTGGAGGTTGTGCGGCGGAGGCAGGCCCTGGGCGACCACCGACGTCTCCAGCGCCACCAGCGGCGCGCGGCGGTCCAGCGCCCGCTGCACCTCTTCGCCGAAGACCAGCCGCACCGGAAGGCTCCTCCTAGTCGGACGAGCTGGCGGAGGACGAAGCCCGACCCTGGCCGCGGACCTTCTGCACCACCAGCCCGTAGTCCTCGATCTTCTTGTCCAGCGTGGGCCGGCTGATCCCGAGGATGGCGGCGGCGCGGATCTTCTTGCCGCGCGCCTCCCGCAGCGCCTCCGAGATGGCCTCCCGCTCCAGGGTGGCGATCATCTCGTCCAGGCTGCGGACCTTCTCCACCGACCCCTGCTGGATCTCCGGGGGCAGCTTGGTGGCCGGGATCTCCGCCCCCGGGTACAGCAGCGCCAGGTGCTCCGCCACCAGCTTCACCTCGCGCACGTTGCGCGGCCAGGCGTAGCTGGCCATCAGCCGCCGGCTCTCGGGGGTGAGCGTGGGCGGGGCCACGTGCCCGTTCTTGGCCGCGCCTTGCGCGAAGTGGTCGAACAGCGGGCCCACGTCGGCGGAGCGGGTGCGCAGCGGGGCGATCTCGATCTCGGTGGCGGAGAGGATGCGCGCCAGCTCCGGGTCGAACTGGCCCTTCTGCGCCAGGCCGGTGAGCGCCTGCACGGAGGTGGCCAGGAACCGGATCACCAGCGGCTCCTCGTCCGTCTGCTGGCCGGAGGCGTTCTTGGAGATCCACCGCCCCAGCCGCTCCGCGGACGACCGCGCCAGCGAGTCCACGTGCTTGAGCAGCAGCGTCCCGCCGTTGGCGCGTACCAGCGACGAATTGGGAGGCAGCGGCGTGCCCACCGGCGCGGACTGCCGCCCGAACAGCTCCTCCTCCACGTTCGGCTGCCGGCAGTCGACCACGATCCACGGCGCCAGCGAGCGCGGCGACAGGCCGTGGATGGTCTCCGCCAGCGCCGTCTTGCCGGTGCCCAGCTCGCCGATGACCACCACCGACCCTTCGGCGGCGGCCGCGCGCCGCGCGTCCTCCACCGCCTTGCGGAAGGTCTTGGAAGCGCCCACCAGCACCCCGCCGGACGGCCGGCCGCCCGAGCGCCCGCGCACCGACTTGAGGGCCTCGCCGGCGATCCGGCCCAGGGCCACCGCCAGCGCGCGCTCGGACTCCTCGAAGGCCTTCTCGCGCTCGGCGTAGATCAGCCCCACCACCGCGCCCCCGGAGGCAATCATGGGCACGCAGATCACGCCCGACCCCATCCCCACCTCGCGCGAGTTGAGCGCCGCCTGCGCCAGCGCGCGCGGGACCTCCGCGGTGCGCGCCCCGAACACGGACGCCGTCAGCAGCCCTTCGGTCTGGGAGATCAGCGCCGCGCCCTTGTCCGCCTGGAGGTCGCGGGCGATCTCCTCGGTCACGCACTCCAGCACCCGCGCCTCGCTGGGCGCACCCAGCAGCGCCACCGAGAGCTGGTAGAGCGCGGCCTCGGTCCCCGCCTTGGGGAGCAGGTGGTCGATCAGCACCCGGCTGACGTTCTGCACCTCGCGCTCGGTGAACACCGCCTTGGTCGGCGGGTCGAACAGCGCGGTGGTATCCCCCACCTGCACCTGGTCGCCCGGCGCGAGCGTGATCTCGGCGGAGATCTTCTCCCCGTTGACCTGCGTCCCGTTGCGCGAGCCGAGGTCGGAGATGACCGCCTTGCCGTCCGCCAGCGCGATCCGCGCGTGGCGCCGGGACACCTTCACGTCATCGAGCGGGATCTCGCAGGAGGGCGAGCGCCCAAGCACCGCCTCCGCGCCCAGCTCGTACCGCCGACCCGCGGAGGGACCCGTCAAAAGCAGGAGGGAAGGCATATGCGGGCGGGCAGGATAGAAAGCTCTTTACATTTGTCAAACCGGCTGACCCGCAAGGCCGCGAGCGGCAAGGAGATCAGCGGTTTAGGAGGGCCGCTCGGCGACGAGGAGCTGCATCATCTCCTCCTCCTCGAGGGTGCGGCCGTCGCGGCCCACGGAGATGGCCTCCACGTCGCCCTCCTCGATCTCCACGTGGGCGCCCTTCCGCCACTCGGTGGTGTGCATGGCGCCGTCCACCAGCTTGGCGATGACCTTGCCCTCGTCCCAGTGGACGACCTCGGCCCAGAGGTGTTCGACGATGTCCTCTCCCTCCGGGTGCACGACGAATGGGCCGCGCACCAGGAAGGTGAGCGGCTCCATCAGGCCCTTGCGCAGGTAGCGCGCCTTGAAGGCGGGGAGCAGGATCTGCGCCTGGCCCTTGAGCTCGTCCGTCTTCTCCGGGTCCTCCTCCTCGAAGCGCTCGCGGTAGGGGCGGAGGAGCTCGGAGACGTTGTGGCGGCCCTCGGGGGAGACCACCGTGTAGTACAGGCCCTCGTGGCCCTCGAACAGCTCGAGGTCCAGGCCCATGAGATTTCCGCGCGCCTCGTCCGAGGGGACGATGATGAAGCCGGCGCCGTTGGAGGTCTCCACCACCGCGCGCTCCGGCGGCCCCTGTCCGAAGGCCATGTCCGTGCACAGCTCGTAGAGGAAGGCCTCCGCCGGGAGCAGGTCCGCCTCCGCCAGGTGGAAGATCTCCACGTCCCTTTGGCCGAACTTCTCCATCCCGTGCGAGTGCACCCACAGCGGCGTCTCGCCGGTGGTGGCCTCCACGGCGTGGAGGTTGACGTGGTCCCGGATGTCGAAGTCCAACTCGGTGATGTCGGCCACGTCGCCGGGGTCGTGGAGCTTGTAGGCGGTGATGTCCAGCAGCACGCCCTTCACGTGCTCCATCAGCGTGCGGGCGCACCACAGCGCCTCGAACACCGCCACCGAGGGCTGGGGGTGGCCGGCCTCGAAGGAGAGCCGGTAGAAGCCGCGCGCCTGGGTGAGGGTCGCCTTGGCCTCGTCGCTGCCGGTGATCAAGTCGGGCGACCAGCCGAGCGGCTCCCGGCGCGACTCGAAGCGGACGGTCAGCTCCACCGCCTCGGCGGAGAGCGCGAACGACTGGCCGTCCTCCTGGGGGACGATCTTCACGTCCTCCGATTCGAACGACGCGCGGATCTCGTCGATCGACACCGGCGCGTCCGCCAGGGTGGCGAGGACGTAGATCTCCTTCACAGGTGCTTCTCGATCTGCCGGAAGAGGTCGACCCGATCCACCAGGTCGGTGAGATAGTCCAACTTGTCGGTGGAGAGGACCAGCACCGGAGACAAGTTGTAGTCCTGGAACCACTCCTCGTACAACGCGTTGAGCCGCTGCAGGTAGCGCACCGGAATGGACTGCTCCATCTCCCGTCCGCGCAGCCGGATCCGCTGCCGCAGCGTCCGCACCGGGGCCTTGAGGTAGATCATCAGGTCCGGCGGCTGGAGCACCTTCACGATCGCCGAGTACAGCTCCCGGTAGGTGGTGAAGTCGCGGGAGTCGATGTAGCGCTGGCGGTGGAGGTTCTTGCAGAAGATCTCCGCGTCCTCGTAGATGGTCCGGTCCTGGATGACCGTCCCGGACTCCTTCTCCAGCTCGCGGTGGAGCCGGAACTTGTGGGTGAGGAAGTAGATCTGCGAGCGGAAGGCCCAGCTGCGCATGTCCCGGTAGAAGTCCGCCAGGTACGGGTTGGTGTCGTTGGGCTCGAAGAACGGCTTGAGCCCGTACTTCCGGCATAGAAAGGACGTCAGCTCGGTTTTCCCGGCGCCGATGTTCCCGGCGATGGCGATGAACTTCTTCCGCGACACGCGAGCGGTTCCTTTAGCATGGCGGCGATGACGAAATGGGCGATCGCGACGGCGGCTGCGCTGATCCTGGCCGGGTGCCAGGAGCCGGGGACGGCGGAGATCGCCCGCGGGAACGTGCTCGCCTCGCGCGGGCAGTACGACGAGGCCATCGCCTCCTACCGCGCCGCCGCCACCGCCGCGCCGAAGAGCGCCCGCCCGCTGGAGTTGCTGGGCCACTTGCTCATGGACCGGGGGCGGAACGCCGAGGCCCGGGCCGCCTACCAGCAGGCCATCCAGGTGCAGCCCAAGGACTCCCTGGAGGCGCGCCTGGGCCTGGCCAAGCTGGACGCCACCGAGGGCAAGCTGGACGACGCCATTGGCGGGCTGCAGGCGGTGCTGGAGCAGCAGCCGGGAAGCCTCTACGCCCTGCTCTCCCGCGCGCAGCTGGAGCTCAAGCGCGCCAGGCCGGGCGACGTGGAGCAGGCGCTCCAGGACACCGCCCTGGCGATGAAGGTGGACCAGAAGAACGCGTCCGTCCTCTACACGCGCGGGCTGGCCTTCCTGGCCGCCGGCCAGCCGGACCTGGCCGCCGAGGCGTTCCGCCTGCTGGAGAAGGCCCACCCGAAGTCCCCGCTGTGGGCGTATGGTCTGGCCAAGGTAGCGATGGCGAAGGGCGACCGGCCGGTCGCACTGGACCTGCTCCGTCAGGCGCGCGAGCGGGCGGCGCCGGAGTCGGGCTGGAGCGCGGCTGAGGTGCGCAAGGACCCGGCCTTCGCGCCGCTGAAGGACGATCCGGCGTTTGCCGCCGCGTTAGGGGAGAAATGAGGCAGATCGCACGAAACCTGTGGGTGCTCCTGGTGATCGTGGGCTGGACCTTCGCCTGCTTCCCGTTCGCGCTGGTGTCGATGATCGTCACCCTCGACCCCGGCGCCAGCATCTGGTGGGCGCGGCGGATCTGGGCGCCGGTGCTGCTCTGGTCGGCGTCGTCCCGGCTGGAGGTCCAGGGCGTGGAGCACGTGGACCCCAAGCGTCCCACCCTCTACGTCGCCAACCACCAGTCCGCCGCCGACGTCCCGGTGATGTTCATGGCCATCCCGATCAACCTCCGGTTCGTGGGCAAGAAGCAGCTCATCTGGGTGCCGATCATCGGCTGGTACATGTGGATCGCCGGCTACATCTTCGTGGACCGCGGCAATCGGGCGAAGGCCATCGCCTCGCTGGAGGTGGCGGCGAAGCGGATCCGCGGGGGGGTCAGCCTGATCATGTTCGCGGAGGGCACGCGGTCCGAGGACGGGCGCATCCTCCCGTTCAAGAAGGGCCCGTTCGCGCTGGCGCTCAAGTCCGGCGTGGCCCTGTGCCCGGTCACCATCGATGGCACCGGAAAGATGATGCCCAAGAGCCGGTGGCACATCACGCCGCGCATCGTCAAGGTGAAGATCGGCGCGCCGATCGACACCTCGAAATACGACCCGGACGCTCGCGAGAAGCTGATCCGCGACGTGCGCCAGGTGATCATCCGCCAGAGCCTGGAGTTGGGCGGGCCGGGCGGCGCGATGGGCGAGGACGTGGCGGGGGCCGGCGTGGAGGGCATTGGCCGGCCCGCCGCCCGTTAGCGGACGCCCACCGCCTGCCAGGCTGACTTCACCTTCTGCACCTCGGTCGAGGTGGCGCCGTACAGGTCGGTGGCCGCCCGGATCGTCGCCGCGCGCGCCTGCGAGAAGTTGGTGTTGGGCGTCATGTAGTTGGTGAGCGCCTGGCCGAAGATCTTCAGGCCCTTCTCCATGCCGATCCCGCCCTGCACGCCCTGGCCTGAGGTGCGGTTCGTCCCGCCGTTGGCCAGCATGTAGAAGGCGTTGTTGGCGATGCCGGACGAGAAGTGCACGTCCATGCCGGGCCGGTACTTCGAGTAGTGGTCCGCGCTGCGGCCGTCCTTCGCGGGGTCGCTCATGGAGCGCAGGCCGCCCGGCTTGAACGCGCTCTCGCCGATGGTCCAGTTGGACTTCACGTTCGGGTTCTTCTGCGAGGCGTACCACTCCACGCCGCTGCCCATGATGTCGCTGAAGGCCTCGTTCAGGCCGCCCGACTCGCCGGAGTAGACCAGCCCGGCGGTGCGCTGGGTCAGCCCGTGCGCGATCTCGTGGCCGGCGATGTCCAGCGTGGTCAGCGGAGAGACGCGGCCGTCGCCGTCGCCGTAGTCCATCTGCTGCCCGGTCCACTGGGCGTTCACCCAGTTGTTCCCGAGGTGGACGTTGTTCACCAGCTTCTCCCCGCGGCCGTCGATGGAATTGCGCCCCAGCACGTCCTTGAGGAAGTCGTAGGTCATGGTGGCGCCGTACTGGGCGTCCACCGCGCCCTTCTGGCGGGGCGAATCCATCGACTCGCCGAAGCGGCCGTTGTTGTCCTGGAAGAGCACGGAGCCGCCGTCGGTCTGCCGGTTCTGGGCGTCGCGGGTCTCGATGCCCTGGCCGCGCGTGGTGTCGCTGAGGACGTGCTGGCCGTTGGGGAGCCGCGCGGTGGTGAGGTCTACCCGTCCCGAGTACATCGTCTGGTCGTCCGCGCCGGTGCTCTGCGGCGTGCCGGTGCCGGCGCTCGGGCCCTGGCCGCCGGGCCGGGGCATCGGGACCGGGCGGCCGGGGAGCGCCGCCTGCTGTCCCTGCAGACCGAGCTCGGCCGCGTCGAAGCCGCCGAGCGCGTTCCACGACTTCGCCACCTCACCGGAGGCGCCGTCCACCAGGTAGTTCATCCGCTTCGCCAGCCCCTGCCCGGACAGGTCCGCCAACTCCACGTGGTAGCCGGCGCGGTAGTTCCCCTGGTCGTCGCGGAAGATCACCTTCTCCACGGACGGCTTCTCGGACGGGGCCTTGTCGCCGAAGGACGCGCGGGCCGCGGACTCCGCCTGCTCCGGCGACAGCTTCACCTGGCCGCCCAGGCCCTGCGGGATGGAGGCCGACTCGCCGGTGACATCCTTCAGCGCGCCGCCGCGGTCGAGGTGGCCGATGCGCTGCTCGCCGAAGACCTTGGTGTCCTCGAACATCCGCTGCATGCGGACGTGCGTGCCGCCCACCGCGTCCCGGTTGACCTGCAGCGGGACCCAGGCGTCGGACCCGCCGCCGGCGACCAGGCCCTGCGGCGCGAGCGCGGCCTGGGTCTGCTGGATGGCGCTCTGCGCCTTGGCGCTGTCCAGCGCCAGGGGCCCGGTCCGCACTTCCGGAACCACGGGCGGCGCCAGGGCCACCGGCGCCTGGCGGCGGCTGGCCGGCTCGAACGACGACGAAGGAGAGGACGAGGACGGCGGCGGCCGGGCGGCAACAGGACCCTGGGACTGCGATGCGGCTCGCGGCGCGGCAGGAACGATTTTCATGACCCGCTCTCCAGACGCGCGCCGTTTGAGGGGGCGGCGCGCAGCAGTGTTCAAACGGGAGACCAGAGAGGTTCTCCGCACACATGACGGGCGGTTGCGTGTCCAGGTTTCTTACAGTGGAGCGTCTCAGCGCCACCCGCCCACGGCGAGACGCAGCGCCGGGATCACGCCGACGTGCGCGGTCGGGTCGATCACGCAGGCGAGCGAGACCCCGGGGGAGACCACCGCGTGCCAGGCCCTGACGTTGAGCCCCAGGGTCAACCCGCCACCGGCGATGATGAGCGGCGAAGGTGGGTCCGCCGGGAGGTACACGTTCGCCAGGAGGTGCCCGTCGATGAACAGGCCCCAGGGCGCGGGCTCGAACAGGTACAGGCGCCACCCCGCCGCGATCTGGGGGCCGGGGTTCGGCCCGCTGAAATTGAGGCCGATGGAGAAGGGGTAGCCCAGCGAGAGGAACGCGCTTCCCGAGGGAGACATGGGCGCTTCCAGCTCCAGCGACATGCGCGGGAAGGAGCCGGCGTCCGCCGTGAGGAGGAACCCCACCGGCTCCACGTCCACCCGCTCCTCACGCGCGGAGCCGAACTCGACGTTCCAGCCGCCCACGGCAAGGCGCAGCGCCGGGAACACGGCGGAGCTCGCGGTCGGGTCGGACACATACAAGAGCGAGAGCCCGGGGGAGATCACCACGTGCCAGAGCTTGGCGTTGACGCCCGCGGTGAACCCGACCCCGGCGCTGAAGTTCGGCAAGGGCGACTGCGGCTCCAGTGAGAAGTCCAGGTTCGCCAGCAGGCGCCCCTCGATGAAGAAGCCCCAGGGCCCGTGCCCGAATGGAAAGATGCGCGCCCCCAGGGCGACCTGTGGGCCGGAGAGCCGCCCGCCGCCGATGCCGGCCGCATTGGGAGAGCCCAGCGAGAGGGACCCGCTTCCCCACGGGGAGAGCGGGGCTTCCAGGTCCAGCACCGCGCGCGGGAGGGCTCCGAGGTCAGCCGTGAGGAGGAACCCCACCGGCTCCTGGTCGCCCTCCCCGGGCACGGAACCGATCGCGAGGCCAATGAGCAGCAGGGGGAGCATGGGCGCACCTCAGTTCCAGATGCCGAAGGCGAGGCGGAGCACCGGGAGCACGGGGGAGGCCGCCACCGGGTCCGGGACGTAGAAGAGCCCCACGCCGGGCGAAAGCACCATCCGCCAGAGCTTGGCGTTGAGGCCCAGCGAGAGGCCTGCCCCGGGGATGATGGTCGGCGACGGCTCCCGTGGGTTCAGGGGGAAGTAGGACTGAATCTGGAGGCGCGCGTCGAAGAACAGGCCCCAGGGCGCGCGCCCGAACAGGAAGGCGCGCCACCCGCCGGCGATCTGGGGTCCTCCGTCCCGCCCACTGCTCGGCCCAGGGATGGGGTAGCCAAACCAGACGAAGGCACTTCCCCAGGAGGTCATCGGAGCCTCCAGCTCCAGACCCACCCGGGGCAGGGTTCCCAGGTCGGTCGTGAGCAGGAAGGTGACCGGCTCCTCGTCCTCCTCGCCTGGTAGCGCGCAGGCGAGCAAGGGGGCCATGGCGAGGAGCGCGAGCATCGGCCCGGATGATAGCCCGCGCTGTGACGGCGGCTTCGGAGTCGCGTACGGTGCGCGCCCATGCTGCGACGAACCCGCCTGGCCTTCGCCGCTGCGCTGCTCCTCGCCTCCGCGTGCGTTCACGGGCCAGCGGGGAAGGCGCGCTCACCCCGGGACGAAGCCTACGCGCTGCTCAAGGCGGACCAGCCCGAGCGGGCCGCGCCGCTGCTGCTCCAGCTCCACCTGGCCGACCCGGGCGACCTGGACGTCGCGCGCTGGCTGGTGGACGCCCACGTGAAGGCCGGCACCACCGCGCAGCTGTTGCCCCGCCTCTCCTCCCCCTGGCCCGCCCGCGAGGAGGTCCGCCACTACATGCTGGGCCTCCTCCGCTTCGGACGGTCCGCCGCGGAAGCCAAGGCGGCCGTGGACGAGCTCCAGCAGGCGGTCGCCATCTCCCCGCGCACCGCCGAGCTCCACTACAGGCTGGGCCTGGTCCTCCTCGAGACCGAGTCCTACCCGCCCGCCGCCGCCGAGCTGCGCCAGGTCCGCGCGCTCCAGCCCGACCACCGGGCCGTCCTGCTCCCCCTCTCCAAGGCCCTGGCGCGCGTAGGCGACCGCGCGGGCGCGGTGGAGGCGCTCCGGCTGCTGGTGAAGGCCGGGCCCACTCCCGCCGAGGTGAAGACCGCCCGCGCCCTGATGGCGGAGATCAGCGACCCGTTCGCCGGCATCCCGAAGGCGGCCCAGGCCAAGCTGGACGAGGGCATGAAGTGGCTCCAGGAGTACGACGCGCCCCAGCCCGCCATCGTCGCCTTCGAGGAGACGCTGCGGGACTTCCCGGACCTGGGGCCCATCCACGCGCTGCTGGGGCTCGCCTACCAGCGGCTGGACGACGGCGGCCGCGCCATGGAGTCCTTCAAGCGGGCCGTGGAGCTGCAGCCGGAGGTGGGCCGGAACTTCTTCTACCTGGGGGAGATCTACAGGGCCCACCAGCGCCCGGAGACCGCGCAGGAGCAGTACGCGAAGGCGCTGTCCCTGGACCCGCTCCTGGACGGCGCCTACGGGCGCCTGGGGGACCTGGCCCTGGAGCGCCGGGACTTCGCCGCCGCCCGCGACGCCTTCTTCGCCCTCGTCCATCTCCAGCCGGAGTCCACGGCGGCCCACGGGAAGCTGGCCGCCGCGCTCCAGCTCTCCGGCGACCTGGCCGGGGCGGACCGGGAGCTGCGGGCGGCGCTGGCGCTGGAGCCGGAGAGCCTGGAGTTCCAGCTCCGCCTGGGCCTGCTGCACGCCGAACGGAGCCTCAAGGCGCGCGGCGAGGAGGAGCGCCGCCAGGCGTCCCAGGAGGCCGAGCGCTGGCTGCGGAAGGTGCTGGACGCCCAGCCAGAGAACGCGCTCGCCTCGCGCGCGCTGGAGACCCTGAAGGCAAAAGAGTAGCCTCCCGGCGCGGATGGCTGATCCGAATCCCGCGGGCGCCCGTCCAGGCGCCGGTCGCCCCCTGACCGCCGGGCAGCGCCCGACCGGTCCGGCGCCGGCCGCTGATCCCGCCCCGCTCCTGCCGGACGTCCCCGCCGCCCCACCGGCCGCGGCCGCGCCACGCTCCAGCGGTTCCAAGGCGGGCCCCGCGGTCTCCGCCGCCCGCCCTCCCCTGGGCGCCAGCCCGCCGGTTGCCTCCAACCCCCGCATCTCCGCCGAGATCCAGGCGCGCACCAGCGGGCTCAAGCTGCGCTCGCAGCCGCAGGACGTGAAGCAACGGCTCCGGGAGGGGGCGCTGGACACCGTCCTCAACGCCGCCGGGCTGCTGGCGGACACCTGGGACGACTTCCGGAACCGGGACCGCTACTTCAAGTACAAGGCCGGCATCATCGCGGCCTGGCTGTTCCTCACGGTCACCTCGTTCTCCATCGCCTTCCCCGGCACGGGGTCGAACCACCTGAGCGCGCACCTCATCCAGACCGAGGTCGCGGGCCGCCCGGTGTACATGATCAAGAACGACTCCCGGAGCGCGTGGCGCGAGGTGACGGTGGTGGTGAACAAGCACTACCGCACGGCGGTGGGCACGGTGGAGCCCAACGGCGGGACGCTCACCTTCAACCTCAAGCAGCTCAAGGGCGACAAGGACACGGCGGCCCCCGTGGACATGCGGATCCAGGACCTGGAGCTCCGCACGGACGACGGGGACGTCTGGCTGATCAAGGACGGCGAGGAGCGGAAGTAGCGGGCGCCCGCCAGGCGCCTACTCCTTCGCCTCTTCCTTCTCGCCCTTCTCCTCGCCACCGCCCGCCTCGGCGCGATCCACCAGCTCCAGGATCGCCATCTGGGCCGCGTCCCCGCGCCGGTAGCTGGTGCGGATGATGCGGGTGTACCCGCCGGGCCGCTCCTTGAAGCGCTCGGCGAGCTCGCCGAAGACCTTGCTCAGCACCGTCTTGTTCCGCACGGTGCGCGCCGCGAGCCGGACGTTGGCCAGGCCTCCCCGCTTGCCCAGGGTGATGATCCGCTCCGCGAGGGGGCGGGCCTCCTTGGCCTTGGGGATGGTGGTCTTGATCCGCTCGTGCTCCAGCAGCGAGGTCACCATGTTGGACAGCATGGCCAGCCGGTGGCTGGTGGTCCGCTGCAGCTTCCGCTGACCCTTCTTGTGACGCATGGTCTTTCAAGCTCCTGTGCTGGACCGGCCGGGCCGTGTCAGGTACCCGGCGGTCGCTCGTGAAACAGCCGCGCCTACGCCTTGGGCTGCGCGGGCGGTGGCGTCTTCGGGGGCCAGTTCTCCAGCTTCATCCCCAGCGACAGGCCCATCTCCGCCAGGATCTCCTTGATCTCCTTCAGCGACTTGCGGCCGAAGTTCTTGGTCTTGAGCATCTCGGCCTCGGTGCGCTGCACCAGGTCGCCGATGGTCTTGATGTTCGCCTGCTGGAGGCAGTTCGCCGAGCGGACGGAGAGCTCCAGCTCGTCGACGGACCGGAAGAGGTTCTCGTTGAGCTTGGCCTCCTCCTTGGGCGCCTCGGTGGGCAGCGGCTCCTCCGTCTCGTCGAAGTTGATGAAGACGGTGAGCTGCTCCTTGATGATCTTGGCCGCGTACGCCACCGCGTCCTGCGGCGTCACCGACCCGTCGGTCCAGACCTCGAGCGTGAGCTTGTCGAAGTCGGTCACCTGGCCCACGCGGGCGTTGGTGACCTGGTAGTTGACCTTGCGGGTGGGTGAGAAGAGCGAGTCGATGGGGATGGTCCCGATGGGCGCGCCCTGCACCTTGTTGTTCTGCGCCGGCACGTAGCCGCGGCCGCGCTGGCAGATCAGCTCCATCCGGAGCTTGCCGCCTTCGGAGAGCGTGCAGACGTGGTGACCCGGGTTCAGGATCTCCACCTGCTCGTCGGCGATGATGTCGCCCGCCTTGATCTCCTTGGGGCCCTCCGCCTCGATCCGGAGCGTCTTCGGCTCGTTGGTGTGCATCCGGAGGAGGACTTCCTTCAGGTTCAGCACGATGTCGGTGACGTCCTCCGACACCTCGGGCACCGTGGTGAACTCGTGGTCCACGCCCTCGATCTTCACCGAGGAGATGGCCGCCCCCTGCAGGGAGGAGAGCAGCACCCGCCGGAGCGAGTTGCCCAGCGTCGTCCCGAAGCCGCGCTCCAGCGGCTCGGCGGTGAACTTCCCGTAGGTCTGCGTGAGCGAGTCCTGATCGACCTCCATGCGGCGGGGCTTGATCAGATCGCGCCAGTTCTTCGCCAGAAACGTGTCGGCCATTTTTGCTTTGCTTCCTCGTCAGCCGCGTGCGCCACCAACGTACCCACCATGAGGGTGGGAGGACGCGCGCGGGGAAAGTGATGTCTAACGACCCGGAACGACCTTCGCCGGCCGCTACCCTACTTCGAGTAGAGCTCGACGATGAGCTGCTCCTGGATGGGCAT
>DATBSS010000524.1:0-2445 GCA_036559665.1 Myxococcaceae bacterium
AGGTGGTGAAGGCCAACCCGTTCATGGGGACGCTGGTGGACACCTTCACCAACGCGGTGGCCCGGCCGTCGAAGAAGACGGGGCTCAAGTACAACCAGGTGAGCTCCGAGTTCCAGGCCGCGGTGCACAACGCGCTCGCCGGGACGGAGAAGGCCAGCCCCGCCCTGGTGAAGCTGTCCGCGAAGCTGGAGAAGATGAGCAACGGCGGGAAGTGGTGAGCTGATGGCGCGCGGAGCGGCCAGCTCGCCCCGGTCTCACCTCGAGCGCCAGCGCGTCCGGTGGGCGTGGGTGTTCCTCACCCCGTCGCTGGTGGTGCTGGCGCTGGTGGCCGGCTGGCCGCTCTTGCGCACGTTCTGGTTCTCGCTCACCGACGCCAACCTCACAGAGCCGGGGGAGGCCCGCTTCGTCGGGTTCGACAACTACCGGGAGCTGTTCTCCGACTCGCAGTGGTGGCAGTCGGTGTGGACCACCTTCCGCTTCGCCCTGGTCTCGGTCGTGCTGGAGACAGCGCTGGGCCTGGCGATCGCCATGGTGCTCAACGCCCGGTTCGCGGGGCGCGGGCTGCTGCGCGCGGCGGTGCTGGTGCCCTGGGCCATCCCCACCGTCGTCTCCGCCCGCATGTGGGGCTGGATGTTCAACGACTTCTACGGGGTCATCAACGAGGTCCTCTTCGCGCTGAACCTGGTGGAGGAGGCGCCGGCCTGGACGGCGGACCCGGCCCTGGCGCTGTGGTCGGTGATCGCGGTGGACGTGTGGAAGACCACCCCATTCATGACGCTGCTCATCCTGGCCGCGCTGCAGACGCTGCCGGAGGACGTCTACGAGGCGGCCCAGATCGACGGCGCGCGCCCTTGGCGCGTCTTCTTCCAGATCACCCTGCCGCTGATCCGTGGGCCACTGATGGTGGCGGTGATCTTCCGGATGCTGGACGCCCTGCGCGTCTTCGACGTGTTCTACGTCCTCACCAGCAACAGCAACGAGACCCTGCCGATGGCGGGGTACGCCCGGCGCAAGATGTTCGAGCTGGGGGAGATGGGCGCCGGCGCGGCGGCGGCCTCCACCCTGTTCGCGCTGATCGCCCTCTTCACCGTCGTCTACTTCGCCGCCGCGCGGGTGCGGGTCGAGCCGGAGGCCACGTGAGGCGGAGCCGCCTGGGGAAGGTGGCGTTCGGCGCGCTGGCGGCGCTGATCGCCTTCTACACGCTGTTCCCCTTCTACTGGTCCATCGTCACCTCCCTGAAGACCGGGAGCGCGCTCTTCCAGGTGGACCCGTGGCCGCGCGCGCCGGCCTGGAAGAACTACCCGCTGGTGTTCGAGCAGCAGCCCTTCTTCCGGAGCATCCTCAACTCGGTGCTGGTGGCCACCAGCACGGTCGCCGTCTCCCTCTTCCTCTCGGTGACCGCGTCCTTCGCCCTGGCGAGGGTCCGCTTCCGCGGGCGCGGGCCGCTGCTGCTGGTGTTCCTGGGCGTTTCCATGTTCCCCCAGATCGCCGTGCTCTCCGGGATGTTCGAGCTGATCCGCTTCCTGGGGCTCTACAACCGCTTCCCGTCGATGACGGTCTCGTACCTGATCTTCACGTTGCCGTTCACGGTCTGGGTCCTCACCACCTTCATGCGCGAGCTGCCGAAGGAGCTGGAGGAGGCGGCGATCATGGACGGGGCCACGCCCTGGACCGTCGTCACCCGCGTCTTCCTGCCGCTGATGGGGCCTTCGCTGGTGACCACCGGCCTGCTGGCGTTCATCGCCGCCTGGAACGAGTTCCTCTTCGCCCTCACCTTCACCCTCACCAGCGAGCAGCGGACGGTGCCGGTGGCCATCTCCCTCATCGGCGGCGGGAGCTCCTTCGAGCTGCCGTGGGGCGTCATCATGGCGGCGTCGGTCATCGTCACCGTGCCGCTGATCGCGCTGGTGCTGGTGTTCCAGCGGCGGATCGTCTCCGGGCTGACCGCGGGGGCGGTGAAGGGCTGATCGAAGGCTGGGGTGAGGCGCGGGCCGGAGCCGCTCGCACATGCTAATTTCCGCCCTTCGAGGATTCGGAGGATTCCCTTGAAGAGCGTTGGCGCCGTGGAGTTTTTCACGGACACCGCAGACGGGACGCTGTGGGCGCCCACCCAGGCCTGGGCGATCGCGAAGCCCAACTCGAAGGAAGAGTGGACGCTCACCCTGGAAACGCCACAGCCCGAGGACGGCCCGTCCCGCCCCCTCCACGACCTGAAGCGCTGGCTCCTGTTCGATGACAGGGACAAGCGCTTCCTCGTCGTGAGCCAGACCAAGGACTCCACGCTGACACGCCGGATTCAGCGGGACGACGCGGCGGTCCGATACCTCAAGATGTGGCAGGAGCGGGTCCCCGCTACCCGCCGGCGCGGTCGGTTCAACGTCCTGATGCCGGCCGTCGACGACGAGAGCGCGCGTAAGCGATACCTCGACGTGATCCGCCGCGCAT
>DATBSS010000525.1:0-8854 GCA_036559665.1 Myxococcaceae bacterium
GACCAGGAGGTCGCGCTGGCCGGAGAGCCGGGCCAGGACGAGGTTGAAGGCGGCGAACACCACCGCGAACAGGGTGGTGCCCTCGCGCTGCGCCAGCGACATCAGCGCGTCCTGGATCTCCTGGGGGATGTCGATCCCCTCGTTGGAGCCGGCGGAGGAGCGCGATCCCTGGCGCGGCGTGTCGGTGGGGATGTCCAGCGGCGCGATCTCCTGCGTGAGCTTCTCCTGCCAGTACTGCACCTGCCGCTCGGCCTCGTTCGAGGCTAGGAACTGCTGCTGCCAGACGGAGAAGTCGTGGTAGCTGACCGGCAGGGGCGGCAGCGGGTTGGGCTTGCCCTCCGCGAAGGCCGAGTACAGCGCGGCCATGTCCTTGAGGAACAGGTCGAAGGACCAGCCGTCCCAGGCGAAGTTGTGGACGCCCAGGAGCAGCTCGTGCTCCTTCTCGCCGCGCTTCATCAGCATCAACCGGATGGGCGGTTCCCAGTCCAGGTCGAACGGGCGCATGCCGTAGTCCCTGAGCACCGCGATGGCCCGGTCGTCCTGCCCCGACTCCGGCAGCGCGGAGACGTCCAACTCGTCCAGGCGGACCCGGCGGTCGGGGTGGACGACCACCACCTGCCGCCCGCCCGCCTCCTGGCGCAGGGTGCTCCGCAGCGGCTCGTGGCGGACGACCAGCTCGGCGAATGCCTTGCGTATCGCTTCCAGGTTCAGCGGCCCGCTGAGCCGCCACTTGGCGCAGAGCGCGTGGACCTGCCGCGTGCCCGGGTCCATCTCCTCCAGCAGCACCAGGCGCGCCTGCGCCACCGACAGCGGCGCCACGGGCGAGGGCGGCCGCTTGGGGATGATGCCCGGGCCCGCATCCACCGTCCCCTTGGCGCCGTCCACCAGCGAGGCCAGCTTCTCCACGGTGGGCGCTTCGAAGATCTTCCGGAAGGAGAGCTGGGCCCCGAACTTCTGCCGCACGCGGGACAGCAGCTGCGAGGCGAGCAGCGAGTGGCCGCCCAGCGCGAAGAAGTCGTCGGTGGCGCCCACCCGGCCCACGGAGAGGATCTGCTGCCAGATCTCCGCCAGGCCGCGCTCCGTCTCCGTGCGGGGAGCCACGAAGGCGTCGGACAGGCCGTGGGTGACGTCCGGCGCCGGGAGCGCCTTGCGGTCGATCTTCCCGCTGGGCGTGAGCGGCATCCGGTCCAGCGCCACCAGGTGCGCCGGCACCATGTACTCGGGCAGCGTCTTCTTGAGGTGCGCGCGCAGGTCGGAGTCGCTCACCGCCTGGCCCACGTGCCTGACCACGTAGCCCACCAGGCGGATGTCGTCCGCCTTGAACTCGCGGGCGATCACCGCCGCCTGCTTCACCGCCGGGTGCTGGGTGAGCTGGTCCTCGATCTCCCCCAGCTCGATGCGGAAGCCGCGCATCTTGATCTGGTTGTCGTTGCGGCCCAGGCACTCCACGTTGCCGTCGCGGACGTACCGGACCAGGTCGCCGGTCCGATAGAGCAGGCCGTCCCCGAACGGGTTGGGGACGAAGCGGTCCTTCGTCAGCTCCGGGCGGCCCAGGTAGCCCAGCGTCACGCCGCGCCCGCCGATGTACAGCTCGCCGATCACCCCCAGCGGCACGCGCTGGCGCTGGGCGTCCAGGATGTAGACCTGCGTGTTGGCCACCGGCGTGCCGATGAGGATCTTCTCCACCGGCGCCTTCACCTCGTAGAAGGTGGACCACACCGTGGTCTCGGTGGGCCCGTACCCGTTCCACACGCTGGGTACGCGCTTGACCAGCTCCACCGCCAGGTCCTTGGGCATCGCCTCGCCGGTGCAGACGCACTTCTTGAGGTCGCCGCCCGACCAGCCGGCGGAGAGGAGCAGCCGGTAGGTGGCCGGGGTGGCGTCCATGAAGGTCGCGCCGGAGGACTTCAGCAGCGAGAACAGCCGCCCGCCGTCGGAGGCCACCTCGCGAGAGGCGATCTCCACCGTGGCGCCCACGGTGAAGGGGAGCACCAGCTCCGAGACCGCGATGTCGAAGGAGAGCGTGGTCACCGCCAGCACCACGTCCTGCCCGGTCATTCCCGGGATGCGCTGGCAGGACGAGACGATGTTCACCACCGCGCGGTGGGGCACCTGCACGCCCTTGGGCTTGCCGGTGGAGCCGGAGGTGTAGATGACGTAGGCGGCGTCCTCGGGCTGCGCGTCGTCCCCGGACGCGGCGAGCGGCGGCGCCTCGGCGGGGAGGTCCTCCACCATCACCAGGTCGCGCGTCTTGAGCTCCAGCTCCCTGGCGACGGACTTCTGGGTGACCACCACCTCCAGCGCGCCGTCCTGCACCATGAACGCCAGGCGGTCCTTGGGATAACCCGGGTCCAGCGGCACGTAGGCGGCGCCCGACTTGAGGATGCCGTACAGGCCCACCAGCATCTCCGGCGAGCGCTCCACCGCCAGGCCCACCCGCTGCCCACGCTTGACGCCCAGCTCGCGCAGCCGCTTCGCCAGCGCGTTCGCCCGAGCGTCCCACTGCTGGTAGGTGAGCGACTTGCCCTCGAAGCGGATCGCCGCCTTGTCCGGGGTCCGCTTCACCTGCGCGGCGAACAGGTCGTGCACCCGCGCGGATGGGTCTACTGGCAGCGCGCTGGCGGCGTTCCAGGCGTCCAGCTGCTTCAGCTCGACGTCGGAGAGGAGCGGGAGGACGCCCAGCGCCGCGCCCTGCTGCCCCTCGAGGTCCGCCACCACCCCGCGCATCAGCCGCTCGTACGCGGCCAGCCAGCGCTGGATGGTGGCGCGGTCGAAGAGGTCGGAGTTGTACTGGCACTCCAGGGTGATCTTCCCGCCGTACTCCACCGCGTTGACGAACAGCTCGTAGGTCTCGAAGGCGCGGGCGTTGCCGGAGAGCGCCCCCTGCAGGCCGTGGAACGGGAGCCCGGCGGGGCCCACCCCGCGGTCCACGTTGAAGATCACCGACATCAGCGGGAGGCGGCTGGGGTCGCGCTTGATGGGGAGCTTCTTGAGCAGCGCGCCGATGGTGAAGGTCTGGTGGTCCTGCGCCTCCAGCAGGTGCGTCCGCACGTCGGTGAGCAGCGCCTTCACCGGCTTGAGCGGATCCAGCTGGACGCGGATGGGCAGCATGCTCACCGCGTGGCCCACCAGCTCCTGGTGGCCCTCCGCCGCCTGGCCGGCGACGGGGATGCCCACCACCACGTCGTTCTGGTTGGAGAGCCGCGCCAGCAGCGCATGGAAGCCGGCGAGCAGCATGGCGAAGAGGCTGACCCGCTCCTTGCTGCCGGCCTTGCGGATGCGCGCCACCAGCTCCTCGGGGAGGATGGAGTCCTCGCGGCGGGAGGCGTACGTCTTCAGCGGCGGGCGCGGCCGGTCGGTGGGGAGCTCCAAAACCGGCGGTTCGCCGGCGAAGCGGTTGGTCCAGTACGCCTCGTCCGCCACCAGCGCCGCGGAGTCATCCTTCT
Source organism: Myxococcaceae bacterium (assembly GCA_036559665.1). Taxonomy (GTDB): domain Bacteria; phylum Myxococcota; class Myxococcia; order Myxococcales; family Myxococcaceae; genus DASRBA01. The sequence goes on from DATBSS010000525.1 coordinate 3,447, forward strand.
TCGAGAGCTCGTTGGCGTAGCCGGAGATGGAGTCCGCGGCCGGCAGGGCGGGCTTCGTCCCCTGGACCTGCGACGAGTAGAGCTGCCCCCAGTCCTTCATCAGCACCGCCGCGGACCAACCGTCGCAGACGATGTGGTGGGCGGTGAAGACCAGCTGGTGCCGGGTGGGGGAGAGCTTCACCAGCTCCGCGCGCGCCAGCGGGCCCGTGGCCAGGTCGAAGGGCGTGGTGACCACCTGCTGGAGCAGGGCGGCCAGCTCGGCGGCGCGGTCCGCTTCGGGCTTGGCGGAGAGGTCGATGCGCCGGAGCGGGACCTCGGCGCCGGCGTTGACCATCAGCTTCTCGCCGTCGCCGCTGAAGGTGGAGCGGAGCGCTTCGTGGCGCTGGATGAGCTGGCGGAGGGTGGCTTCCAGGGCGGCGGCGTCCAGGGGGCCGTCCAGGACCACCGAGACCGACTCGTTGTAGGCGAGGTTGGCATCCTGGGAGATCTGGGAGGATGTCCAGACCTCTCGCTGGGGTTCGGTGGAGCGGACCGCGGTGAGGAGTTGGCCGCCGGCAAAGGGATCGAATCCTTCAGGAGTAGCGCTAGGCATGACGGGGTAGGGGTATCCTAGCTCTCCGTGACTTCCGCAAGACGTCCGTGGGCGAGGATCCGCTTCGGCCAGTTGTGGGTTGACGCGGTCACGTTCGAGCAGGCACTGGATGAGATCGAGCGCCTGGTCGAACAGGGGCAGGGCGGCTCCGTCTTCACGCCCAACGTGGATCACGTGGTGAAGGTGGACGGAGATCCCGTCTTTCGCGCCGCGTACGAGCGCGCCAGCCTGTCCCTCGCCGACGGTCAACCGGTGGTGTGGGCGAGCCGGCTCCTGGGCGCTCGGCTGCCTGCAAAGGTCTCCGGGTCCGACCTGGTCTTCCCGCTGATGGAGCGGGCCGGGAAGAAGGGATGGCGCGTCTACCTGTGCGGCGGCCCGCCGGGCGTGGCGGAGGCGGCGGCCGAGGTGGTCACCCAGCGCTACGGGGTGAAGATCGTCGGCACCGAGTCGCCCATGATGAAGCTGGTGGCGAACCCGGAGGACGACGCCATCGCCGAACGGGTGCGGAAGGCGGACGCCCAGCTGCTCCTGGTGGGGTTCGGCGCGCCCAAGCAGGAGCTGTTCATCGAGCGGGCGGGCCCGAAGCTGGGCCGGGCGGTGTCCCTGGGGATCGGCGCGTCGCTGGACTTCATGGCCGGGCGTTTGCCGCGCGCCCCCCGGTGGATGTCGAAGAGCGGGCTGGAGTGGCTGTACCGGCTGGGGAAGGAGCCGAAGCGGCTGTGGCGCCGCTACCTGGTGGAGGACCCGAAGTTCCTGATGATCCTGTGGAGGACGATGCGGATGTCCCAGGACCAGCGGGTGCTGCCCGGGGAGTGACAGGAAGTGTCACCGGGCCGTGCCGGGAACTGTCACCCTGTCATGAGGGGAACCGGCCGCCTGAGTGAGGTGTCCTGGTACGAGCGGTGCAGCCATCGCCGCTCGATATGGACCCTTCCTCTTCCTCCCGTTCTCGCCGGGCGCGCCTGGTTCGCGCCGGCTTCACGCTGATCGAGCTGATGGTGGTGGTGGCGATCATCGCCCTGCTCGCGGCGGTGGTGATTCCGGCTGCCCTCTCCCGCGCGCAGCGGGCGGACCACCCGCCGCCGCCGTCCCAGCGCATCGCCCAGGCGCCGCTGTCGGTGACGCTGGCCGCCGGGTCGGGGGCAGGCGTGCCGCCGGTCCTGGACGCGTCCGACATCCAGGTGGGGCTGGAGCCGCGCACGGTGCTGGACGGGTTCCGCGCGTATACCGAGTACGAGGCCACCTTCCGCGGGCGCTTCACGGTCCGCAACCAGGACGGGGCGGCGGACGCGGTGTCGTTGCGCTTCCCGTTCCCGCCCGGCCTGCTGGAGGCGCGCGACGTGTCGCTCTCGCGGGTGGAGCCCTCCGGGGAGGTCCATGAGGCGGCGGGCGCCACCTACCAGTTGGACGGGGTGGGCTGGACGGGCCGCATCGCCCCCGGTGACCGGGCCATCTTCGAGGTCCGCTACCGCGCTCGCGGCCGGGACGCGTTCGTCTACGACGTGGCGGGGGACGGGCGGCGGTCTGGGCAGCTCGACGTGAGCGTGCTCAGTGGGAAGGCGAGCCAACTCACCGTCCCCGCGGCCTCGCTGCAGCCGACGGAGCGGGCGGCGGACGGCATCCGCTGGCGACTCTCGCACGTGCTGGCCACCCGGCCTCTGATGGTGGATCTCCCGGCGGCGAACAGCCCCATGGGGCAGTTGATCCTCCTCTGTCAGCTCACGGCGCTGGCGGTGATGCTGTTCGGGGCGGGGTTCTGGTACCTGGGGGAGCTGTGGAAGCCGGGGCGGCTGCGGGAGTTCCGCTTCGGGCACTTCCTGCTCCTGGCGCTGGATTACTCGCTCTTCTTCGTGGTGTTCGCGGTGGCGGCGTACCGGGAGCCGCTGGCCCTGGCGCTCGGGGTGGCGCTGGTGCTCAGCCAGCCGTTGCTAGGCATCCACCTGGCGCGCGTGTTCGACCCGCGCTTCGCGGTGAGGGTGGGCCTGCCGCTGTCGCTGTTCACGCTGGGCGGGGTCGTGGCGGGGGTCTACCTGGAGGGCCAGCGGCCCTACGTCTTCCTGGGCGTGGGGATGATCGCCATCGCGGTGCTGACGCTCACCTACCGGCGCTGGACGTCGCAGCGGCAGGCGTGGCGGCTGGGGGAGCAGCGCGCGGCGGAGCGGGCGGCCCGCGAGAAGCTGCTGGCGAAGCCGGAGGCGGAGTTGGCTGCGGCGGTGGAGCGGGCGGAGGTCGTCCATCGGCGCGCGGCGCGGATGGGGCCGGAGGTAGAGGAGGCAAGGGCGAGGCTGGAGGAGGCGATAGCGGCGGCGCGCCAGCCGTTGGTTCGTCCGGAGGCTGTGGCGGCTGATCCCGAAGCCCACGCGCGCTGGAGCCGGGAGGCGCTGGCCACGCTGGGGTCGCACCTGGAAGCGGTGGGTGCGGCTACCAGCGCGGCGACCGAGGCGCTGGCGCGGGCGGAGGATCTCCGGAGGCAGGACCAGGAGCGGAGGGCCCGGGTCGACCAGCCGCGGGCGCGCTGCGTGGCCTGCGGTGGGGCGCTTCCGGCGGGAGGAAGGTTCTGCGGCCAGTGTGGAGCGCGGGGCTACGAGCAGATCCCATGCGGGCGGTGCGGGGAGTCGCTGGAAGTGCCGGTGCACCTGGTCCGTCACGGCTGGGCGTCGGGCGGCATCCACTGCCGCGCATGTGGTCAGCCAATGGTGGTGCCGGAGGCGATCGCCGCCGTGCCGCCGCCGGCTCCCCAGACGCGCCGCCGGTAGTGGTCACTCCCAGAGGCGGGTGACGGTGGCGGCGCCTTTGCGCTTCAAGGCTTCGGAGCTGCGGAGGAGCAACGCGCGCGCTGCGGCATTCAGCTCCGGGACCGGGACGTTCTCGTCGGCGGCGGCACCGAGGTCCATCACCACGCGCTTGTTGGCGTAGTTGTGGGGAGCGCTGCGGCTGTCCCCCGGTCTCGACCCGAAGGTCTGGACGAGCGTCCGGGCGGTGTCCCTGGCCAGCGACAGTTCCGCCAGCTTGGCGCGGTACTCCAACTCCGGCTGCTCCAGCTTCGGGAAGTCGCGGTTGTCGGCGAAGTGTTGTGCCTCGTGGGCCAGGTAGCTCACCTGGAAGTTCTCGCTCGCGACGTCGTAGGCCTCCTTTACGCAGTAGAGCGCCTCGGGCTTGGTCCACCCACCGGAGTAGTTCACTCCACAGGTGGCCAGGTGACTCCACCCCAGCGTGGCGAAGTCGCTCAGGAACACCACCGTCGTCGGCTGGACGAGCTCGGGCAGTGCGACCTGGTACGTCTGCCGCGCCTCCGTCTTCCAGGCCATCAGCTCGTAGTAGGGCGCGGTCACCCCGTGGATGTTCCGGAAGCCGCGCTCCTCGAGTTGGCTGCCCAGGAGGTCGACCACCTCATCGAGCGTGGCCCCTTCCGATGCCGGATGGCCGTGCGCGGCCAGGACCTCGCGGAGCTTCGCGAGCAGAAAGGCGTCTCCCGCCTCCTCGTCCAGCTCCTTGAGCAGCACCTGGAGCCAGTAGCCCTGGTAGGCGCGGATCGCGTCCGCCATCAGGCGATCCTCGACGTTCACGGCCGGGAGCATCCGATCGGAGAAGGTGGCCCTCATGCAGGCGTACTTCGCTCGGTCGGATTCGGTCAGCTCGTCTTGGGCGATGCCTTCGAGCAGCTTCAGCCCGGCCCGCATGTCGCCCTCCAGCCCCTTGGCGTAGACCGCCGCCAGGGGGCGTGGACCGGAGCGCTGGGCGGGTGGTGCGCGAACGCAGGACAGGGACGCGATGGAGAGCCCCAGCACTGTGCCGATGAGCTTCGCCGCCATCACGCGGGGCTTCGCGGCGCCCCGCACCCCGGGCAGAACTTCGCCGTTCCGGGGAGCTGGGTCCCGCACTGCGTGCAATGGGCCGCCTGTGCCGCGACCGGCTTGCCGCACTCGGGGCAGAACTTCTGCCCCGCCTCGACGCGCGCGCGGCAGTGCGGGCACGACGCCACCGCGTGGGCCTTCACGTCCACCTCGCCCACCTGGTCGGCCTGGCGCATCTTCTGCCCGATCTGCTCCACCGCGACGTGCGCCTGGATCGAAGCGGCCTCCTCGGCGAGGTCAGGCGCGCAGCTCTCGCAGAGGGACCGCTTCTCGTTCCAGCACACCTCCGGACAGACCCACTTCCCGCAGCGCGTGCACTGCCGGAACTTCGGCTTCGCCTCGGTGACGGCCTCGTTGAAGGCGCTGTCCCAGCCCTCGCCTCGCAGGGCGTCCTGGACGGCGCCGGCCCCCCGCGCCGCGCCCCTCAGGAACCCGCCGAAGACGCTCGATGCGGCCTGAAGGACGCTGGCGGCCATCCCGAGCGTGCTGGCGTTGAAGCTGGACCGGAACCCGTTCCCGCACTTGTCGCAGAAGAACTCGAACTGGTAGCCCTTGTCGTTCGAGTGGTCCGAGTAGTTCCGGGTGAACTGGATGAGGGTCATGCGCTCCAGTCTACGGCGCCACGTAGCAGGCGCCCGCATCGAATCCCGGCGGCTCCGGCACGTGCTCCTCCACGCCCAGGTTGTCCCAGGTCCGCGAGTCCACGAAGGGCGTGTTCCAGAGGTAGTAGATCTGCCCGGTGCGGTCGAAGAAGTCCTCGCGCAGCTCCAGGTGCTCCGCCGCCGAGTGGTAGATGACCTGCCCGAACCCGACCGCGCCCTCCGCCATCGTCAACCGCTGGTTGGGGAAGTCGTTGCACACCCGCTGCTCGCCGTTGACCTGGAACACCAGCCGGTCGCGCCGGATGTAGAGGTCGATCCGGGCCCGGGGCGAGACCAGGATCTGGTCGTCGAGCACCGGCT
>DATBSS010000526.1:0-6568 GCA_036559665.1 Myxococcaceae bacterium
CGCGGTCGGCGAACCGCTCGGGGGGATTCCGATGTCCTGTGATCGAACTCAGCTCCAGCCTACCTCTCAGGCTCCAACGAGTCTCCGGGAGGTCGCCCATGTTTGAGGAGGCCATCCGGACCATCGTGCGCGAGGAACTCCGGCCGATCCGTGAAGTCCTCGAGACGCTCAAGGTGCCACCCACCGCCGCCGAGCTGATGACGGCCGCCGAGGCAGCCGAACTGGCGCGCTGCACGCCTGAGACCATCCGCGCCTGGGTGCGCGCGGGCAATCTCACGCGGTACGGCGCCAACGGCCGGCTGCGGGTCCGCCGCGACGAGGTGCTCAAGCTTTTGCAGTCAGAGTCCGAACGTATGACCGATGTTCAGCTGGAGGCGGTGGCCAACCAGGTTCTGGGGAGACGCTGATGGGGAAGATCTACACGCGGCCGGAGAGCGAGTACCTCTGGTGCTGGTACTACGACGCGCAGGGTCACCGGCAGCGCCGGTCGCTCCAGCCGCTCAAGGTGGGCCAGGAAGAAGAGGCCAAGACGGTCCTCAAGAAAATCCAGCGGCGGGTGAGGGCGGAGAAGGAGACCGGGCTCAGCAGCGATGGGCCGCTGACTGTCGCCGCCTGGGCGGCGCGGTACCTGGAGCGGCTGGCGCTCAAGAGCCCTGGCGCCGTCATCGATCAGAAGTCCCACCTCGACAACCACATCCTCCCGGTCCTCGGAAAGGAGGTGCTGACCGAGATCAGGCCCCAGAAGATCAGCGACCTCTTCGCGGTCTTGCAGCCGAAGGTCGCTCCGAAGACGGTCCACAACATCTACGGGACCACACGGAAGCTCTTCCGAGCCGCCTTCAAGGCCGAGCTGATCGATGCCAATCCGTGCGCGCTCAGCGTCTCCGATGGCGAGCTTCCCGAGCGCGTCGATGCGGATCCGGCCTGGCGCGCCACCGCGGTCTTCTCCCGCGCCGAGGTCGCCGCGCTGGTGAGCGACGAGCGCCTACTCTTCGACCGCCGGATGATGTACGGGCTGATCTTTCTGGGCGGCATGCGCTTCGGGGAGGCCGCCGCGCGCACCTGGGCGGACTACGACGACTCGCTGGAGCCGCTCGGGCGCCTTCACATCCACTCCAGCTTCTCGACCAGGCTCAAGGTGGTGAAAGAGCCAAAGAAGAAGCGCGCCCGGGAGATGCCGGTCCACCCGGCGCTTGCCGACCTTCTGGCGCGGTGGCGCGAGCGCGGTTGGCCAGAGCTGATGGGCCGGCCGCCCCGCCCGGACGACCTGATCGTCCCGACTCGGCGCGGCACGCACCGCAAGGTCAACCGCGGACTGGGTCAACTCCACCGCGACCTGGAGTTGCTGGGCTTCCGGCTCCGGCGGCAGCACGACGGTCGCCGTGCGTTCATCAGCCTCGCCGTGAGCGACGGCGCTCGGAAGGACATCCTTCGCTGGTGCACCCACGGTCCGAGCGGCAGCGTCATGGACCAGTACCTGACCCCGACCTGGGATGCTCTGTGCGCGGAGGTGGCGAAGCTCCAGCTCCCCCCTTTGCCCCCGGGGTCCACCGCGCCGGAAGCGGTTGTCACAGCGCTGTCACAGCAAGAGCTGGAAATGAAAAAGCCTCCAGTTCTCGCGAACCTGGAGGCTCTCTTTCAGCGAGGGGTACGGGACTTGAACCCGTGGCCTCCGGCGTGACAGGCCGGCGTTCTAACCAACTGAACTAACCCCCCATGGGGTTCCTCTTGGGCGGAACAGGGATCGAACCTGTGACAGTCGCCTTGTAAGGGCGATGCTCTACCGCTGAGCTATCCGCCCCGCCCGCGAAGCGTGGGCCTTGTACTGACCGACCCGGGGCACTGTCAAGGACGGTGGGTCCGGGTGGATCCGGAAGGGCGGATCCGGAACCGGGCTGAACTTCTTACCCAGAACCGGCATTCACGCCCTGTGGAATGTTCGGTGTGACACCGTCCCCCCATGGCTTGACTGCTTCTAAACACCTAAACTTATTGGTGGTTCTTCTCGTCCGCCCGTGGCGCATGCCTTGCTGATCGGGGTTGATTCCCCATGCGGGCTGGCCACCCCCATCTGCGCGACTTGGAGCGCGAATTCTGGGCCGGGATCGACGCCCTGCAACCGGGCATCGACCCCGGCGAGTTCCGACGTCGCGTGCTGGGCCTGGTCTTCCTCCGCTACCTCGACGAGTCCTTCGCCGAGCGCCGCTCCTGGCTGGACCGCGAGTCCCGCGACGCCCGGTCCGTCTACTTCTCCCTGGACGAGGAGCGCCACCAGATCCTCTCGCAACCCGACGCCTACCACGCCGCTGGTGTCGCCTTCATCGTCCCCGCCGCCCGCTGGGAGCGCCTCCACCGCGCCGCTGCCTCGCCTGAACCCGGCAACCTCGGCCGCGCCGTCGACGCGATGATGATCTCCGTCCTCAAACGCAACCCCCGCCTGGAGGGCGTCTTCCCCGAGGACTACTCCCGCCCCGATCTCTCCCGGACCGCCCTCGCCCACGCGGTGCTCGCCGTCTCCCAGATCGGGCTCCCTTCCGTCACTCCACTTCCCGCCCCGCCCGAACGCTTCGGCGACGAGCTGCGCTCCCCCGCCGACGTCCTCGCCTTCATCTGCCAGGGCTTCCTCGTCGAGGCCTCCTCCGCCCCCGACCCCGGCCCCAACCGCCTCCGCCTCCACACCCCCGCCACCGCCACCGCCACCGAGTACGCCGCAGCCATCGCCCGCCTGGACCGCCAACTCCAGGAACTGGCTCGCATCCTCGGCCGGCGCCCCCGCCACCAGCACGGCGGCCGCGACTCCGACGACTAGGCTGGAACCGGCTACGCTCGCCGGCCGCCGTGTCCTCCCTGCCACCGAAGTCGAAGCGCTCCTGGGCGCTCCTGCTCCTCGCCGCGCTCGCGTTCGCCCTCTCTCCCTCTTGCGCGCGGCGGGCCGCCCGCCGCCACCTCGGCTCCAGCCCCGCGGGCGCGGCCACCGTCCTCGCCGCCTCCGTCATCGACCTCCCGGGCGGCCTGGTCGACTCCGCCGGCGACGCCATCACCACCGCCGTCCGCGACGCTGTCTACTCCCGCGACCTCGAGCTGCGCGAGCTCCCGCACCAGGTGATCTCCACCCGCTTCCCCTCGCTCCCCGAGCCCGATCAGCGCCTCGCCCAGCTCACCACCCACGGCCGCGACGCCGCCCTGCTGCTCCTGGTGGAGACCCGCGCGCACTACCAGGGCGCCGAGGGCGCGCGCTTCCGCTGGGTGGTCCACGTCCGCATCTCCGGCGACCGCCCGGACGTGGAGGGCTCGCCGCTCGTCAGCGTCGTCGACGTCCCGGTGATCATCTCCACCTCCGGCACCCGCCACAAAGAGGCGGTGGCCGCCGCCGCCCCCGCCATCGGCGGCCAGGTCGCCTCCCTCCTCGACTCGCTCCTGGTCCCGCCGTAGCGAGACCGGACGCGGAGCGATAGAAGCGCCACCAACGCCCGTGACCGACCCCGCCCAGTCCCAACCCCCCGCACCCGCCAACACCCGCCTCCTCCGGGCCGCCCGGGGCGAGCCGGTGGACCGGACGCCGGTGTGGCTGATGCGCCAGGCCGGCCGCTACCTCCCCGAGTACCGGGAGATCCGCGCCGGCATCCCCTTCCTCCAGCTCTGCAAGACGCCGGACCTGGCGGCGGAGGTGACGGTGCAGCCGGTGCGGCGTCTCGGCGTGGACGCGGCGATCATCTTCTCGGACATCCTCATCCCGGTGGAGGCGATGGGGATGGCCCTGGAGCTGGGGGACCACGGCCCGCACCTCCCCTCGCCGCTGCGCTCGGAGCAGGACATCCAGAAGCTCCGCGTCCCCGACCCCGAGGAGACCATGGGCTTCCTCGGCGAGGCCATCCGCCGCACCCGCCGCGCGCTCTCCGACTCCGTCCCGGTGATCGGCTTCTGCGGCGCGCCGTTCACGCTCGCCGCGTACATGGTGGAGGGCGGCGGCACCAAGAACTGGCTCAACACCAAGCGCCTCCTCTTCGAACAGCCTCGCGCCGCGCACGCCCTCTTCGAAACGCTCACCCGCACCCTCATCCCCTACCTCCAGATGCAGGTCCGGGCCGGCGCCTCCGCCGTGCAGATCTTCGACTCCTGGGGCGGCGAGCTCTCCCCGCGCGACTTCGAGTCCTTCAGCCTCCCGTACCTCACCCGCATCGTCGCCGCGCTCAAGCCCCAGGTGCCCGTCATCGTCTTCGGCACCTCCATGTCCACGCTGCTCCCGCTCCTCCAGCGCACCGGGGCGGACGTCATCGGCCTCGACTGGCGGATCCAGATCGACGACGCGCGCCGCGTCCTCGGCACCGGCACCCCGGTGCAGGGCAACCTGGACCCCACCGCGCTCTTCCTCCCGCGCGCCGAGTTGGAGGAGCGCGTGCAGGACATCCTCCGCCGCGCCGGACCGCGCGGGCACATCTTCAACCTGGGCCACGGCATCCTCCCGCCCACGGACCCCGAGGCGGCCAAGGCGATGGTGGACGCCGTGCACCGCTTCGAGCCATCAACCGCTGGTTGACGCCTCGGCCGCCGCGCCTTGACGCGTCGCGTAGCCCGCGCGTATAGCCACCCGCCTATGGCGAAGACGTCGAACGGCCACCGGCGCGTGGCGATCGTGAAGGGGCTGCGGACGCCCTTCGTGAAGATGGGAAGCGCGTTCGCGGGACTGACCGCGCTGGACCTGGGACGGATCGTGGTCCAGGAGCTGGTGCAGCGGGCGGAGCTGGACCCGAAGGAGATCGACCAGGTGGTGTTCGGCCAGGTCATCCCCGGTCTCACCGGCCCCTCCATCGCCCGCGAGGTGGTGCTCGCCGCCGGGCTGCCGCGCTCCACCGACGCGCACACCGTCTCGCGCGCCTGCGCCACCTCGGTCCAGTCGATGACGGACGCGGCCAACTCCATCGCGCTCGGGCTCTCCGAGGTCGCCATCGCCGGCGGCACCGAGTGCATGTCCGACGTGCCCATCTTCGCCAGCCGCCCGCTGGCCCAGGCGTTGGCCTCGTCTGCCAAGTCGAAGTCGCTGCCGGGCAAGCTCCGCCCGTTCCAGAAGCTCAAGCCCAAGGACCTGCTCCCCACGCCGCCCGCCATCGCCGAGTTCTCCACCGGCCAGACCATGGGTGAGTCCTGCGAGAAGATGGCCAAGGAGAACGGCATCTCGCGCGCGGAGCAGGACCAGATCGCGCTCGCCTCCCACCACAACGCGGCCAAGGCGTGGCAGGAGGGGAAGTTCGACGGCGAGGTGATGCACGTTCCGGTGCCGCCCTCGTTCGACGCGGTGGCGGACAAGGACAACATCGTCCGAGCGGACACCTCGATGGATGCGCTGGCCCAGCTCAAGCCGGTGTTCGACCGGCGCTACGGGACCATCACCGCCGGCAACGCCTCGCCGCTCACCGACGGCGCCTCCGCGCTCTTGATGATGTCCGAGGAGCGGGCGAAGTCGCTGGGGATGGAGCCGCTGGGCTTCGTGCGCGCCTTCGCCTACGCCGCCACCGACCCGGCGGACCAGCTCCTGCAAGGGCCCGCGTACGCGGCGCCGCTGGCGCTGGACCGCGCCGGGATGACGCTCTCCCAGATCGACCTGGTCGAGATGCACGAGGCCTTCGCCGCCCAGGTGGCCTCCAACATCCAGGCCTTCGCCTCGAAGGATTTCGCCAGGAAGCTGGGCCGGGCGGAGCCGCTGGGCGAGGTGGACCGGAGCCGGCTCAACGTCAACGGCGGCTCCATCGCGCTCGGGCACCCCTTCGGCGCCACCGGCGCGCGCGTCATCACCCAGGGACTGAACGAGCTGAAGCGCCGGAACAAGAACACCCTTCTCTGCACCGTGTGCGCCGCCGGGGGACTGGGCGCCGCGGTGGTGCTGGAGCGCTAAACGCCATGGAACCCTCCTTCGAGTACCGCGTCGAGGACGGCGTGGCCGTGCTGACGTTCGACATCAAGGGCGAGAGCGTGAACACCCTCTCCCCGGAGATCGGCCGCGAGTTCACCGCCGCGCTGGACCGCGCGATGTCCGCGCCCGAGGTCAAGGCGGTGGTCTTCACCTCCGGCAAGAAGGACAGCTTCATCGTCGGCGCGAAGATCGACTTCCTGGAGACCATCAAGTCGCGCGAGGAGGCGGAGGCGGCCTCGCGGTCGGGGCAGGAGGGCTTCAACCAGCTCGCCGCGTCGAAGAAGCCGGTGGTGGCCGCCATCCACGGCAACTGCCTGGGCGGCGGGCTGGAGTGGACGCTGGCCTGCCACTACCGCATCGCCTCCGACAGCCCGAAGACCCAGCTCGGACTGCCGGAGACGCAGCTGGGCCTGCTGCCCGGCGCCGGCGGCACGCAGCGGCTGCCGAGGTTGATCGGCGCGCAGGCCGCGCTGGACATGATCCTCGCCGCCAAGAGCGTCAAGCCATCCAAGGCGCGCAAGCTGGGCCTGGTGGACGAGGTGGTGCCCCGGCCCATCCTGCTGGAGGCGGCCAGGCGTCGCGCGCTGGAGCTGGCGGACGGGACGCTGCGCCCGGAGCGCCCCGCCGAGCTGGCCGCGTCCGGCCAGGCGGTGAAGACGA
>DATBSS010000527.1:0-3998 GCA_036559665.1 Myxococcaceae bacterium
CGCTCCACCACCCGGTGCTCGTTGTGGAGCACGGTGATGCCCAGCGACGCCACGTGCCGCTCCCACGCTACCGGCCCCGAGTAGTACTCGTGGTTCCCATTCACGTAGAAGACGCCCAGCTTCGACCGCAGCCGGGAAAGCGGCGCCACCTCGCCCCGCAGCCGCGCCACCGTCCCGTCCACCAGGTCTCCGGTGATGGCCACCACGTCCGGCTCCAGCGCGTTCACCTGCTCCACCACCCGCTCCAGGAACCGCCCATCCAGCGTCTGGCCGATGTGCAGGTCGCTGATCTGCACCACTTTCAGCCCGGCCATCCCCGCGCCCAGCCCCGGAATGGGGACCGTCACCCGTTCGATGCGGGCGGGCCCGCGCGCCGTCCGGTAGCCGTAGACGATGGCGGGCGGCAACAGCCCCAGCACCACCCCCGCCTCCACCCGCACCGCCCGCTGGGCGGCCTGCGCGGAAGGCGAGGTGATCGCCGCCCACAGCCAACGCGCCACGTCCCCGGTCAGCACCGTGACCAGCAGCAACCCGAAGATTCCAATCCACAGGTGGGACACCCACCACAGCGGGACGCCTACCCACCGGGGGCCCACGCGAGTGGTCAGCGCGCCGAGCGGCACGGACGCGAACAGCAGCGCGACCGCCGTCCAGGCCGCCGAGGCGGCCACCCCCGTCAACCCCAGCCCCACGATGAGTCGGGCCCCCAGGTACAGGTGCAGGAACACCACCAGGGAGACCATGGTGGTGACGCCCAGCAATGGCCGGAGGAGTCGCTGGAAGGACATCTCGGTGGCCCCACAATAACGTCGCAATCCCTCCGGCGCAGGGCCGTATGATGGCCGCTCCAGGGAGAGGGAATGGATCAGACGATCCCGCAGGGCGGGTGGTGGTCGCGCAACTGGAAGTGGTTCGTGCCCGTCGGTTGCCTGTCCCTGCTGGCGACCTGCGGCTGCTGCATCGGCGGCTCCGTCCTCTTCACCTTCAACGCGGTCAAGAACTCGCACGCCTACCAGGAGGCGGTCACCCGCGCGAAGGCGGACCCGGACGTCCAGAAGGCCCTCGGTGCGCCGGTGGAGGCCGGGATGATGGTCCAGATCAACGCCCAGTCCGCGGGCGGCGTGACGACCACCACCGCCCGCATCCCGCTCAGCGGGCCCAAGGGCGAAGGCGCGCTGTTCGTCCGGGCGACGGATCGCGCCGGCACCCTCACCTTCCAGCAGCTCGACTTCGTCATGGGCCACGACGTCGTCCACCTGCCCGGCGTCGAGCCGTCGAAGGACGGACCCTCCGGACCGGGCGGGGGCGATGACATCGACCTCGACGAACCGGACGACGGCGAGCCGGATGACGCCGACGAGGACGGCCGCCCGGACGTGACGGTGGAAGCCAACACGATGCGGATCGGCGGCGACTTCCGCGACTACGAGATGGCGGACGGGGACGCGGCCCAGTGCGCCATGGACTGCGCTGGCGAGCCGAAGTGCAAGGGCTACACCTTCGTGAAGCCCGCGAATGGGAAACCCGGCCGCTGCCAGCTCAAGGACAAGCTGGCCGAACCCAAGGTGACCAACCGCTGCTGCGTGTCCGGCGTCAAGAAGTAGCCAGGCGCCGCAGCTCGTCCAGGTTCTCCGGCCGGAACTCGCGCTCGCGCAGCAGCGCCCGCACCGCGTTCCGCGGCAGGCACCAGAGCTGAAGCGCGTCGTCCCACTCGCCCAGCATCGCCACCAGGCCCCCGCCCTCCAGCGCGTTCAGCCGCTCCACCAGCGCCGGCACGTCCGGGACGTCCCAGGTCTCCGGCTCCAGCCCCGGCCCGCGGGCGACCACCATCCGGGGCTCGGGCCGGTCCCGGACGTCCAGGACCTTGAGCCGCCGCGCCGAACCGCCCAGCAACGCCGCCAGGTGGCCGAACAGCTCGTCCGGGCGCACGTCCAGGGCCACGGAGATCCCGCCTTCCAGCGAGCCTTCGGCGCACCACCGGGACAAGTGCACCGGCCCTTCCGGCGGGGGGCCCTTGAGGAGCCGGAGCCGACTCAGGGTGGTGATCACCGGCGCCGCTAGACGTTGAAGCGGAAGTGCATGCAGTCGCCGTCCTGGACGACGTACTCCTTGCCCTCCACCCGGAGCAGGCCCTTGTCCCGGACCGCGGCCTCCGAGCCGAGGCGGAGCAGCTCCTCCCAGGCGAACACCTCGGCCTTGATGAAGCCGCGCTCGAAGTCGGTGTGGATGACGCCGGCCGCCTGGGGCGCCAGCCAGCCCTTCTTGATGGTCCAGGCGCGGCACTCGTCCTCGCCCACCGTGAAGTACGTCTGCAGGCCCAGCAGCCGGTACCCCGCGCGCACCACCTTGTTGAGGCCCGGCTCGTCCAGCCCCACGCTCTCCAGGAAGCCCTTCCGCTCCTCGGGCGGGAGCTGCTGGATCTCCGCTTCGATGCCGGCGGCCAGCACCACCACCTCCGCGCCCTCTTTCGCCGCCAGCTCGCGCACCGCCTTCACCCGGGCGTCCTGGTCGTCCTTGCCCAGCTGCGCCTCGCCGATGTTGGCCACGTAGAGCACCGGCTTGTCGGTGAGCAGGAACAGCTCGCGCAGCCTGGCGTGGTCATCCTCGGACAGGCCCTGCGCCTTCACCCGCAGGCCCTGGTCCAGGCCGGCCTTCACCCGGTCCAGCAACACCAGCTCCGCCTTCGCCTCCTCGCCGGCCTTGCCCGGGACCTTGGTGTTCTTCTGGGTGCGCTCGCGGCGCTTCTCCACCGTCTCGAGGTCTTTCAGGCACAGCTCGGTGTCCACGACCTCCTTGTCGCGGGCCGGGTCCACGCTCCCCTCGACGTGGGTGACGTTGTCGTCCACGAAGCAGCGGAGCACGTGCAGCACCGCGTCCACCTGGCGGATGTTGGCCAGGAACTGGTTGCCCAGCCCCTCCCCCTTGGAGGCGCCGCGCACCAGCCCGGCAATGTCCACGAACTCCAGCGAGGTGGGGATGGTCTTCTTGGGCTTCACCAGCGCGGAGAGCCGGTCCAGCCGCTCGTCCGGGACGGGGACCACGCCCACGTTCGGCTCGATGGTGCAGAACGGGTAGTTGGCGGCCTGCGCGCCCGCGGCCGAGAGCGCGTTGAACAAGGTGGACTTGCCGACGTTCGGCAGCCCGACGATTCCGATGGACAGCGTCACGGAGAGGGTCCTGCTCTCGCCTAGTTCGAGCGGCGACCGTTGGGGAGCTCGGCGAGGAACTGCTCCGCCAGCTTCCGGTGCTTGCTGTCGTCCAGCTTCTCGCTCAGGAGGCGCTCGGCAGCGTGCAGCGCCAGGTCTACCGCCATCACCTTCACCTCGGAGATGGCCTTGTTCTTCTCCTCCTGGATCTGCTTCCGGGCGCCCTCCAGCTCCAGCTCCCCCTTCTTGCGCGCCTCGGCCATCACCTGCTCCTTGAAGCGCTCCAGCTCCGCCTGGCTCTTGCGCATCGCCTCGGCCATCTCCTCGCGGGCTTTGGCGAGGGCGGCCTTCTGTTCGACCAGCAACTTCTCCGCCTCGGCGCGCTCCTTCTTGGCGGACTCCACCGACGCGGCGATCTGCTTCTCGCGCTCCTCGACGAGGGAGAGGATGGGGCCCCAGGCGCGCGAGCGGAGGATGAGCGCCACCAGGACGAAGGTGATGAGGGTCCAGAAGATGAGGCCCGGTTTGACCTCGGTGAAGCTCGACGCCAGCAGCATCAGGTGGTTCATGTCGGTTCCCAAAGCTCCTTCTACGACGGAACGGCGGGGCGCGCCCGTGAGAGCGCGCCCGCGCCGGACCAGCGCCTCATCGGCGCGATGAGCGCTACGTCTTGTTGGCGAGGATGATGCAGACCACCTCGGCGAAGAGGGTCACGCCCTCGATGAGCGCAGCGGCGATGATCATGGATGTACGGATGTCGCCGCCGGCGGACGGCTGCCGGGACGTGCCGTCCATGGCCGCGGCCGCCAGCTTGCCGATGCCCATCCCTGCTCCGAGTACCGCCAGGCCGGC